>JBHLLP010000004.1:0-123412 GCA_048885525.1 Candidatus Hermodarchaeota archaeon | reverse complement strand
ATATAATAAAAATGAGTAATACAGAGAGCAGAAATGTGGAGATAAGAAGATATCGGAAAAGAACAATTGCGTCATTTCAACTAGGAAATTTAGTAGGACTAATGTTTAGTCAAATTTATGGTCAACAACTAACATATTATTACACATCTTATATTGGTTTGAATTTAACTTACTTCCTAATCGCTCAGATTATCTTTATGATCTATAATATGTTTAATGATCCATTACTTGGTCATCTTAGTGACAGATCATCTAGATTTACTAAACGTTGGGGTAAAAGATTTCCTTTTATTATGATGGGTGCTATCCCTTGGGCGATTATTCCTATGTTTCTGTACACTGCTCCTTCTGTTGTTCTATTCGGTCAATTAGGTGTATTTTTTTGGTTTCTTATAGTTCAATGTGTTAATGATACTGCTTTTTCCTTGATGGATGTTAATCGAATTGGATTATTCCCCGATAAATTCCGCAGTGATAAAGATCGAAAAATAGGTGGAGCAATTACAACTGTGCTAGAAACTTTGGGTATTTTATTAGGTGTTTTGATACCTGTATTAACAATTGATGAATTAGGTCCAGATTTGGGCTATCCTTTCCAGGCTTTAACTGCTACAGGGTTAGCGTTAGTATTTGTATTATTAATGGTCCCGGGAGTTCGGGAAGATAAGACAATGAGAGAAAGACGCGATCGTCTTGATGTGAGTGTTGAGAGAGAACCATTTTTCCGTGGATTGATAACAACGTTGAAAGATAAAAACTTTATTGGTTATATGGCACTTTATACAGTGTATACTACGGCTATGGGGATTATTATGGCTTCAATTCCCTTTTTCGTTCAAGATATATTGCAGTTACCTAAGTTGGGAGAATTAATTACCCTTGCTTATATATTTGCCGTAATTGGAGCAGCATATCTATGGTATAAATTTTCATTTAAATTGGGTATAAAAAAAGTAGCTTTAATTGGGGCAATTTTATTGGGGTTGATGGGACTTCCATTATTAGGTGTTCCATTAGGTCCATCGGGATTACCATTTGTAATAGTAATTTTCATTATCGCCGGATTTGTTGATGGTGCTATAATTAGTATGACAATGCCACTTTTTTCAAGTATAATAGATAATGCAACAATTATTTCAGGAAGAAGAAAGGAAGGTATTTACCAAGGTACGCATGTTTTTTTCTCAAGGTTTGGTATAGCTATTAATGCTTTTGTTTTTTGGTTAGTTAATCTTTTAACAGGATACAAATCAGGGGCAACTAGTCAACTAGCATTGCTCGGATTAAGATTTCAAGTGTCAGTTTTTCCGATGATTATCATGTTTTCTGGAACCTTAATATTTTGGAGGTTATATAAACTTAAAGAAGAAGATATTAAAGTAAATATAGTAAAACTTAAGGAATTAGATTTGTAAAATTAAAAAAAAGTCTATCTTTATTTCTAAATATTATTTTTATTTTATTATTGAATCTTGCTTTTAAAAATATTATCACAATAAACTAATTTCTATAGTGAAGCTATATGTCAAATAATAATTCTGTGTTGTTTCAACCGCGATTAATTAAAAAGGATGACATCTATGGAAAAATAGGTTATACATTAAACCTTGTTAAACCTAATGTGTATCAATTTTATACAACGGGAGCGGGTTCTCATATTTATCTAATTATTGGAGAGGATTTGAATGTATTAATTGATACTGGCATAATTACAAAATTTAATAGTCTAAATTATCTGCTTACAACTGAAGTGGGCTTAAAAATTGAAGATATTAATTTAGTGATCAATACTCATGAACATTTTGATCATATTAGTTCTAATGCTTATCTTCATTGTCCAATTGCAGCACATAGGTGGGCTGCCACAAAAATCCAACATACTGATGAATTGATAACAAAAGGGAAAAAGTGGGATGTAGATTTATCTAATTTGAGAATTAACATATGGCTTGAGGATAGAAATATAATTGATTTAGGAAATGTTGTTTTAAAAATTATCGAGACCCCTGGTCATACATCTGGTTGTATTTGTATTTATGAACAAGATAAGCAATATATCTTCACAGGTGATACATTATATAAAGGTGCAATTACAAACATTTATGAATCTGGTTCAATTTCAGAGTATATTAACTCGTTGCAAATTCTAAACTCATTGCGAATTAATAGTTTTTTTCCTAGTCATGGAGATCTTGTTCTTGGCGTAGAAAATGTAAAGAAAGAAATTGAATCTTCAATAGAAAATGCTAAGATGGAACTTCAAGTATTTATTCAAAGACTTAAAAGCAAACCAATAGAAAGTGTAAAAATTCCACCATCCCTTTATAGGAGGAAGAAAGAAGATTTATAAAATTTTTATGAACTGATGGTACTAATTTCTGTTCCCTCTCCACAAAAGCTGCAATATTTTAGTTTTTTAGAAAAAAATTCCCTACAACTTTTGCATTCTTGTAAATTTTGTTCCATAATTCCTTCTACTACGTTGTGAAAGGCTTTTTCAACATTTTCCCCTGTTTTTGATGAAGTGCCAATAGGATCTCCATAACAGTTGAATTTAGTACTAATTTTAATAGCATCAGCTTTAGAAATTTCGCGTTGTTCTTTTAAGTCAGTTTTCGTACCAATTGTAACCTTAATAATTTCGTTGGAATTATTATCAATGATTTGAACCCAATTCTTAATTTCATCCAAAGATCTCTTATTAGTAGTGTCGTAGAGTAATAATGCTGCTGCAGCGCCATTCACATATGCAGGAAACAGAATTCGATATTTTTCTTCACCTCCAAAATCCCATATATTCAATTCAATACTTAGATTTTCCTTAATCTTAACCTCTTTTCTTTTAAAAGCTACCCCAATCGTTTGTTGTGTTTTCTCACTGAATATATCATCTACATATCTAGTTATCAGTGAAGATTTTCCAACGCCCTTGGAACCTGCTACACAAATTTTGTATTTTAGCATAAAAGGAGAACTATCAATAATATTCCCATTAAATAAAAGGTAAAGTTTATTCTTATTAATAGGTTTCTATGTAAATTTTATATCTAAATGTATAGCTGTTTTAAGTTATTAAAATCAACATTTACATTTTTATTGATTTTGAATAATATAATCATCAATCCATAATTCCATTAGAATCTCATCAATGTAATTTGAATCCATTAGGAATTGTTTTTTTCTTATACCAATTACTTCAAAACCTAATTTTTTAAAAAGATAGATTGCTCTTTTATTAGTTGAAAAACTACTTAAAATAATTTTTTCTTTATTATTTAACTTCTTTGATTGTCGAATAGCAAAATCAATAAGATTCCTTCCAATAGTTAAATCTCTATATTTTTCTCTTATAATGATTCCTAAAACTCCAACATGCTTAGCTGCATCCCACTCAGAGTTTAAAACTTCACACTGTCCAACAATATTAAAAGGAGTTTTAAGATCAGGATTTTCAGCTACGATACATAATTCATGTTCTTTTTTAATATTACGATACCATGAATCTTTTTCTAATTGTGATCTCACAGGAAAAAATACCGGTAAATAATTACCTTCTTCTATTACTTCATTAAAATTATACCAAACCCCATCAATATCTGATTTATTTAGGTGTCGTATAATTATAGTTTCTCCAGTTTTTAGTTCTAAGACCTTATTCATTATTTAAATATAAATTTTTATAATTAAATTCCTTATGGTAATAATATGGAAAATAAAAATAATGAGTCTACCGAAAAAGACAACGAAGAAAAAAAGCGACTTGTTGCGAAAGATTTGGTTACATTAAAGCATGTCCAAGTAAAAAAACAAGAAATTAGCCCGGAAACAAGAGATCTTGCACAAACTCTAAAAGAGCGCTATTTAGAGCATGATCAATTCGAAAGGCTTTCAAATGATGAAATTACAATCCTAGAAACCTTTATGAATAAAAGATTATTTTTAGAACGAATCGCGATAATCGCCAACCAGTCAAGAATACCCTTAGGAATCCCTGGATTTAAAAAAGCAGAATTAGAAGAAATTCTTGAGAATTTAATTTCAAAAGGGTATATCCAATCTGAAACAGTTGGAAATAAACATGTTTATTACTTAACTGAACGAGGAAAATATCGGGTTCAATAAAAATAAAATGAAGATTTAATCTTTTTTTAATATTAACTTATTTATAGGAATATCTTGATATTCTCCACTGGGATTTTCACGCCTAATGGTTAACGGTAAAATTTTTGATCTAAGCTCTATTTGTGCGATCTTTATAGGATCTATCATGTTTTTAGGCTTTTCTACTAAAATAGGGGCTCCAAATGATATTTGTAGTGATCTTGCTCCTACAATCCTAGCTTTTTCGTATCTTGTGAGAAAAATAGGTCCAATCTTAACATATTCTCTAACTTTCTTATATTGCTTGCGTAAATCTCGAGATTCCAAAAAACTAGACATAACATAACCTAAAGAAAGAGTAATTTAACTTTTGAAAATGTATAATTTCATATAACTTTTTTGGTTTCGGCTTAGTTTTTAATAATTATATAATGGTTTTTAGGATAATAAGTGCGCGAGAGGGGAATTGAACCCCTGATTTACACGGTGTGAGCGTTTAACGCTTTAAATGCGATATGCGAAATTTATGTCGTCATACCACTAGACCACCCGCGCTTATTTTTAATTAAAATTAGTAAACCATACGAATTAAATATTACTCTACTCTTGAATCAATTTAATTTATTAAATTATTGTTAATTCGATTTAAGAATTTAAGTATTTTTTAATGATCTTATAAAGTCTATTAGTTTAAATATTTCAATTAAATTTTATCTTTAATACCTAAAGTATTCTCATACATACTGGTGAGTATTATAACAACAAATGAAGATTTTATTTCTCATCCGTTAATTAAACAAAATCTTATATCTCGACGAGAATACCAAGAGAACATTTTTGTTAATTGTCTAAAAAAAAACTGTCTTGTTGTTATTCCTACAGGTTTAGGTAAAACTATCATAGCATTAATGCTTACCGTACAAAGATTAACAGAAATCGAAAATTCGAAAGTAATACTTTTAGCACCAACTAAACCTTTGGTGGATCAACACTTTAAATCATTTTTAGAATTAACAAAGCTTCCCAAAGAATCTCTTATTTATCTTACAGGTTCAATTTCTCCTGAAAAAAGAAAGGGTCTATGGGAAGGTATTAAAGTTGCTTTCATGACACCACAAGTTCTTCAAAATGATATTATTTCAGAATTATATTCAATTAAAGATGTTTCCTTAATGATTTTTGATGAATGTCATAGAGCTGTAGGTGATTATGCATATTGTTTTCTAGCGAAAAAATACCTAGATATCTCAAAGAATTCACAAATATTAGGTCTTACTGCCAGTCCTGGTTCAACTGAAGGTAAAATTAACGAGATTAAACAGAATTTGTTTATCAACCATATTGAAATTAGAACAGAGAAGGATGCAGATGTAAAACCTTATATTTATAAAGTAGATAATGAATGGATTAAAATTAAGCTTCCACCCGAATTCATAGAAGTTAAAACGATATTAGAAGAGAAATTAAAAAAATCTTATAAAGTCCTTAAAGAGAACGATTTACTTGGGTCTTATGATATAAATAAAATCAATAGAAAAGATCTATTAAAATTAAACAATTTAATTAATCGAAGAATTTCTACAGCGACAGATAATGATGAAAAGTTCCAAATGTTCAATGCTAAAAAAATAGCATCTAACGCCATTAGATTATCTCATATGACGGAGTTAATAGAAACTCAAGGTATAAGCGCTCTTAAAGATTATTTTGACAAGAACGAAAAGAAGATTAAACAAAATACAGCAAACAAATCATTAAAAGAATTATTTATTGATAATGATTTTAAAAAAGCCAAAAAATTTACAGAAGATCTTTATGCTAAAGGATTAGTTCATCCTAAAATAGAGAAATTAAAAGAAATTCTGACTAATCAAATTAAAGAAAACCCTTATTCACGTATTCTTGTTTTTTGTCATTTTCGAGACTCTGTAAATAATATAGTAAAATATTTTAAAGAAGATAAAGCAATTAAAATTCATAAGTTTGTAGGACAGGCAACAAGGGGATCAGATAAAGGTTTAACTCAAAAAGAGCAAATAAGATTGCTTAGTGAGTTTAAAGAGGGAATTTATAATACTTTAGTAGGAACTAGTGTCGCTGAAGAAGGTTTAGATATAGAAGAATGTGATTTGGTCATTTTTTATGATGTAGTTCCCAGTGCTATACGTTCTATCCAGCGTCGGGGTCGTACAGGGAGAAAAAAAGAGGGAAAAGTTTTTATATTAATGGCAGAAGGTACTCGAGATGAAGGGTATTATTGGGCAGAAAAAGCTAAAGAAAAAAATATGAAATTAAGTTTAGAACGAATTAAAAAATCTGAAATCCAACCAACCCCTGGTCAATCGAATCTTTTAAAATTTATTTCTTCTGAAAAAAGTGAAGATATTGAACTTGATTTAAGTTCGATTAAGAGAATTGAAGATGCTGAGAATTTTGAAATTATATGCGATAATCGCGAAACTGCGTCTTCTGTTGTAAGAACTTTATCATTAATAGGAATAAAACTAAAATTAGCGCAATTAGCAGTTGCAGATTATATAATTTCTGAAAGAGTGGGTGTTGAGAGAAAATCAGCAAAAGATTTTAATGATTCTATTATAGATGGAAGATTATTTACTGAATTAAGCGAGCTCAGGGAAGAATTTTCTAGGCCAATATTAATTTTAGAGGGTGACCCTTTTAAAGACACAAATATTAGTGAGAATGCTCTTTACGGAGCTATTACTGCGATAATTATTAATTTAGGCATTTCAATTTATAGAACAGAAGATTCTATTGAGACTGCCAAATTCTTATATCAATTAACAAAAAAGGAACAATCAGCTACAAAATCTTCATTAAAACTTAGGTTTGATAAAGCCCCTATTGAAACTTCTCGTTTATTAGAATATATAGTTGCGGGAATACCAGGTGTAAATTCACTTCGAGCTAAAAATTTATTGAAAGAATTAAAGACATTACAAAATATTTTTTTAGCAGACGTTCCAGATTTAACGAAAATAGAGAATGTTGGGAAAAAAATCGCTCACCAAATCTATAAAATTAGCAGATATAAATATAAAAACGACTCATAAATCCGAGTAATAACACAATCCCTAACTTATTTAAAGAATAAAAAAAGATTTTTTATATTTTCAATAATAATTTATAATATTATTGAATTTTATTGAGTAAGGATATAACTTCAAAAAAGATTGAGCGAGAGAGGATATGATAAAATTTAAGGTCGTTGTTGCTGGAGCTAAAAATGTAGGTAAAACCAGCTTACTTCGTCGTTTTGCTACTGGTAAATTTGAAAAATCCACGTTATCTACGATTGGTGTAGACTTCGAAACAAAAAAAGTCATCGTAGATGATACTGAAATCTTGCTTAATATTTGGGATTTCGCTGGTGAAAAGAAATTTCGGCTCCTCTTTCCTTCTTATGTTTCTGGTGCATCTGGTGCTTTAATGTTATATGATATTACGAATGAAGATTCTCTTAATGATTTATATGATTGGATTAATGTGATTTCTTCTGTACCTAATGCTCCTAAAACAAAAATATTAATCGAAGCGAAGAATGATTTAAAGAGAAAGGTAAAAAGAGAGAAAGCACTAAAGTTATTTGATAAATTTAATTTTCAAGGAGAAATGCTAAGTACTTCATCAAAAACTGGAGAAAACGTTGAAAAAGCTTTTGAAATGCTGGGTAGAGAAATTCTTAAAAAATCATTGAAGAAATGTACTAATTGTGGAAAGCACTATCCGTTAGAATTAAAATTCTGTCAGTATTGTGGTTCTAAGACAAATTAGATAGCTCTTTTTATTATAGTTTTATATATTTGTTATCTATTTTTCTTTTTAAAATCATTATTTTATTATCTATCATTATAGTTAGATATTTTATTCCAGGTTTTAGCTTAAAGAAAAATTTATTTACAACAATAAATAAGAAAAAGATATACTAAAATATTCTAAGGTCATCAAAATTGAACTATAATATTATCCTAGATATTCAAGAGATAATAAAACGGCTTAGAAAAGATAATATCTCTTTTGACGGTAAAACAATATTAGTAACTGGAGGTGCTGGTTTTCTAGGCTCATGGGTTTGTGATGTTCTAGTTGAACAGGGTGCATACTGCATTTGTTTAGATAATTTATCATCTGGGAAACCTAAAAACATATTGCATTTAATGGGGAAAGAAAACTTTCGCTTTATTAATCATGATATTTCATATCCCATTTACTTCGGATTTTCATACCATCCTTTAGGTATTTGTATAGCAGATATCAAAAAAATTGATATCGTGATGCACATGGCAAGTAGAGCATCACCGTTTGAATTCCAAGAGGAACCAATATCTATTCTTAGAAGTAATACACTGGGAACATTGAATTCATTAGGAATCGCTAAGTTCCATAATGCTATTTTCTTTTACACAAGCACCTCTGAAGTTTATGGAAACCCTCCAAAAGAAGCTATTCCAACTCCAGAAACCTATTTTGGACATGTAAATCCTGTTGGACCTAGAAGTTGTTATGATGAATCTAAAAGAGCTGGAGAGGCTTTTATTAAAGCCTATGAACTTCAACATAAGTTAAGAGCAAAGATAGTAAGAATTTTTAATACTTCAGGACCTAGGATAAGACATGGTCCTGCGTTTGGAAGAGTTATCCCTAATTTCATACATCAAGCTCTTCATGATAAAGATATAACTGTATTTGGAGATGGTTCACAGACGAGATCTTTTATTTACGTGGTAGATGAGATCGAAGGGATCCTTAAAATGGTATATAAGGATGAAGCAATTGGAGAAGTTATTAATTTAGGTAATAATAAAGAATATACAATATTAGAAATAGCCCATGTTATTAAAAAATTAACCAACTCTAATTCAAAAATAGTTTTTAAACCGTTACCTATAGATGATCCTATATATAGATGCCCTGTCATTACAAAAGCCAAAGAAATTTTAAATTGGGAGCCAACAACCTCTCTAGAAGAAGGACTAATGAAGACTATCGCTTGGTTTAAAGATAATGAATGAAATAAATAAAAAAAAGGAAAAAGAAGATTTAACAATCAGCAAAAAGCAATTTGAAATTTTACTCAAAATTTGTCTGATTATTGGAATCATTATAGTTTCAGGTTTTATTATATATTATTTATTGACACCTGAACCAGGTTATGTTACATTTGGAATTTTAAATGGGAATCAAGAGGCAGAAAATTATCCAACTAATGCATCTATTAATGATCCTATTTCATTTCATTTAACTGTTGAAAATCATTTAGATAGAGATTTTACATTTAGATTTAAAATAAAAAAAGGAAATAATCATACTGTTTTGAGCTCATCTGGCTCAAATGGAACATTATATCTTACAATAGGAAATTTTACTTTAAAGCCAGAACAAACTCGAATTTATGGAGAATATTATATATCATTTTCGGTAGTAGGAGATAATCAGATAATTATTACTGAATTATGGCAAATAAAAAGTGAAGTTGAAGAATTTTATAATATTTTATGGCTTAGACTAAATATCACTAATTAATTTGCTCCTCCAATTATGTTTACAGATTTTAATCTTACGTATGGAGCTCGAAATGCTCCATAAACCCTAAACTCTTTTGAAACAACATCGATTTTTTGATATAGATCCATTAAATTTATACCTATCATTGTTTCATTCAAAGATTCCTTTATTTCTCCGTTTTTAATTAAATTACCATGGAGTATTAATCCCGAAAAGTCACCAGTTGATATATTGGGGGAATCTCCTGTGTAATCTAAAACAATTCCTTCCTTAATATCTTTGAACATTTGTTCCAATGGCATGTCTCCTGGTTTCATAATAAAATTTGTAATCCCTATTGATGGAATTGAATTATAAGAACTTCGAGTAGCATTTCCAGTATTTTCGCAACCTTCTTTTCCGGCAGTATAACTGTTGTGTAGTAATCCTGTTTTAAGAAATATTCCATTTTTTAGGATCTTTTTATTTTTGCAAGGAACACCCTCATCATCAAATATCTTAGATCCAGCTGCACCATCAATTAATCCATTATCTTCAATATTCAAGTAATTTGAACCTATTCTTTCACCTCTTCTGTCTACTAAAAAGCTCCTTTTATATTGGAAGGTTTCTGCATTAATTGCCGCAGCAATTGGCCTTAAAATTAAACTTATTGTACCTTTTGGGGTTAAAATTACTGGTACTTTCATGTTCTTTATCTTTTTCCTGTTTAGATTTTGTTTAGCATCTTCTAAAGCCAATTGTGCTACATTTATAGCATTTAATTTATTTAAATTTCTTTCAATTTGACTTTCATAGCCAGAAGATGTTTCTTTACTCACCTTATCCTTTACAATGATATTGGATGAGATTAAACAACTTGTATCCTTTCTGGTGACATTAAGACCATTTGAATTAAAAATATATATCCTTGAGTAACCTGACGCAAAATTTCCCGATTGTGAAATTGCCATCTCATCATCTTCGCAAACATTAATTAAATCATTAACATAATTTAGAGAATCTTCTAATTGCAAATTTTTTAAATTTCTATCATATAAATCCTTAACAATGGGATAATTCTTAAATGATGGGGGGAGATTTTTAAAATCAGGATCAGGAGTACCGACTTTCATCATTTTAATTGCATTTTTACAAATTGTATTAATAGTCACATTATCCAATTTGTTAGTATAAGCAAATCCTAAAGAACCATTTTTATGAATAACTCTAACCGAAACACCATTATCCTCTCCAATTTCACTATTTTTTATTGAATTTTCTTCAATTTCAATATTGATATATTTAGTTTTTTCAAAGTAAATATCTGTGCATTTAATATCTGAATTGTTACGATCAACTAATTTCAAACAGTAATCTGCTAAAGTATGAATATCTAATTCATCCATTTAATTTAGTCCTCCAACAGTTACATTTTCTATTCGTATGTATGGTGCTCCATCACATACTCTGATACGCTGACCACCCTTCCCGCATATACCAACTGAATAATTAAATGTTTTTTCATTACCAATAGCCGAGATTTTATTTAAAACTTCAAGAATCATTCCACTAAGAGACACATCTCTCATAATTTCTTTCTTTTCGCCATCTTCAATTCTATATGAAAATCTACATTTAAATTGAAAATTTCCAGTTGATGTGTCAGTATACCCATATTGAAAATCCTCACAAAGAATTCCATCTTTAGTGTCTTCAATCATCTCTTTTAACTTCCATTCTTTTGGTTCTAGTAATGTAAAACCCATACGTACTTGGGGTCTTTCTGAACTTACAGATGCCCTACCATGACCATTAGGCAGAACATTCATTCTAGAAGAAGTCTCTAAGTTATGCAAATAATTCTTGAGAATACCATTTTCAATAATTATAGTCTTTTGTGAAGGAATACCCTCATCATCTACGAAATAACTACCAAATAACTCATAGGGTAAATTGAATAGCTTCCCTTGTCCCATAGATGGATTATCTATTATATTGACTTCTTCCGAAGCTACTTTTTTACCAATCATTCCGTTTAATATGCTTTCATTGTTTAACACCAGATCAGCTTCACAAGCGTGCCCAAAAGCCTCATGTATCATTGTTCCAGTCAATTTAGAGTCTGCAATAATGGTAAATTTACCACCGACTGGAGATTTTGCATTTAATAAAGCTATTGCCTCATTAGCTGTTTTTTTGCTTAAATTTTTAGCTTCTTCTGTCTCTGCAATTTCATATCCACCAATACCGGCAACAGAGTTTACAGAAGTTTGGGTAGTTCCGTTTTTATTGGCAAATACCATACAAAATAATCGCAAAAATGATAGGTCTTGAATAATATTGCTTCCAAAAGAATTTAAAAATAAAGTCTGGGAGTGTCCATCCATATAGAGCGTATGTGTATTTTTTATATATGATGAATAATTTGAGGCTATTTTTTCATGATTTTTAACAAGGTTTATCTTATCTTGAATATCTATTTCTATCAAATTCTTTTTTCTACTGCTATTGTATTTTTGAACCAATGGGTCATTTTGAGCGATCTTAAATTTTGTTTTAGTTAATGATTCAGAAAGCTCAGCTAATTTCATAGCATTTTGTAAACCTACTTTAATAGAATCACGTTTTAAGTCTTTTAAAACAGAAAAACCCCAACCACCATTCTTAAAAGCTCTAATTCCACAATTAATAATTTCAAAAGATGAGATTTCTTTACTCTTTTGATTAGTAAAATCTATACTAATGCCATTATTTGCTTCAGCCCTGATATCCCAATATTCGACTTTATCTTTCCCAATCTGATTTAGTTGGCTAATTAAATTATTGTCAATTGCTTTTAAGTGATCTGAAATTTCCATTTTTAGTGTTTGAGTATATAAGTTCTCCAATTTATTAGTAAAAATATACTGATTGTCAGTCTATAACCAAAAAAATAGAAGAATTGCTTAAATATCTTTCTTTTTTAACAATTTTGGTTCTTTAATTTCTTGACAATTGAAATTGCTCCTTTTATTGAGCAAACTTTAGTAAATTTCATTGAATTTTTAAAAGAAAAGGAGTGGTTACATTTCCAGCATTTTTTTGACTTAATAACTCGATTTGTATAATACCATTCACCACAATTGTAACATCTAAAAAAGAAAAATTTCTGTTCATGAAACATATAGATAACAATGAAAATATAAAAAAATTTAATTTGAAATAGCTATTAGATTTTCTAATTTCTATTTTTTTTAGATTCAATCATCCCGAAACAAATTAAATAAAAAAATTTTTACTGAAAAATTATGAATGAGGCAAACAAATGTTAATTTTATTCCAAAATTATAATTTTGGGAGATATAAGTTATTGTTTTAAATTTTAATAATATTTGATTAGATTATTTTATCTCTAATAAAATAAGATATATTTCTTGATGTTGCATTATTTTAATTAAGATTAAATAAAAAGAGAAGGAAAAATGGATCATAAGTTTATTTATCCCATAGAAACGAGATATCGAACTGAAATGGCTAATTTTTTTACTGAGGAAAAAAAATTAGAAAATTGGCTGAGGATTGAAGCTGTATTAGCACAAGTTCATGCTGAATTAGGAAATATTCCCCTAGATGCTGCAGAGGAAATTAATAAAAAAGCAAACTTAGATCATGTAAAGTTAGAAAGAGTGAAAGAAATTGATAAAAATATTCATCATGATTTAATGGCAATGGTTAAGAGTTTAGCAGAACAATGTGAAGGTGATGCAGGTAAATATATTCATTTTGGTGCAACAAGTTATGATATTGAGGATACTGCTACTGCTTTACAATTAAAAGAAGCTTTAGATTACCTTTTTAATTCTTTAGTAAACTTATTACAGATATTAATTAAATTAACAGATGAAAAAAAAAATCTAATTTGTATAGGAAGAACTCATGGTCAACATGCATTACCCACCACTTATGGTATGAGATTTGGTGTATGGGCCTATGAAGTAAATAGACATTTAGAAAGGATCTCTGAAATTAAGAAACGAATATCTTTTGGTAAAATGTCAGGTGCTGTTGGAACAATGGCTAGTTTTGGTGAGAAAGGTATAGAAATTCAAGAAGCAGTAATGAATAAGCTTGATTTAAGTCCGGTTCTTATAGCAAATCAAGTAATTCAGAGGGATAGACATGCAGAAGTCATATTTTTAACCTCATTAATTGGTCAAACATTAGCTAAAATAGCAAGAGAGAATCGAATACTTCAACGGAATGAAATTGCTGAAATGTTTGAACCTTTTAAAAAAGAACAAGTAGGAAGTTCGACTATGCCTCATAAAAGGAATCCTCATAAATCAGAACGGATATGTAGTTTAGCAAGAATTTTAAAATCTAATATTATAGTAGCATTAGATAACATAGTTTTAGAGGATGAAAGAGACATTACAAATTCTGCCTCTGAAAGGGTAATATTCGCTGAGAATTTCATATTATTAGATTATATGATCAAACAATTAACTCAAAATTTAAGGGGAGTAGAATTTGATGAAATAAAAATTGAAAAGAACCTTAATCTTACAAGAGGTGCCTGTCTTACTGAAAGAGTCATGGTTGAATTAGTCAAGCGTGGTATAGGAAGGCAAGAGGGTCATGAACTCCTAAGACAAGCATCAATAAAAGCTCGAAAAGAAGATTTATACATGAAAGATATACTATTTGAAAATACTCAAATTAAAGAAAAGTTTTCAATTGAAGAATTAGAGGAATTATTTGACCCTCATAAGTATATTGGCAAGGCTGTTGAACAAGTTGATAATTTATTAAAGGTTCTAAAGCCCAAATATAATTTTTAAACTAAAAATTATGTCTGAAAATAATAATTTGTATAAAAAGTTAGGAGTCTCATCCAAAAAAGAAGAGGTTCATAATGCTATAAAATCAATTGATAAAGGGTTATTTCCAGGAGCATTCTGTAAAATAATTGAAGATATTGATGATAGAAAAGAGTTTTGTTCGGTATTTCATGCTGATGGAGCGGGGACAAAAGCTAGTTTAGCTTATATGTATTATAGAGAAACAGGTGATATTTCAATTTTTAAAGGTATAGTTAGAGATGCTATGGTTATGAATCTAGATGATTTTTTATGTATAGGAGCAACTGGGAATATTTACTTTTCGAATAACCTTGGAAGAAATAGTCGTTTTATAAAAGCAGATGTTATTGAAACAATTATTAAAGAATATTATGAATATAGTGAAAAATTAACTTCTCTAGGTTTAAGCGTTAAGATGTGTGGGGGTGAAACTGCTGATATTGGGGATTTAGTTAAAACTATTGTCGTTGATGCTTCTGCTTTCACAACAATGAAAAAAGAAGATATAATTGATGCTAGTAATATAAAAACTGATGATATTATCATAGGTTTAGCTAGTTATGGAAAAACTTCTTATGAGGAAGAATATAATAGCGGCATTGGAAGTAATGGGTTAACATTAGCTAGACATGGCTTACTTTCTCATGAATATTATAAAAAATACCCTGAATGTTACGATCAAAACCTTGATGAGCATCTTATTTTCTTTGGTAGATTCAAATTAACAGATATGATTGAAGAGCTTAATTTAAATATAGGAAAGGCTCTACTATCACCAACAAGAACTTATGCTCCAGTCATTATAGACATTTTAAAAAAATATAGAAAAGAGATTCATGGGATCATACATAATACTGGTGGAGGACAAACTAAAATTCTAAAATTTGGTAAAAACTTAAAATTCGTTAAAAATAATCTTTTTAGAATCCCAAAAATTTTTGAATTAATTCAAAGATCATCTGAAACTCAATGGAAAGAAATGTATAGTGTTTTTAATATGGGGCATAGAATGGAATTATTATGTAATGAATCTATAGCACCAGAAATAATTAAAATCACAAAAAAGTATAAGCTTGATTCTAAGATAATTGGATATTGTGAGAAATCTCCAAAAAAAAATAAAAATATACTGGAAATTAAATCAGAGTTTGGTTCTTTTACTTACAATTAGGGGTTTTTGTAAATGGTAAAAGAATTAGATGTCATTTGTATTGGGGCAGCTCTTGTTGATATAATCGCTAAAATTGAAAGGCATCCTATAGAAGATGATGAAGTTTTTGTATCGAATTTGCATTTATTATCAGGAGGGGCAGCAGCAAACACTGCATATGCATGTGCAAAGCTAGGATTAAACGTCGCTTTTATTGGAAAATTGGGACATAATGATGATTTTGGAATTAAAATCGTTAAAGATTTTAAGGAAGTGTCGCTGGATACAACCTTAATTAAATATTCGAAAGAACAGGGTACAGGATCGGCGTATGTGGCAATAAATAAAGATGGAGAGCGAAGAATTTATGCATATAGTGGAGCTGCAAATTTACTTTCCGCGAATGACATTAATTCTGAGGATTTAATCAAAGCAAAAGCAATTTACTTAAGTAGTTTAAGAAATTTAGATCCATTTGAAAAAGCAGCTAAAATCGGTAAAAAAAATAAGATACCAGTTATATTAAATCCCGGAATGCTAATTATTGAACAAGGTTTTGAAAAAATAAAAAAATTATTTGCGCTAGTTGAAATTTTAATAATATCAAAAAAAGAATTCCAAAATCTGTTTCAACTAGAAGATAATAAACTAAATGAGCAGTTAATAGAAATAAAAGTTAAAAATCTTTTCGAATTGGGAATTAAAGTTATAATACTAACAATGGGGAAAAAAGGAGCTTTAATTTTCAATTCAGAACAATTTGAATTAATTAAACCAATTAAAGTAGAACATGTTATTGACACAACAGGAGCGGGAGATGCGTTTTCTGCTGGATTTATATATGGGTTTATTAGAAATTTTAGCTTTAAATTTGAAGATCTCAAATCCAATGTCATTATTGGAAATATGATAGCAGGAAAATGCATCCAAGAATTAGGAGCTAGAAGTGGTATTCCAACTGCCGATGAGTTAACACTGTCATCCTAAGATTTAAACAAAAAAATTTATAATTTTTTGATTCAATACTTTTTTATCTAAAAAGTTAAGTGATTATGAATGGTAAAACTGGGTGAACAAAGAAAGAGAAACATAGCTCTAAAAAGATTTAGATTTTTTTATCAAGAAATTGTCTGGGTGTTTATTTTAATTTTTATATTTTTATTAATTCCACTTTTCTTAGTTCCATTAATCATAGATGAAACATCTCCCCTGTATGGTGTACTTTTCTATTTATTAAGAGCAATTTTTGTATTAATCGGAGTACCACTAGTGTATCCTCTTGCCAATTTAATATTTGAATCACAAAAACGTAATATAATAATGGAGGAAGATATTTCGCCAGCAATAGGACACTTAAAATTATATAAAATAACCAAAAAGAATTATAAATATCAAATTCTATATGGGATCTTGATTTTCTTTCTAGTTTTCTTACCTATTGATTTCTTTAATTATCTTCTTATACCTCAAATGATTGAATACCAAGCTCTTACCCTTAGTCTTAAGGCAACAGGAGCATATTTCTTATCTGGAAATTATTTTATATTTTTAATATCAGCAATCGTGATTCAGTTTTCAGTAGCTATAGCTGAAGAAACTATTTCAAGAGGTTTTTTAACTAAAAGAGGAAGTGAACATTTTTTTGGGATTTCTGCAGTGATAATAGCATCGTTTTATTGGGCATTAGGTCATTTTGCTTATTTCCTCGATCCTATAAGTAGATCATTTCCTCCTTGGTATCCATTTATTTGGTTTTTACAAGCATTTGTGATTGGGATAATTCTTTCCTTAGTTGTAATAAGACGAAAATGGCTAATCCCCGTAATTATAGCTCATACATTAAATAATTTAATCTCTGCCCAGGTAGTTTGGAGTTTTTGGCAAGGCAGTAATTTTATTGTAGTAGCTCTTTATTTATATTATCCATTGTTTATTATTGGATGTGGTTTGATTGTCTGGTATTATTCTCTGATAAAAGACAGCCTTTCAATTGGATTTAAAATGTTAAAAACGTATTTTAAACCCGATGAAACTAGTGAAAGAACAAAAGGAGATGTTATTTTTAGGATTTTCTTTGATCTTTTTATAGGATTATTTATTTTTTTAATGGGTTTTATGATCGCGATATAGAGGAGTATTGTATTAATGAAGTTGGGGATTCTTTCTGATACACATATCACTAATAATGATACTAAAGAGAAAATTAGTTTTCTGATTGATCAGCTTAAAAATGTATTTAAAGACGTCGATGAGATTATCCATGCAGGAGATGTATGTGAAGAATTTTTCCTAAATAAAATTAAAGGAATAGCAGAAACTAAATGTGTTAAAGGGAATCTTGATAATATTAAAAACTTAGATTCTTTTATTGAGTTTTCTATCGGGCAGTATAATATTGGAGTAATTCATATTTTACCAGATAATCTTGAAGATTTTGTTAAAGAACATAATTTACAAATTCTTATATTTGGACATACTCATCAACCACTGATTAAAGGAACAAATTTTAATGTCCTTCTTTTAAATCCAGGTTCTCCAACAAAACCAAAAGCACCTCCCGAAAAAACAGGATTCTTAAAACCTTTAGCAAGACCAAGTGTTATTACTTTAAATATTGATGAAAATGATATTTTATCAACCTTTATTATTACCTTAAAAACCTAATCTCTGGAATTTTAATTGAGTTATTTTATTTAATATCATGAAGATATTTTTTAATAAAAATCATTTTTCGTTATTACTAAACCATTTTCAAATAATCTAAAATCTACATAGAATAATTTTAAATATTAAATAACTCATATTATTTATACAAGCAAATTTTATGCAAGATTATTATATTAAAAATATATTGAAGTAAAATTTTTTTATTTTTATCTAAGATAGTAATAAAATAATCTTTATAGAGTGTGTATAGATTTGGTAAGTCGACTTGAGTTGGTACTTAAAGAACTTAATGAAAATGGGAATCTTCGCGCATCACTTTTTGCAACCTCAACAGGTCTAGTTTTAGCATCCCAAAAAGAAGAAAATATAGATGAACGTGTAATTGCAGCCATGGGTTCATTATTAAGTGATTCTGCTTATAAAGCTGCAGAGGAATTAGAACTTTCTGATATTCAGAGTATGAAAATTAAATACAAGCACGATTATATTATCATGAGAAATATTATCATGCCTGATAATAAAAATCAATTTCTATTAGCAATTTTAACAAAATCTCCTGAAAGTGAGGATGTAGAACGATATCTTGACCAACTCCTTGATTGGGCTGTTGAAAATTCCCAAGCAGATTTGGAAAAGCTTTCAAGTTTATAATCATTCGTTTCTTACTTCTTCTTTTTTCCTAATTTAATCGATAAAATCGATGAGTTTTTAGATTAAATCATTATAAAATCTTAAAGTTTCGTTAGCTACCTCTTCTTCATAACTCCAATAGAAATGATCTGCTCCTTTAATAATTTTATTTCTCTTTGGATCATTATAGAAGTTATAATTTTCCTCAAATCTTTCATAAAAGGCAACTGTATCTTGATTACCTTGTATGAATAATTTTGGTTTGGTAGACTGAGAAAGATCTCTATATTTCGATCCCATGAAATCAAAGGGAAATGATATAGCTATATAACCAATAATCTTATCAGAGTGATTAATCGCAGAACATCCAATTGCAGCACCATAGGAATAACCACATAATATAATCCTTTCACATTTTTTCTTATTTATTAAAAAGTCAATACAGGCTTTTACATCACTCAATTCTCCTGATCCTCCAGAATGATTTCCAGTTGATTTTCCTACACCCCTAAAGTTAAACCTTAAACATGAAATATTATTACTTGTTAATTTATTAAACACTCCAGACACAACATTATTATACATATTTCCACCATATTGAGGATGAGGGTGAGAAATTAAAACTGCCGGAAAATCTTTATTTCTGTTTGAATGAAAATATTCAGCCTCAAGTTCTATCTCATTATTTTTAATAAATAATAATTCTTTTCCTACCATAATTTTAATTAATTTTTTATCTATAATAATAATACTATATTAGAATGTGCGAAATATGAGTTACAATAGAATTGTGATTGAACAGAAAATTAGAGAGTTTTTGCTAGAAGATTGTAGGTTTGCTGATGTAAGTTCTAAAGTTATTCCAGAGAATGCAATCACATCGGCAAAGATTTTAGCAAAAAGTGCTGGATACATTTCAGGATTAGAAGAATTAAAGATACTTTATAATATGTTAAATGTTTCTACGACTTTTAAAATAAAAGATGGAGAAGAAGTAAATAAAGGAGATATTATTGTTGAATTAAGAGGAAACACAAGAGACATTCTGTTAGGAGAGAGAACAGGATTGAATCTGATTGCACATATGAGTGCTATAACAACTACAGCAAGAAAATATGTTAAATTAATTAAGGATTCAGGAAAAAATGTTAAGATTGCTTGTACTCGAAAGACAACACCAGGAATTCGTATTTTTGAAAAAAAGGCGGTAGAACTAGGACACGCAGATTCGCATAGGTTCTCTCTTGATGATATGGTATTATTAAAAGATACTCATTTAAGATACTTCAATGGAGATATTGAAAAATTATTAAAAGAAGTGAAGTCAATTAACAGCTTTTCGAAAAAAATTGAGATAGAAATCGAAAAAGTGGATGATATATTGATTGCAGCAAAGAATGGAGCAGATATTGTGATGTTAGATAATATGGACCCAAACCAAGTGGAAGATGCAATTAATTTATTAAAGAAGCATAATCTTAGAGATAAAGTTATAGTAGAAATCTCTGGTGGGATAACAAAAAATAACATTGTTGATTATTTACTTTCTGAACCTGATGTGATAAGTTCTGGGTCAATAACTCAATTTCCTTCGGAGCAAGTAGATTTTTCACTTCGTTTTGATTAAATTCAATTATTAGTCAATGATAATTTCCCGAATGGAACAGATGATTTCCTTTATTTTAGCTAATTCTTTATAAAAATCTTTAATTGTTCCAAATTCACCTACTAATAAAAGTAACTCTATTTTTTTTTCTGCAATCCGCCAATCTGTTACTGTTTTTATAATTTGGTGATATCGAGAATATAATTCGGTTATTTGATCAACAATTATTTCTTTAAAAGGATATACTAGACTCACGGTCATTAATTTATATCCTTCGAGATTTTCAAGTTTTTCATGTTTTTCAATGAAATTTATTATGGAACCCCTCAAAGCTTCACTTTTTGAAGTAAATCCACTAAGACTTCGTACCTTTTCAAATCTTTCTAATAAATCGTCACTTACTTGCAAAGATATTATTGGCATTTTAAGTTTATATTATTGAAATTATGTTTGATACTATAAATTAGTTATAAGAACTTGTTAATAAAATTAATACTTTGATTTAATGATTTCACAGAAGATAACTCAATAATTAAAGGTCCATTATAATTATAATTTTTCATTACATCAATAATTTCTTTAAAATCAATCTTTCCAGTACCTAAAGTTGGGTGTGTATCAGAAATTTTTGTGAAATTATCAACAATATGAACATTTTTTATAATACTGTGAAATTTTGCCCATAAAAGTCTCAGATCACCATCACACGTGTAAAAATGGCTAGTATCATAAGTGATAAATAGATCATTTCGATTAATTACTTTAAATATTTCTTCGATATTATTGGTATCTGTCATAATATAGGCATCTTGAGGCATATTTTCTAAACAAATCTTTAATTTATTATGATTTATAGAGTCTAGTAATGTATGAATAGACCGTTTTAATTGCTCCTTATTAATTTCTCGAATAGAGCCTAACATAAAGTTTGCATAACCAGGATGTATTGTCATTGTTTCAACATCAATTTGATAACATATCTTTGCTGTTTCTTTACATGATTCTATTGATGCCTCTCTTATATGATTATTATAAGAACATAAACTCAAATCAACATAAGGTCCATGAATTTGTTTTTTTAAACTGTAAGAATTCACATTTTTTATGAATTCCTGCCTATTTTCATTATCAAAAACTTCAGGAAGATCTATTACTAATTCAACAAATTCTATTCCACTTTGCTCAGCAAAATTTAAGCATTCTACTGAAGCTTTAAATTGTAATTCTTTAAGATCTTTAAAATTTCCTTTAAGGGCTAAATCAATTACATGCCCTAAGGTACTAATACCTAATTTCATAAAATTTACTCATCCACCATGATTTATTCATATTTTTTTTCGCATGCTTCTTGGATAATTGGCAAAAAGACTTTCAAAGAGTTTTTGAAATCGTTCTAGATGTTCTTGAGAAATTATGTTAGGCTTACCAATTTGTAAGGCACCCCAATATATTTTAGCGAGCTTTTCAACTAATTCAGCAAATTTAATAGCCTGATCTAATGATTTTCCGCAGACAATAACACCGTGATTTGCTAAAAGGGCAGCATTTTTAATACCTAATGCATTTAGAGCTACTTCCCCAATCTCTATAGTATGGGCTTCTCCAAATTCAGAAACATCAACAGAACCACCTAAAAAGATAAACATCTCTTCCATTATTAATGGAATATTTTTTCGGACAATTGAGAGCATAGTCGCATAGGGGGAATGTGTATGGATTACTGCTTGAACTTTTGGTCTCGATTTATATATCGCGATATGCATCTTTGCTTCAGTTGAGGGTAATTTTCCAGCGCTTAAAGCTGTCCCTTCAAAATTTAGATGCACGATTTCATCTTTTTTTAGAGATTCATATTGATTAAATGAAGGTGTGATAAATAATTCTTCTTTTTTATCATATCTCACACTTACATTACCTTCTCCAGCTTCCACTAATCCCTTTGAGAAAATTGCTTTTGCTCCCTTTACAACTTCAATACGAATTTGATCTTCTTTATTCAATGCCATAATTTAAATAATTAAGATTCAATTAAAAATATATTTTGATAATAATATTCACTAAAGCGATATAAAACTCATAAATGTGATATTTCTAATAATTCTTGGAAGTCTGTATTTTTAAATAATATTTATGAATATCAAAAATGAAAACTATATTTTAGTAATGATAACTCTCCTTTGTTATATAATGAATCGTGTTATTTTACACTGTGATCTTGATTGTTTTTTTGCTGCTGTAGAAATAAGAGACAACCCACAATATAAAAATAAACCAGTTATAATAGGAGCGGATCCAAAAGAAGGTCAAGGGCGAGGAGTTATAGCAACTTGTAATTATGAAGCAAGAAAATATGGATTACATTCAGCTATGCCAATATCTCAAGCTTATAAAAGATGTCCTCATGGAATTTATTTAAGAGCGAATGGAGAAAAATATTATGAAGTATCAAAACAAGTGATGAATATCCTTGAAACTTTTAGTGATGAATTTCAGAGAGTTGGGACAGATGAAGCATATCTAGAATTAACAAATATAACAAGCGATTATGAAAAAGCAGAAGAAATTGCAAAAGAAATTCAAAAAGAAATTTCTGAAAAGATTGGAATTACTATCTCAATAGGCATCGCCCCTACAAAATCATTAGCTAAGATTGCATCTGATGAAAATAAACCTAATGGTATTACTGTAGTAAAACCTGAAAATATTCATGACCTTGTAAAAGATATGGAAATTACTCGTATCCCAGGCATAGGTAAGAAAACAAAAGTAAATTTCAATAAAAAAGGAATTAACACGATTGGCGACATAATTAATACAAAATTACCTAAGATGATTGAGTTATTTGGAAAACATGGGAGATGGATCTGGAATGTAGCTAATGGTTTAGATAATCGTAAAGTAAAAGAATTTGTTGAAGATAGAAAATCTATAAGTGCAGAAAGAACTTTTTATGAAGATACCAATGATTTTTCTGTTATAATGGAAAAGTTAGAGGATATTAATGAGAAGATTCACAAATCTGCTATTAAACATCATATTTCTTATAGAACTATAACCCTAAAAATTCGATTAAGTGGATTTGAAACTTATACTCGCTCAAAATCATATGATCTACCAATTCAGGATCAAAAGATCACAATAAAGACAGTACTAGATTTATATAAAGAGTTTATAGGTAATAAAAAAAAGGTAAGATTATTAGGAATTAAGTTATCTAATTTTAATAAGAATTTAAAAGTAAAACAGACAAATTTATTAGAGTTTGCTAGAATTTAATTAAATAATCATATAATTATCATTAATAATAAAGATGGTTTAAAGATTGATGGATTTAAATGATATTTTATCTAAATTAGAGGATTTACTCTCTCAGAAGAGGTAATAATTAAATTTGAGACTAGACATAAAATAAAGTTACCGTTAGATTATATGACATTTTTGATGGAAATTGGAAATGGAGGTACCGGTCCTTATTATGGAGGATTTCCCTTAGGTGAATATGATGAAAGTGCCTGGAAAGAGAATGATGGTTTTGTTGGAGTCCTATCTAAGCCATTTCCATATACATCAGATTGGAATAATAAATCTAACTTTCCTAATTAGGAAAATTACGATGATAAAAAAGAATTTGAAAAAGATTATCTAGCGGTTCAAGATGAGTATTGGAAAGCGATTAATGGCGCGATTCCTATTTGTCATCAGGGATGGGCTATTCGCAATTGGTTGATTATTTCTGGACCAGAAGTAGGGAAAATATGGATAGATAAGTTATCAGATTATGGTGGATTAGAAAAAAAAGACCTAACTTCTAAGGATTGGTATTTAAAATGGCTTGAAGATTCACTAGAGAAATTTAAAAAATAAGTCTTTTTTCTGTTTAAATTAAATAAAAATTTTTATTGATTCTTTTGGTATAATTCTAAAATCTTTCTATGTAAGAAACCATTAGAAGCAATAATACCAGGAGTTGTCCATATACATTTTTTATTTTTAAATATTAAACGCTCACCATTTAGATCTGTAACGTTTCCTCTTGCTTCCCTTACTATTAAATCTCCTGGCACAAAATCCCATGTAAATGAATGTTCTTCATCTAGGGGTTTAATATAAAGATCAGCAGTTCCTTCAGCTACCATACAAAATTTTACCATACTATCGATTTGAATGAAGTTCTTAATACCAATTTTCTTTGCAAAATTAAGAACCCAAGGTTGATCATAATGTAATGAATGGCATAATCGTATATTTTGTATTTCTTTATTTTTATTGACTAAAATTGGTTTAAAATTCTCATTATCATATGAGACTTGAGCTCCTTTACCTTCCTCTGCTGAGAAGACAGCTAACGAATTATTATTATAATTTGGTACTGCAATCGCACATAATTTGGGGATTGAATTTATCATAAATCCAACACCTACAGCATAAGGCAGTCCCTTTTGATATCCAATCGTCCCATCAATTGGGTCTACTGTCCATTGACATTCAGAAGATGGACCTCGAATTCCAATATTTTCTTTAATTTTTTTTAATTCTTCAATATTTAATTCATTAAAACATTTCTTAATCAGCTTTTCTGCCTTAAAATCTATAAAATCAATATTTTCTTCTTCTGCAATTATTTCATCATTTGGGAAGTAATGTTTTAACTGTGAGACGATATAAATTTGAGATGCAAAATCTGCTAAGGTAACAGGTGATTGATCTAACTTCAAGAAGGATTCAAATCCCTTTTTTCTAAACCATTCCGTAATTTCTGTAGCTTTACGGACGACTTCAACAGCTAATTTTAATTTAGTTTTAGTTTTCAACATGAAGTTCTTAAACTATTGTAAAGAATTAAAATTAAAATGATTTAAATAATTTCTTTTTCTTTAATTGGAAAGTGATAATTCAAGAAAAAGGTTATCGAATTATAGCTTTAATTTCGAATAAATAATTACTTAATGATGTTGATGGTATACCAGTAATATCCATTTGATCTGATTTTTTTAATATTTCTGATTCAAAATTATATTCATTTAAAAGCCAAAGTAGTTTGTATAATTCTACTTTTTTCTTAAAATCTGAATCTATTTTGTAAAATGAAGAATATGCTTTGTAAAATGAGTTATAAAATGAAGTATTATTTAAAGGTTTTAAAATCCAATAATCTATTTTAATAAAATCTTGAGCTCGACTTCCAATACACCATTGATCAAAATCTACAATACCATTAATTTTTATAGTACCTAATTCCTCTTTAACAACAATATTTTGGCTTTTAAAATCATTATGTAAAAGAACAAATTCAGTTTCATCTTCGATTAACGAGAAATTATCTCGATAATAGTCTCTAATGTCATCACAGAAATTTATTTTATTCTTTTTTGCTTCTTGGAGTCTTTCTTCTAATTCATTTTTAAAATATTCTGAATAAAGGATTTTTTCCTTTTTACCAATATTGTTAACGTTTTTGAAAAATGAATTAAATTTTACTTCGTGCAAATGCCCTAATTGTTCACCTAAATTATAAAATAAATCTAAAAATTTTTTCACATAAAGACTTTTCCCTTCACCGATATACCGGTTGAAGAGTTGAAATAAAGGTTTTCCTCTAATATATTCTTGCACAGAAAAAATATAAGGAACAATATCCTTAGTCTCATCATAATAAATCAAATTGTAGACTGGGATTATAGGGGGATTTTTTTTATTGAATATATATGATCCAGTCTTAGTAGCAATGATTTCTTTCACTTTTTTGCTTAAATCAATATCAGTAGGATTTAAAGTTTTATCTAAAAAAGGATACAAAAGTTTCTCTTTTATTAAATCTTCAGATTGGGGAGATTGACTTGTACGAAATCTGAAGACTAAATGACTGTTTTCAAAGTTCACTCTATAGAGCGTATTAATATTAACGATATAAGGTCCTTTTATTTTTTTTACCTTCCCTTGCTTAACTAAGACATCAATTTTTGAAAAAGTTTTGATGATTTCATCAAATTGGTAAAGATCTTTTTTTCCAAGAAAGTATAATTTATAGATTTGCTTATGATTTAACAAGAAATTAACTGTAGCCTCAATTCGTTCTTTACTTATTGGATCAATTTGAGTCAGCAATTCTTCATAAATATAATTTATATCTGTATTACTTCTTGAAATTAAATCCTTATATAGATGTAAAAAAGCATATTTTAATCCAATATTCTCATTAATTTCATTAGGTTTAACTTCATAAAGTTTATTTCTAATATCATTTATTTGTTCTTGCAATTGCAGAAGTTCCAAGAGATTGTCTTCTATTGCATAATTATATAGCTTTGAATACATGTTGCCTATATTACTAAGAGAAGAAAGAATCCCACTATATTTTCTCATGTTCAATGGAATTAGCTGAAGAAAAGTTTGGGAATTTGCTTCCATTCCGCATATAACAGTGAAATGATTGCTTAGATTTTGAATATAGGCTTTACAGTTCTTAATATTATAAAAAGAATCATTTAATCCTTTTAGATTTGAAAATTCTAATAAGCTTTTTAGGAGTTTTGGTTCAATCTCATTTCCCGCGAACAATGGAGGATTATTAATTAAAAAGATCTGATTTTTAGATGTAAGAGAGCCTAAAATATTTTCAAAATAAGATTTTAAAAAGTCTATTGATTTCTTTTCAGAAGTAGGAGGGGTAATCATAAATTTTAGATCTTCAAATTTCTTACCTAAATTTTCTATCTGATTTATTATAATATCAACCTGATCACCATAGATTCCAACAAGAAGAGGATTTTTTTTCTCCGTGATTTGCAATACAAGTTCTATTAGTCTTATTTTTTCTGTAGGAGAAAAAAGACTTGTATAATCCATACTGCCAAAAAGCAAAAGACTATCTATTTCATTTGTGAGAATATGGCGGATAAGAAGTGAGTTAAGACTTTTAATAATTTGAGATTCTTGATTATAAAAAGTTAAAGTATTACAGATAATCCCATTAATTTGTGATATCCTTATCTCCTCTTCAATGTAAGAAGCTTGAATTCGTATTATATTTTATGAGTAATATTGTTTATGTATTTATATGATTTGTAACTTAAAATTTTATAATTCGGTTAATAATAATCACCTAGAAAATTTAAATTAATTTTACTAAAAGTTAAGGAAGGGGTAAAAATTTTTTGTAAGATTGATAATATAAATATTCCACTCGTTTCTGTAGGAACTTCACCATTCATCGGTGCTGGACAATTTGGATTTAAGGCATTTGAATGGCGTAGGAAATTTTTAAACCACCCTAAAGCAATATTTGAGATATTAGACGCTAGTTATATAAGAGGAGCACGCGGTATCCAAGTGATACCTAGTGGAAAAATATTAGAAGCAGCTCAGATGATGAGTGAAAAGTATACCGATTATGTAATCACAGGTTCCACCTATCCGGGAGTAGATTCCAAAGTTAACCTATTAATCGAAAAGGGAGCAAAGTTAATATTCGTACATGGAATGGTTTCTGATAATAAAGGAACAAATTTGATAAAGCTTTTAGATGATATTTCTGGATATGGAATTATTCCAGGTGTCGCAACGCATGACCCAATTCCAACGATTCAATATTGTATAGAAAATTCTTTAAATGTGAAAGTATTTTTGATACCCTTTAATGTGAATGGGTTTTTAATGGGAAATCCAAAAGAATTAGAAGAACTTGTTGATAGTACGAAGAATTATTATTTTATAGGTATGAAAACTCTAGCAGCAGGATCGATTGAACCAGATTTAGCATTCCAATATATCAAAAATCATAATATAAGTGCTGTGACAATTGGAATGGTTACAAAACAACAAGCAAAAGAATCAACCGAAATTGCATTAAAATCACTATATAGAAAGTAAAGACAGTGATTATTTTTACTTCAGAATCTTTTATATTTTTTTAGAATCTTTAAAAATATCAAAGATATCCATTTCATAGTCTATTGTATCTTCAGGTAATAAATTTGGCTCTTTTATAAGTTTAGCTAAAAAGTAGATCTTTGCTCCCCTCTCAAGATATTTTAATACAGTATAAGCTCCATCTAAATGACTACCACAACATAAATTTCCATGATTTGCTAGTAAAACGGCATTTCTTTCTTCTAAGAATGCTAGTACTCCATCTGCTAATTCTTCAGTACCGGCTTCTCCATAATCTGCACATAAAACTTCACCACCTATATATGGTACAAATTCTTCAAAAATAGGAGGTATTGTTAGTTTTAAAGTACTAAGAATAGTAGAATAAATACTATGTGCATGAATTATTGCATTCACATCTTTTCTTTCATGATATATACTTAAGTGCATTTTTTTCTCAACTGAAGGATTTCTCTCTCCTTCTATTACTTTTCCTTCTATATCAAGAATAAGAATATCTTCTGGCACCATCTCAGTATACAGAACATTACTAGGAGTTATTAGTACAAATTGTTTCCCTTGTTCTTTTACTCTTAGGCTGACATTGCCAGCTGAACCAATCACGTGTTTTTCTTTTAGTAATTCTTTACATAAATTTACTATTTCCTCTTTTAATCTGTAAAACTTATCATCATTTAAGGAAGTCTTTATTTCTCCTTCTTTAAATACTTCTGGATTCATAACATGCTTAGGTCTTTCACCCTTTAACCACGCTTTTATATCATGTAATAAAATTACTGATTGCCTTTTTATTACTTCCTCTGTATCTCCCCCAATATGAGGGGTGATGATTGCATTTTTTAATTCAATAAATTCATTATCTTCATCAATAGGTTCAAGAGGAAAAACATCTAAAGCTGAACCACTTATCTTTTCCTCTTTTAGAGCTCTTTGTAAAGCATCATAATCAACTATGCTCCCTTTTGCAGTGTTAATTAGAAATGCTGATTTTTTCATCATATTAATTCGCTCTTCATTAATAAGTTTCTCATTTTCATCAGTTGCTATACTATGTATTGTTATAAAATCAGAATTTTTCATTAGATAATCAATCTCAACTTTTTTACCATACTGGTTAATGATTTCTTCGTCTATATAAGGATCATATATAAGAAATTCAACTTCAAAGGATTTAAGCATATTTGCGACTCTTCTACCAATTTGCCCTAAACCTATTATCCCAATTGTCTTATGTTTTAATTCAATTCCTTGAAATTTATTTAAATATTCAATAAAATCTTCAAATTCAATTACTTCAAATTCATCAGAATGAATTATTCGATCAACAATATGCAATTTTCGGGCTAACATTAACATCAAGCCTATAGTCAATTCTGCGACCGCGTCAACGTTTCTTAGTGGAGTATAAAGTACTGGAATATTCTTTTTAGTTGCGGCTTTTAGATTAACATTAAACGGATCGCCTCTACATGAAACAATAAGTTTTATATTAGTTTTTTCAAATAGATCTTCCTTCTTTAAATCATCTGCTTCTGTTATAAAAATGTCATAATCCTTTAGTTTTTCGACAAGCTCATTCACATCAAAATAAATTATTCCTGTTTCTCTCCATGGTTCATATGAAATTTCCATCAATTTTTCTAATTCGTTTAAACAATCGTCAGTAATCTTTGCTGTTATTAGAGTTTTCATTATTTATACTCTCTTTTATAATTAGGTATTATATCATAAATTATTTATTAAATTAAATAAAAAGAACTTAGTTAAAACATTAAACTTCGAAGTTTCATTAAATTTCTTATATTTCCTTCTACTATTTTTATTTTTCCATCAGAATAGGCTTTAATAGCACCTAATTCTTTGTTAAATAGATCAATTATCACGTTTTCTCCTGTAAATTCAATTTTTACCGTGGCTGTGTCGTCTCCACTGTGATCTTTTACTTCAATTCCTTCATCTCTATTAATTAATAGTAAAACTTTTCTATCTGTATCTAAAAATTTTATTTGGATAGGCTCATCATATTTAGCTAATTTTTTTCTTATTTTTTCGTCATTAATATATCGATTCTTTATTTCTTCTAAACAATCTGTAATTTCTTTGAATTCTGTCATTTTTTTATGTTTTTATTTTTTCGGATTAAAATAGATTTAATAATTATAATGTTATGTATAAAAAGATATAAAAATGTAATAAAGAATCCCTATAATCTCTTTAAAAATAATTTTATCAATAGAAAAAAATTTTGATTGATAAAAACAATTTTTAATTGATCTAAATTCATATATTATCAAAGGATTCAAATAAAATTTTTAAAATTGTAAAATATGCTGAGTTAACTTGAGAATTAATGATTTATTTTTTGAATTTTCCAATGAAGGTCGATTTGAAGTCTTTAAAAGTTTATATATGGGAAAAAAAAGACATAGTCAATTAGAAAAAGAATTGGATATAAGAGGTTCTGAAATTTCACGTCATCTAAAAAGACTTATCGATAAAAATTTAGTTAAAAAAACAATGGATAATAAATATGAAAGTACTAACATCGGCAAGATGTTCATGGATATTTTAGAGCTGTTTGAAGTATCATTAAAGTTTGAGACTTTTTTTAATAAACATAATATTAACTATTTCCCTCTAAATTTAATTTTACAATTAGGGAATTTAAAAACTATGAGACTTAAGAGTGGCACAATGCAAAATATAGAGTTATGGTCAGAGATTATTAAAAAATCAGAAAAATTTATTTTAGCAATCTCAGATCAATTTCAAGATTCAATTTTACCAGCAGTAGAGCGAAAAATTAATAATATGTCTATTAAGATAAAAGCTTTAGTGGATGAAAATGTGTTAGCCTCAAAGGGATACGAAAAGCTTGATGACCGCCATGCATTTTATCAAAAGGTAAACATTTCACAGAATATTCGTATATTAAAACAAATTTTGTTCTCTCTTTTAGTTACTGATAAGGGAGCTATACTATTTTTGAGTAGAGAGGGAAAAATTGATTATAGTGAATGTCTATTTGATGATAGTGAGATTTTTATAAACTGGTCAAAAGAATTATTTGACTGGTATTGGAAAGAAGGAGCCAATATTGAATCTATTATCAAGAAGAGAACTTTATAAACATTTAGATTAAATTGCTATAATTTACTTAACTTATTCTTTAAATATTTCCACTCCCGAAATATTTTCCTATATTCATTTGAGATGGGCAGTTCAACTGAAAATTTTTCGAATTCTATCAAATTATCAACAATACTCCTATAGTCTTGATATAAATTTAAGCCTATCAAGGTATTCATTGCACATCCAATAAAAGCAGAATCCTTGTATTGACAAACATTTATTTTTTGGTTTAATATATTCGCAAGAATTTTACAAAATTCATAAGATTTAGCCATTCCTCCGGCACAAAACGTTTTTATTTCTGATTGTGTGAATTTTTTTAAAGCTTGGAAGTTCTCAAGAATCCCAAAACAAATTCCTTCAATCATACTTCGAGCAAAGTTTTGTAATTTAGGTAAATCCTCTCCAATCATACTAGGAGGGGGAAATATAAAAACACCTCTTTTGATTGATGTTTGATCTTTTATCGCCATGAGTTCCGGACCTAGAAAGGCAAAAGTAGACCCAGCACCGGGTATTACTCTGTTCAAAATATCATCCATTATTTCATTTGCATTTCTCTCTGGATCTGAAATAAATGCACTTTTGAACCAATCATAAACCCTACCTGTACCTCCAGTATTAGCTTCAAGCAACCATTTATTCTTAATCACATGACAGTCAGTCCAAAAATTTAGTTCAGGATCTATTATTGGTTTATCAATAACTAAATGAACTGGTGCTGTTGTTCCTAAAGTAATTCCAATATTTCCATCTTCAATTGCACCCATACCTAATAAATTAGCTTGTGTATCACCACATCCTTTTAAAACAGGAAGTGAATGTTGGTTTATGCCGAATTCTTTCATTAGATTCATTTTTAATTCTCCCACAAGTGTGCCTGATTCAACGATTTCAGGGAGGATATCAGGATTTATGTCAAAAGCTTCGATAATTTCCATACTCCATTTTTTTTTATTAATATCAAAAAGTAAAGATTCTCCTAAAGAAGTATAATCTGCATAAAATTCTCCGGTAAATTTATAAACAAGCCAATCATCAAGCATTAACAATTTTCCAATATCGTTATATTGATCTTCTTTCTCCTCTTTGAACCATAACAAGCGAGCTAATGTAAACATTAAGAATGGGCTATGTGCAGTTATCTTGAATAAATCTTCATCAGAAAATTCATCTTCAATAAGATAAGCGGAATCAATACCTCTCATATCAGTATTAGGTCCACCATAAATCTCTTTTCCCTTTTTATTTAAAAAAACTGTAGCCATTCTTTGGCCGCATGAAGATATGCCAAGGATATTTTTAGGTTTATTTTTTTTTATTACTTTCTGTATCCCTAATCTAACTTTTTTCCACATATCATCCATATCAAATCGTTTTGCAAAGCCATCAATATCTTCATCAATAACATCATATTTTTGAATTAAAACAGATTCTAACTCCAATTTATCAGAAACAATCCCTACTTTAACATTGTTTGAAGATATATCAATCGAGAGTATTTTATCAGAGCTTCCCATATATAATTGTTTCTCTATTATTTTTTTAATTTTTAAATTCATAAAACAATACAATAAGATATTTAAGTAAAATATATCTTTTAATTCAGATATTTACGTTTTACTTCACCACGAGGTTCTTTTTCCTCAAAGAGAATCGCTTGAAAAGAATATATTTTAGTACTTTTTTCTTTCCATGCGTTACTATCAAGCCAAGCTTTAGAGCATGTTTGAGAGAGAAATGTTTCAACATCCCAATTTCTCTCATGTTCCACAGGTACTTGAGGAAGGAGTAGCCCTCTTCTCATACCTTTTTCAGCTATGAGTCCATCTCTTCCAATAACAATTTTATCAAGATATTCTTTTGGATCATTTACTTTAAGCAATTCGGGAGGAGTTAATATAGATAACTCAATTACAATATTATCCATCTCATCCAAAGATACTGAAGGGAATCGTGGATCTTCAACTGCTGAACTTATTGATACTCTGTGGATTACCTCGTATAGTGAGTAAGTGGGTTCAATATAACCAATACAACCCCTTAGAGGGTTGCCAAATACATTATATTTATTTAGGGTAACAAAAGCACCATACTTATCCGAGAATTTTTCTTTTAAAACATCTGGAATAGGAATACGTCGATTATTTTTTAAAAAGAATTCTATATTATCGCGTGCAAATTTTATTAACATTCTACCTTGTTCTAAGCTAAATTCTTCTTTTTCAGGCATTATAAAGATCCTATAACTTACTATTTTATGTATTATTATACTGTTCAAACATTTATATTTTATATCATTTCTTTGATAATTCTACCAAATGGAATAGAATCTTCAGTATTGACTTCAATTCCTCTTAAAAAAACTTTCCATATTTGAACATTTGTTTTAAAATTCTCAAATGGAGTAAACTTTGCTTTTGTTTTAAAATTTTGAGAATTAATCGTAAATTCTGGAACTTTATCAACGATTAATAAGTCAGCATCATATCCTTCTCTAATAAAACCTTTTTTCTTTAGATTAAAGATTTTAGCAGGATTTTCTGAAGTTATCTCAACAAATCTTTCTAGAGAAAGTTCGTAGTTAAATACTTTATTTAGCATTAATAAGGGATATGTTTCAAAACCGGGGAATCCTGAAGGTGCATTGAAATAATCTTGAGATTTTTCTTCTCGGGTATGGGGTGCGTGATCCGTTCCTATTAATTTTATATACCCCTCCTTTAATTCATTAAATAGAAAGTTCGAATGCTCTTCTCCTCTTAAAGGAGGCAAAACTTTACCATAATTCTCATTACTTAAAATTTTTTTATTAGATAAAAGTAGATGGTGTGGAGTAACTTCAAATGTAATTTTAAAATCTTCATTTGAAGTCTGTTCTCTTTTGATTGCTAGATAACTTTCAATACAACTTATATGACAAAAATGAATTCTCGGATAACGTCTAGGATTTAAATGATTAACGTTAATATATTCTTTATAATGTTTAATAACAAGTTTTACATATTTTTCCTCTGCTTTAACAGGATCAAACTTATTGTGATATTCTAAAACATTCCCTAAACTTGAATTAAATTCTTTTCTAATTTGTTCTTTTTCTTTATCAGATAATGGATATGAAGCATGTATAAAAATTGGAATTTGATATTTAGAAGAGATATCTAGAATTGCTAGGATATTCTTAGGATCTTTCCAATCAATTTCATTAATAGAATTAAGAGTATATATTTTGAAACCTATAATACCTAAATCAATGATATTTTCAACCTCAATTTTATTTATATCTTCAGGGACTCCTGCAATGAATCCAACATCTACATTGATATTATTTTCTGCTTTTCCCATCCATAATTTAATTTGATTAGAAGTAATTGCTGGCGGGATAGTATTTGGCATATTAAAAACAGTTGTAATACCTGAAAAAGCAGCCGCCTTAGTTCCAGTAAAAAATGTTTCTTTTTCGCTTTGATCCATATCTCGCAAGTGAGAATGAATATCTATTATACCAGGTAAAATTAATTTGTTTTTACAGTCTATTATCTTTTTATCTTGGTTCCTCCTAATTAGTTTTGTTAAACTTTTATCCTTAGGATTAAATATGATTTTCCTTATTTTACCATTCTCGATAAGAATAATTCCTTTACGTATCAATCCTTTAGAATAAATTTTAGCGTTTTTTAGTATCATCTTAATGTTATTCGGAGAATTGCTTGTTGGTCTTTTAAAAAATTAATATAGAGAATTTTATTCTCAACACCATTAATTTTTGAGAGAGATATTAATTTTATACTTTTCAGTTCTTTGAATTTTTTTATAATTTTAGAATCTTGTTTTGATATAATATAGGTTGGAATAATAAAAAAATCATCCTCCTTAATAATTTTAAGATTTTTATTTAAAGTGAAATTTTCGCCTTTTTCTTTAACAACTTGCTGATAATCTACAATCAGAAAGTTAGTTCCCTTTAAAATTGAAGTAAGGAACTCCATAAAAGAGAATATATCAAAGAAAGTTCTAACATAAATTCCTGGAGTCGATTTCTCCCATTGATCCCTATAGTTAGACTGGCTATTTTTTGCTTTATTTAAAGCTTTCAGTAAAAGTAAGGCTAGAGATCTTTCATTAGGACCTAGATAACGTAGATTACTTCCTTCAAATTTGATTAAAATAAACTCTTCTTGAAAATATAGATATAAAATATTATTTTTTCTTATTGCATAAGATAAACAGAAGGTTTCTCTTATGCATGAACATAATTTATATATTTCTAAAGGAGTTTTTCCACTATCAATATCATATTTAGAATAGTGCGAAATTTTTTGTATAAATAATAAGAAATTAACCAATGGAATCAGATATGGTGGGTATTAATAAAATTTAAAATTTACCTAACTTCTTCATAAAATCAGCAGCAGCTTTTCCACCGGGAAATCCGGGTATTCCAGGCATACCTTTACCTTTTTTCTGCATTTGAAGAAATCTTTTCATGAACTTTTTCATGCTACTATATTGATCTAACATTTTGTTTATTATAGAGTATTCTGTTCCACTTCCAATAGCAATTCGCCTTTTTCGAGTTTTTTTAATAATTTTAGGATTCTCTTTTTCATCTTTTGTCATAGAGTTAAGAACTACTTCCCATTTTGCCAGGTTTGCTTCAGCATCTTCCTTTAAAGCATCTGGAATATTCCCACCACCCATCATTGCTAATATCTGCTTAAATTTTCCTACTTTTTTGATACTTTTCAATTGTAGATATAAATCTTCAAGAGTAAATTTCCCATGAACCATCCGCCTGACAACTTCTGGTTCAAGATCTACTTCTGCTTCTTGAACTTTTTGAACCAATGACTCAATATCAGGAATACCCAGTAAAGTGCCTACGAATGTGGATGGTTCAAATTCTTCAAAATCATCTATTTTTTCACCTACACCTATGAATCTAATTCCAATATTAGCTGCTGCACAAGCGGACAAGGCACCACCACCTTTAGCTGTCCCATCTAATTTAGTGACAATAATAGAACCCAAATTAGTTGTCTGAGCAAAAGCTTCTGCTTGATTGAATGCTTGTTGACCAAGAGTTCCATCGATTACAAGAATTATTTCGTTTGGTTTTAATTTCTGTTCTAGAATTGCCATTTCTTTCATCAATTCTTTTTCTTCCTTATGCCGTCCAGCTGTATCTGTAATAATAATGTCATTTCCATCATTTATCGCTTTTTTGGTTTCTTGAATTGCAATTTTTAGAGCATTTTTTTCATTAGGATTTCCATAACATTTCACACCTACTTGTTCAGATAACTGCACTAATTGTTCATAAGCTCCAGGGCGCCAAGTATCAGTTGTCAATGTAGCAACTTTATAACCTTTACTTTTGTAATATTTTGCCAATTTTGCTATTGTAGTAGTTTTCCCCGAACCTTGGATACCAACAAGTAAAATTACATTCTTTTTGCCATGTTTTATTCTTATTGGAGTGGGTTTTCCACCTAGGAGGTTAATAAGTTCATCGTGTACTAATTTAATTACAAAATCTCTACGTCTCACCTTCTGAAGTTTAGTATTCATAGCTTGTTTTCGGATATTCTCCGTCATTTCAAATACGAGTTCAACTTTTACATCTGAACCTAGTAAAGCTCTCTGTAATTCTTGAATAAGAGCATTAATTGCATCTTTATCCACGGATGGAAGACGTCTAATCTTTCTAATAGCTGTATCTAGTGACCTTCCTAATTTCTCTAATACCATTACTACGCAATTTTAGATTTTTTAAACCTACTTAAATAAGTTCTTAAAAACTAATAATTTTTTTTGAATAAATAATTATATTATAAATTAAAAGAAATATCAAAATTAAAAAATTTTGGATGAGAATAAATAAATTAAGGTGTATTAGAAATTGTCTATTAGAAGAACAGAGATACAAAAATTAAAAACTGGGCAATATATAATGGTGGATGAAGAACCATGTATCATTAAAAGCACTGAGCGATCAAAAAGTGGGAAACATGGTCATGCTAAAGTCAGAGTTGTTTGTGTCGGGATGTTTGATAATAATAAGCGCTCACTCACAATACCAAGTGGTCATATGGTTGAAATTCCCGAGATTGTCAAAGGGAATGCTCAGATTAATTTTATTGAGGAATCCTCCATCAATATCATGAATTTAGAGTCATATGAATCATTTGATGTTGCCTGGCCTCAAGATGAGGAATTAAAGAATAAATTAAAAGAACTTCAAGCGGATCCTAAAAAAATATCAACTGCACAAGTAGAGTATTGGCAATTGGCAGGTAGAACACTTATAAATAGAGTTTTCAGCAATTAAATATAGAAATCAAGCCAACTATTAATTTAATTATCCATTATTTTTTTGGAATATTTCAAGGGAAAATCAGAGGGTCATGGAAAAAAAACCAATTGCTTTAGCTTGTAGGTTGGATTCTGAAAGAGCTATAAAATTAACTAGGAGAATTTTTGAATTCTTAGTTCAAAAAGGGGAAGTGGTTTATTTAGAGACTAGAATCGCTCCAAAGATTTTTCCGCATAATGGTATGGATCTCGGTGATATGAACGCTGAGAATATAAAATTCATAGTTATTGTTGGCGGAGATGGATCGATATTAAGAGTTGCGAATAGATTATCTCAACGTAAACCTCCTCCCATTTTGGGAGTAAATGTTGGTTCCATCGGATTCTTAGATGAATCAAATGGAACTAGTATTTTTAAAGATTTATCCAAGATTTTAAATGGAGAATACACATTAGAATCATGTTCTAAAATAACAGCTTATATTGTTAAAAATTCTGGAGAAATCAAGTTAGGTAATGCATTAAACGAAGTCTTAATAATATCTTCTAAAAGTTCGAAAGTTCTCCAGATATCTATTAGAATTGATGGTATTTTTCTGAATCGTAGCTATTTAGATGGAGTAATTGTATCAACACCTACGGGATCCACTGCATATAATTTAAGTGCGGGGGGAGCAATTGTTAATCCTAATATGGAAACTATACAAATAACTCCTTTAAATAGCTTCGCGGGATCTGGTTTAAAACCGATAATAATACCCATTGACTCTGAAGTTGAGATTCAACTTATAAGACCAAGATTGGACGCTAAGATCGTAATAGATGGACAACAAATTATAAAAGGAATTGGACCTAATACCAAAATTAGAATTCGTAAAGCAAATTCTCAAAATCAATTTATTCGGTTTAAAGGAAGTTATTATACACGCTTAAGAAAGAAAATTATTGGTACTGTGAGAAGAGTGCCTATTGATGATTCTCCTGAAGAATGAAAAATTATAATAATGTAAAAATTAATATCTTCCTATTATTTATCATTGAAGATTAGATATATGAAAGAACAAGCTCCGCTATATATTTTTGATACTAATATTTTCCTTACCGGAATTGATGTTAATGTAATTCAAGGAGAAATTTACACAACGCCTTCTATAATTGATGAGGTAAAAGATCCTAGATATATTGAAAAAAATAGAAATATTTTAAATAAAATAAACGTTGCAATTGAAACTAAAAAATTAAAAATAAAAGTACCTGAAAATGAATACATCAAAAAGGTAAAAGAAACATCAAAAAAAACAGGAAATTTCAAAGCTTTATCAGATGTAGATACAGAATTAATAGCATTAACTCTAGAATTGATGGAAAAATCAAATAAGAATGTAACGATTTACTCTAATGATTACTCTATTGAGAATGTATGCTCTGAGTTATCTATTCCTTATTCCCCGTTATATAAAGAAGGGATTGAATCGACGATAATTTGGGAAGTTTATTGCCCACAATGTAAAATTATTCATCATCCTGAAGATTTAAATAGAATTTGTGAAACGTGTGGTTCGAAATTGAGAAGACGACCAAAAAAATAGTATAATATATTAGTGGAAATTATATATGTTGTATCATAACTATATAAAGATAGAATAGAAATTATGGAATAAATTAAATATGGGCGTTAAAATAAATGAATTAGTAAATGAAGTTAAAAGAACAATTACGTTTGAAAATCTCTTTAAAAAAAGTATAGCAATAGATGCATTTAATACTATATATCAATTTTTAGCAATTATACGCCAAAGAGATGGGACCCCTTTGAAGGATTTTCAAGGTAATGTAACATCACACCTTTCTGGACTTTTTTATCGAACTATAAATTTCTTAGAGCATAATATTAAACCTATTTATGTTTTTGATGGTACTCCGTCTGAGCTAAAATTAGATACAATTAAAGAAAGAAAAAAAGTTAAAGAAGAGGCGAAGGAAAAAATGCTTAAAGCTCAGGATGCTGAGGATTTTCAAGAAGCTAAAAAATTTGCACAATTTACCTCAAAACTTGATTCTGATATGATAGAAGAGAGTAAAAAATTAATTGAGCATATGGGAATTCCAATAATTCAAGCTAATTCTGAAGGAGAAGCCCAATCTGCGTATTTAGTTGAAAATAATGATGCGTGGGCCTGTGCTTCTCAAGATTATGATACTTTATTGTTTGGAGGGGAACGATTGCTTCGGAATTTTGCTATAAGTCGAAGCAAGAAAGTAAAAGATACAACAGTTACTTTAGATATCGAATATGTTTCATTAACTAAATTTTTAAATAATCTTGGAATAAACCGAGAGCAACTGATTGATATGGGAATATTGATTGGAACAGATTTTTTTCCAGGAATAAAAGGTATTGGTCAGAAAACAGCATTGGACTTGATTAAAAAATACAAAAATTTAGAGAATATATTGAAAAATAAAGTCATGATAGGAGGAAAGGAGATTTTTTTGGATTTAGAATTAATAGATCAAATTAGAGAAATATTTCTTTATCCTGATGTAAATGAAAATTATAAAATTCCAAAGCCAAAAAAGATTGATTTTGAAAAATTAGAAGAATTACTTATTGAAGAACATAACTTTTCAAAACAAAGAGTCCAGAATGCGTTAGAAAGATTGAGAAAATTAAATGATTCCAAAGTTCAAGTTTCCTTAGACGATTTTTTTAAATAAAAATAAAAAACCTCTTTTAAAAAATAAAAGCAAAAATTTTTACGAGATTAATATTTCTTAATATTATCTATATAAATTTAGTTTTAAATCGATTGAGCATGTCAACGAAAGGTAATAATGAAAAGGAGAAAGAAGAAGAAGAAGATATGCCTAACGTAACCTTAAGGGTTCAAAAAGCTAAAAAAAGAGACATAGGGCGTAATATTATTAGGATTGATCCAAAAACAATGGAAAAGTTACAAATTCAAACTGGTGATGTCATTTCTGTTAATGGTAAGAAAGAGAGTGCTGGAATTGCATGGCCAAGCTATCCACAAGATAATGGATTAGGAATTGTACGTGTAGATTCCAGATTGCAAAAAAATACTGGAACAAGAATTGATGATACGGTTGAAATTCGAAAAGTTAAAGCTGAAGTTGCTCAAAATGTTGTGTTAGCTCCATCTAATTTTCCAATTAAGAACAATCCTAGATTTGAGAGTTTTGTAAAAAGAAAATTGAATAACTACCCAATTACAATTGAAGATTACATTTTTATCTCCATTGGTATTAGTAGAGAAATCACATTTAAAGTTATTAATATGCGTCCTGAGGGGGTTTGCATTATCAAACAAGAGACTATCCTAAATATTAGTGATAAAGTTACTGAAGAAGCAGAAAGAGGGCTTCATTATATAACTTATGAAGATGTAGGTGGCTTAGATAAAGAGATTCAACGAGTTAGAGAAATGGTAGAATTACCTCTAAGACATCCGTCCTTATTTAAACGTTTAGGAATTGATCCACCAAAAGGAGTTCTTTTAAGAGGGCCCCCAGGTTGTGGAAAGACTCTATTAGCTAGAGCAGTAGCTAATGAAAGTGAAGCACATTTTATTTCAATAAATGGACCAGAAGTGATGAGTAAATTCTATGGAGAATCTGAAAAAAAGTTACGAAAAATCTTCATTGAAGCAGAAGAAAAAAGCCCATCGATAATTTTTATAGATGAAATTGATGCAATTGCTCCAAAAAGAGAAACTGTAACTGGAGAGGTTGAACGCAGAGTTGTTGCCCAGCTATTAGCTTTAATGGATGGTTTGCATGGAAGGGGTAAAGTCATTGTTATTGGTGCTACTAACAGGCCAAATAGTTTAGATCCTGCATTAAGGCGTCCAGGACGATTTGATCGTGAAATTGAAATAAAAGTGCCCAATGAAAAAGGGAGGAGAGAAGTATTTCAAATCCACACTAGAAACATGCCACTTGATAAAACAATTTCTTTAAAAGAATTTTCGCAAATAACTCATGGTTTTGTAGGAGCAGATATTTCAGCCGTTTGTAGAGAAGCTGCTATGTCTGCATTACGTCGTTATCTACCAAAAATCGATTTAGAATCAGAAATAATTGATCCCGAATTATTAGAGCAAATAGAAGTTACTAAAGAAGACTTTGAGGAAGCATTAAAAGAAATACTACCTTCTGGAATTAGGGAAGTGTTTGTCGAAGTACCAAATGTCCCTTGGAATCAAGTAGGCGGTTTAGATGATTTAAAACAAAAACTAATTGAAGCTGTAGAATGGCCGTTATCACATCCTAATATATTTGCTCGCATGGGAATTACACCTCCGAAAGGAATTCTACTTTATGGTCCACCTGGTTGCGGTAAGACATTGCTAGCAAGAGCCGTAGCAACTGAAAGTAAAGCAAATTTCATATCAATAAAAGGTCCAGAGCTATTGTCAAAATGGGTTGGAGAATCTGAGAAGGCAATAAGAGAAATCTTCCGTAAAGCCAAAATGGCTTCTCCTTGTATTATCTTTTTTGATGAATTTGATTCAATTGCACCTAGTAGAGGTAGATATACATCGGATTCTGGTGTAACAGAAAAAGTTTTATCTCAATTTTTAACAGAATTAGATGGTTTAGAAGTAATGAAAGATATTGTTGTTATTGCAGCTACCAATCGTCCTGATATTTTAGATCCAGCATTGATAAGACCAGGGAGGATTGACCGGATATTATTAGTACCTGCTCCAAATGAAAAAGGGAGGTTTGAAATTCTAAAAATATTTACTAAAGAAATGCCGTTAGCAAATAACATATCTTTAGAGAATTTGAATAGTATGATAGAAGGATTTTCTGGAGCAGATATTGAAACTTGGTGTCGGGAAGCTGCCATGATAGCGTTAAGAGAAAATATTAGAGCTCGTAAAGTATCATTAGAGCATTTTAAAGAAGCCAGGAACATTGTTAATCCAACATTAACTAAAGAAGTATTAAAATGGTACGAAGAATTTGGTGAAAAATTGAAAAGTAGAAGAATTGAAGAATCTAAAGAAGATCGATTGTTTGTATAGAATTCATAAAATTAATTAAAAAAACTTGTATTTTAAATATTAAATCTCTGTTTCTTAATTTATAAAATGGGTGAATTATTATCGAGGCTGCACGTTGGAATCAGAAACCAATAATAAATTCTATTATTGATATTTTAATTAAAAATAAGGGAGAAATTTTAGATAAGAGACTTGAGGAACTGCTAAAAAAGGAATTTCCTTTTATAAATTCATTAATATTAGAAGAATTGTTTTTAAAGTTGGAGAGTATGGCCATAATAAATGTATTCCGCGTCTCAAAAAATAAGAAAATGGTTGTTTTAAATAAAAAGGGTAATACTATAAGAGAAGATATACTCAATCAACTTTGAAAAGAGGATTTAGAGTTCTTGACGAGTTCATTAATATACAATATTCTTATATGAGAAGAATGGTAATCGTTAATCTAATTTAATTCTTTATCTTGCCAATTTAAACAAAATTGAGCTAAAGATATCTCTTCATTTTTTGATTTAAACTTTCTCTGTCTTATATCAATAAATACTGGATAATTTACTGCATTTCCCATTAACAACATTTCTCCCACTCCTAAAGTTGAAATCATATTTGCATATTCTTTTGTTATAGCTTCTGAGCTATCCATTAGATGTTTCAAATCATATGGATTTTTTATATTTAAAACCATTTTAGAATTACATTGTGATAAAGCAGTGCTGCTTAATTTTTTTGGTCTTTGACTAATTAAACATAAGCAAGCCATAAATTTTCTTCCCTCTCTAGCAATCGTCTCAATAATATGTTTTGAAATAGCCTCTGCATGGGCAGCTTCAGGACAAAATTGATGAGCTTCTTCAACAATTAATAGATAGGGAGGAATTTTATTCATTCTTCGGAGATTAAAGAGTCTATAACAAATATAATCGACGATAATTTGCTTTTTTCTAATACTTATTTCTTTTTGAAAATTAAAAATAGTAATTTGCTGTTTATTAACAACTTTATTTAATAATGGATTTTCTTGAGGTCCGAATAGAGTTAATCGTTCTAATTCTGATAACCAGCCAATTAACGCTTTTCTTGTACTCCTAATTCCATCAGATTCATTTTCAATCAGTGTAATTATGTCGTTTATTGTGTATTTATTTTTTTTGTTTTTATCCCTATTTAACTTTTTTATATATTTTGAGAGTTCTCTTATTTGAACATATGAAATTTGTTCTTGGTATTTCTTAAAGGAATAAGCTGATAAATTAGGTATCCCAATTTGAAAATAAGAAATATCTTGGATCTTCACTTTGTCTTTTAATTCAGGGATATCTTTTAAATAAATATATTCACCATGAACATCAAATAATATAATCGCCGGAGTACCAAAATCCTCTTTTCTTGATAATAGTTCTTCAATAAGAATAGACGTAAGATAACTTTTTCCACCTCCTGAAATAGAAAGAATAGCAAAATGCTTATTTAACAATCTATTCATGTTGATCTCGGCATTTGAACCTGTTACTTTCACATAACCTAAATTTAAACCGAATTCAGCATCAAATCCAAGAAATTTATGAAGAATTTCTTCTTCAATAATATAAACTCCCTCTCCAGGACTAGCAGGGTAATTCATTCGTTGTACTCTCTCGATTTGTTTTACATCTTTATCCTTGAATTTAATTAATCCTAAACAGTTTACAATCGCAATAGCAAATTCAAAATCTTTACTTGGAAAAAGCCCTTTAATAATGTTAGGATTATTATTGTTATTGTATGCCTTAATTGTTAAAGCGTCATTGAAATATTCATTTAGTAAGATAATTTCTTCAATGACACCAATCAGAAATCCTTCATTAGATTTTGTATAAACAAACAACCCTTTTTGGATATAAGTGCCATCTTGTCTTTTATGTATTACAAAAGGGAATTTAGAAACATTCGGTAATTGTAAGTAATTAAATACAGTTCCAACTTTAATTGCCATATTATTAAGAATACTAAATAAAAGAGATTAAAATAATGGTTTGAATTTATTAGAGAATATATTTAAATAAAAAAAATATAAGAGCATTAAATTTCTGATTTAATCAAGGGTCTCAAGGGTTTCATTTTTTCTGCTCTTTCTCTATCGCTCCAATGAGTCTTAGAATTAAGTAATGTCCATTCTTCCAAAAATAAATCATAAAGAGTGAAACTCCTACAATTGCAAAGAGCCCAATTCCGATGAATAAAACCCAAGGTCCTGTACTTCCTAATAAATCCAAAAGATAGGAAGATTCTCCTGCTGAAACGCTAAATATATCTAAAATAACCGCAAAAATAACTCCAATAATAATTGCTATTAAACTGATTATTAATCCTCCGGCGGCAATTTTTACGTCTATACGATCTTTATATTTTTGCTCCAGTTCCCTCTTTCTATAAATAAAGTTTATCAATGATTTTGAAGTCTTCTTAAATAACCCAAAAAAGAAAATCAAAAGGAAAAACAAACCTGCTAAAAGTCCTCCAATAATTGCTACTTGATATCCCAAATTAAGATCTAAGAATAATTCCCATTTTCCAGTTGTTCCGATAAATATATCTGCAAATGTCCATACGACTCCTCCTATAGTTACTACACTAGCGCCTACTATTAATATGTAAAATATTAAAGCTACTGTTTTTTGATTCTTAGTAAATTCTTTGACTATACTTGAAGAATTATATTCCATTTTTTTCACACAATATACTTTTTCTTCTCTAATTATTTCTGTATTATAAAAGAACTTTTAATCCATATAATACCAAGAAGTTTTGATTATAGAAAAAATAACATTTAAAATATATAAAATTGATTATTATAAGGATGTCTTGTCATCCTTCAGAATCTTTATTTTAAAAGAATATTATTGAATTTTTTATAGAGATTTTTGCTCAGTATATTTTCATACATTTCATATGAGAAAATATAATATTTCTCATAGAGTTTATGCCGATCATTATTAGGAATCCATTTTTTATCTATTTTACATAAATTTTCAGCTGCTTTTGCAATGTCAGGAAAAATTCCCGCTCCTGATGCAGCTAAAATGGCAGCTCCTAACGAAGTTGATTCTTCTATAACATTCCTAACACATGTGATTCCTAGTACATCAGCATAAATCTGATTCCAAAAATCAGAACGAGAACCTCCACCAGTTAACATTAATTCTTTTGGTTCTATTCCTAATTCCTTAAAAACTTCAACATTTTTTCTTAATTCATAAGCTACACTCTCAAGTACTGCTCTATAGAGATCTTTACGTTCATGACCCAAAGCTAAGCCAAAAATAAGACCTCTGGCAAAGGGGTTCCAATGTGGGGCTCCGGAACCAACAAAATGAGGAATTATAATTAACCCATTTGCTCCAATGGAAGATTTTTCCGCTTCTGCAGTAATTAAATCATAAGGATCTTGGCCTTCTTGAGCTGCTGCGCATTCAGCATGTCCTATTTGATCACGAAACCATCTGAGCACTGCTCCAGTTGTAAATATACTAGCTTCTTGAACCCAACTACCTGGAACAGCATGACAACTACATAAAACACGCTTTTCAGGATCGAATTTTGGTTGTGATAAATAGGCTAAAATAAAACTTCCTGTTCCTGTTGTGCATTTAATTTCACCAGGGGATACTACTCCAACGCCTAAAGCGGCTGATTGTTGATCCCCTGCGCCAGTTACTACTAAGGTTTTCTTGTCAAATAAAGTTTCGTGGGTAACAATTTCTCCAATATCAACTCCGCTTTCAAGGGTTTCTGGCATTTTATCTAAATCTATCTCCATTTCAGATGCAATTTCTTCAGAATATTTTAATTCATTGATATCAAATAGCATTGTTCGTGAGGCATTTGAATAATCTGTACAGAACTTACCTGTTAACTTTTGAATAATGAAATCAGATACAAGTAAAAATTTATGAGTTTTTTGATAAATCTCTGGTTTTTCATCTTTAAACCAAAGAATTTTTGTCGCAGAAAAATATGGATCTATAGTTAGTCCCGTAGTTTCATAAATTTTACTTAAACCAATTTTTGATTTAATGAATTCTACTTGATTTATTGTCCTTCTATCTTGCCAGACTAAGGCATTATGCAGAGGATTTCCATCTTTATCTACTGGTACTATCGTTTCTCTTTGATTAGTAACTGAAAGGCTTACAATCTCAGTTTTATCAATTCCACTTTTTTTAATTGCTCGTTCTATCGTTGTTTTAATTGAATCCCACCAAATATTAGCATCTTGTTCAACAAATGAGGGTGAAGGATAATAACTCTGCCATTCTTGATAATCACTTGCAATTATGGACCCAGATAAATCAAAAATGAAAGTTCTACAACCTGTTGTTCCTAAATCTAAAGCTGCAACAAACATATCTTTTTAAAATCTTAATTATTGATTTTTATTATTAAATTTAATGTTATAAATCTTTATAAAGTTCATTGTTGAGATTTTAAGATTATGCATTCTTTTTATATCCACAACGAGGACAAATTAATTGCCGTAATGCAACCCTAAAGTCTAACCCAGATAAATCCATTAATAATTCATTACAAATTGGACATCTTGGTTCATATGAGGGATACCAAATTCCTGAAATATTTGGTTGGCTTTTTAGTGTATCGATAAATTTTATTTTGTTATATTGCTTTTTATTCAATTGGAATAATTGTCTCTCTTGAGCAATAGACTTTCCTTTAGCGGCAAGAATCATTAAAAATTTTATTTTCGAAGGATCATTTAATAAAGAGAGTGTGCGTAATATCGCTTCTTTCCCATACTTAGTAAATAATTTAGCTAATTCTGGTGGAGCAAGACCAGCTAAAATTCCTTGAGTATCTTCTTTTTGAAATAAAAATTGAAACATTCGATTTTGAACATCAAATGCCCATAAAAAGTTAAAATGTGTCGTATCATAATCTTCATTTTTTGGTCCGGTTACTCTTTTTATACTTTCAATCCACGAGTATTGATAATTAGTATTCACTTTTGAACTAAGATCTTCAAAAAAGACGGGTTCTATCACGGGAAATCTTTTAAAAACACTTTTTAAGGATAAAACTCGTATTTGGGTTAATTTATTGGTTTCAAGATTGTCCCAGGGCGTTAATGTAAATATATTATAATACTCTAAACGCATATAATATCTATAGAGTTAATTAATAAAAAAATCTCTTATTTTATATAATTGAAAATATTTAAAATTTGCATTCAATATCATTTTCTGTATGAGTATGATTTGGGATATTAAAACTGATGCTGTTAAAAAAGGAGATAAATTAAGAGATGTCTCTCCTTTACATGATAAAACAAAAGTGGATGAAAATGGTTTTACCCATTATATTTTCAGTAAAAAAATGTTTAAAAATCCATGGTATAATATACCTGATAATGATTTGGAATTGTTTAAAAAATTTTTAGATGGAGGATCAAGAGAATATCCATCTGATGGCAGGATTCCATGTGATATTGTTGCTGGGGAAGCAAGAAAAATAATCAATAAAATAGTTGAAATTTCTAATGACCCAGATAACGTTTATTATAGGGATGCATGTGAAACGTTAAAAGAGGGAAAATTCAACTTGATTCGTGGAACTCTGAAACTATATTTAGGGAAATATACATCAAGAGATTGGAGAAGGAAAAGATTTACAGATGATATTGATTTTTGGGTTTTTAAAGTCCATTTATTAGACCATGTATTAAGAAAAATGGGTTGGATTAAAAATAAAGAAACTGGGGAGTTTGAGAAACAAGTTGAATGGACTAATCCTGATACCGGAGAAGTAAGATATGAAGCACTCTGTGCTGCAAATAATTTGAATCAATTACTTGATTTTGGTGCTGGGAGTTATCTTGAAGGAACTAAGCTTAAAGAAATCTTTAATAAAAAGTTAAAAAGAGGTCATGATGTCGATCTTAGTGATATTATGAATGTTGTTTTACACAATGATGGTTTAGTTGGTATAAGTAGGGAAGAATGGAATGAAGTTTGGGTTTCCTTTGAAGCAGCAACTAACACTAGAAATTCTAGAGTTACTTCAAATTTAATTAGTTTATGCAGATACTCATTGGGAACGGCAGATTATTTGGAAAGGGTAAGTAATGCAATTAATAAATATCATGATAAAGTCTTCGATAAAAATGAGTATACAAATGAAAATATAAGAAAAATCTGTAGAATGTCTATTCATTGGATGAAATATTTAGAACAAAACGGACCTGATAATACTAGAAATATGATAGATGACTTTTTAATTGAACAGATAGAAGAAAAGAAGACTCATGCTAATAATCTAAGGAATTTTTCGGGGAAAGTTTTGAAATTGCTTAATTCTAAATATGAATATCTGAAGATTGTGTTTGAGATCGAGTAATAAATTCTTCTTTATCTTCCATAGGTTTTATTTCTTTTAGAAAGCGATGTTTGGTAACACCATGAAGTGACCAAAACCCTATCATTGCCGTAAAAGACAGAATCCCAGCAAAATACCACACCCAATATGGTCCAATATTTTCCATAATTACTCCAGCAATTAAAACTGCAAACAAATTTGGGATTGCCCAATGGAAACCAAACATTGCCATATACCTACCTCGTTTATCTTCAGGAGCAAAAAATGCTGCAGCAGCTTGGGAAACTGGTATCACAATCATCTCCCCTACTGTGATAATTACCATAGCGATGAAAAATAGATATACCTCAGAAATAAACCCATACATACCAAAACCAATTAAATAAAACAGAGTTCCAAGGGTCATCATCTTCATGGGAGCATATTTTGAAATCTTTTTTGTTATCCATAATTGAAATAGCACCACCATAGTCGCATTCATAGCTAACAATAAACCAAAACTCTGCACCGGGAACCCATGAACGTCTCGTAAGAATACTGAAAGTGTGCTATTCATTTGTATATACACTAATACCGTTAAGGCTGAAACCCCAAGAAATACCATATATACCCAATCTTTTAACACTTCTTTATATCCTATAATGGTTTGTATTACAGATTCTTCTGGTTTTTCATCCTGCTTTTGAGGTTTTGTTTCTGGAATTACACCAAATACAATAATCGCCGTAATTATACTACTCACAGCATCCGCAACAAATAACAACATATAAGATCGAGCGGCCAAAATTCCACCTAGGATTGGACCAATCACAGCTGAAAGATTAAGTGCCACTCGTAAAATTCCAAATCCTTCTGCTTGTTTATCTTTTGGAAGAATATCCGCTACCATTGCCTGTCGTGCTGGACCTCCAAAATTGCCTATCAAACCTAAAAATAACGCAAGAATAAAAAATATATGCAAATCATTAACTAATCCCATTAAGATACTTCCTATCCCACTTACAATTAGACCAAAAAGAATCAACATACGACGACCATATTTATCAGCTAATGCTCCTCCTATCATACCACCGAATATATCCCCGGCTGAAAAGATCGAAAATAGGAAACCCACTTGGATCATCCCCACTCCAAAATGCTCTGTTATATATAGAGCAAAAAAAGGGAATAATAGAAAAGATCCTAACCTATCAATGAAAGTAGCAAGAGTAAGCACTTTAAATGAATTAGGATATTCTTTATATGCTAGTTTAATTTTTTTGAACATGGCTTTATCATTAACTTAAGTATTTATCAGTACATAGTATAAATTTGAAGTTTTTAAAAATAGATAAGCTTTCATAAATAAATATGCTATGGAGTGCTTAAAGAAATGATTTTTAATATTTATAGTTTAAATTATTGAACTATAATAGAACTTTAATTTTGAAAAAGCTAGCTTTAAAATTTAAAATTTAACAAAAAAAAATCATCGTGAAGACGTGTTTCACGATCATTAATATTAAATTTAGGATCTTTACTTAAAATTAAATAATTAATTATAATTAGGAAAATAATAGAGATATCTCTTATTCTATTGAAGGAACTGTATATTCAAGTAATTCATCTTCCATAGGCTGTTCTTCTTTTAATAAAAGTTCCTTATTAATTCCGTGCATTAACCAAAATCCAATAGTTGAAATCAGAGAAAGAATCCCAGCTAAATACCATACCCAATTTGGTCCAATACTCACCCAAATTAAACCAGCAGCTAAAACTCCGAATAAGTTGGGGATCCCCCATTGAAATGCATAAACCGCCATATATCTTCCTCGTTTATCTTCGGGAGCGAAAGATGCGGCTGTACTTTGTCCAAGAGGATATACAATACATTCCCCTATTGTAATAATACCCATAGCAACAAAAAACAGATATGGCTCAGAAATAAAACCATACATCCCAAAACCGATCATAAGAAAAAGAGTCCCAAAAGCCATCATTTTCATAGGAGCATACTTTGAAATCTTTTTAGTTATCCAAAATTGAAAGAGAACTACCATAGCTGCATTCATACTTAACAAATAACCAAAACTTGACTCAGGGAATCCATGAACATCCCTTAAAAAAACTGATAACGTACTGTTCATTTGCATATATACCAATACTGTTATAGCAGATACACCTAGAAATAACATAAATTTCCAATCCTTTATCACTGTTTTATATCCAATAAGAGTCTTGATTACTGTTTCTTGAGATTTATTATCTATCATTTGAGGTTTGGTCTCCGGAATCACAACATAGACTATAAAAGCAGTAATTAAACTACTCACAGCATCAGCAATAAATAGCAACATAAAGGATCGAGTTGCAATCAATCCGCCAAGAAGAGGACCTATCACTGCTGAAATATTAAATGCCACTCGTATGATCCCAAATCCTTTTGTTTGCTTCTCATTTGGAAGTAAATCTGCTACCATTGCTTGTCTTGCAGGACCTCCAAAATTGCCAATCAAGCCCAAAAATGCAGCAAGGATATAAAAAGTATTTAAATTATCAACTAATCCCATAAAAACACTCCCTATTCCGCTTACAACTAAACCAATAAGTATGATCGCACGACGACCATATTTATCAGCTAAAGCTCCTCCAATCACACCGCCCAATATGTTTCCAATAGAGAAGATCGAAAATAAGAACCCTACTTCGATCATCCCTACTCCAAAGCGTCCAGTGATATACAGAGCATAAAAAGGATATAAAATAAAGCTTCCCAACATATCAATGAAAGTAGCGAAAGTTAGCACCCAAAAAGCATTTGGATATCCTCTGTATATATTTTTAACTTTATCGAACATAAAAAATCATCAATTTAATAGTTCAAGATAATATTTTAGAAATTTGTGGTTTCGAAAATTACATAAAATTGTTATATAGCGAGTAAGATATATAATTTTGAATATTTATAGTTTTTATTGTTGAACTACAATGGAACTTTGAATTTTAGTAAAAAAATAAACTGACAAAAAATATTTAAAATTAGGCTTTTTTTTGAATCTATTATTACTTAAATCTTATTTAAAAATTGCTGCATTATGTTATTAAAAAAAATTCATTTAGGAAAACTGTTAGAACTTTCTAAGGAGTTAATCTTTTAACATCTATTTTAATTTTTATCTATGGGTTTAAGAATATACGTGGATCTTCCGATTCTATTCCTTTTGCTTATATTAAACTAAGAAGAATTTCTCTAATTTCATCTATTTTTGAAATGTGTTGATAAAGTCATTTTTTTTTTGATAAATACCGAATTTTAACAAGCAAGTCACACAATTCCATTTTATCATTTTCAGGGGTAAGGTATTTCTTTTTAATACCTTCTGATAAAGGAACTATTTTTATTTTATTTCCTTGGAGTGATACCATATTACCAAACTTGCCTTCTATAACAAGTTTAATTGCAGCTAAGCCAAATCTTAATCCTAATATTCTATCAAATGAATTTGGTGGACCAGCTCGCATAGTATGACCGAGAACCACACTTCTACATTCAAAATCTACTCCATTCTTTTGAAATTCTTGCTTTAAATCATCTCTTTGATTTAATTCATCAACAATTATTTGAGACATATTCAATTTTACTAATAACGGGTTACCAAATGTATCTTTAGGTAATTTATCTATTGTTTCTTTTGATATAGTTTTAAAGTCTTTTTTTAATGATTCTAAATTAGGATATGCCCCTTCTGAAGTAGCTATTATATGATATTTATAACCTGCATTAACTCTTTTCTTTAAAACTTCAATTATATCTTTTTCTAAATCAAATGGAGTCTCTGGAATTAAAATTATGTCTGCGCCTGCGGATATTCCACTATACATGGTTAAGAAACCAGCATCTCTTCCCATAACTTCTACTACAAAAACTCTCTGATGAGAACGAGCAGTGGTAGTAAGATTATCAAGAGTATTTGAGGCTAATTGTACAGCACTCCAAAACCCAAATGTATAATGAGTTCCAGCTAAGTCATTATCTATTGTTTTAGGGCAACCAATTACTTTTGCATTGGCAAATTTATACATTGCATCAGCTACTCCTAATGTATCATCTCCACCTATGGCAATTAAAGCATCAATTCCTAATTCCTCAAATTTGTTACTTAATTCTTTGGCTCTTTCTTCCTTTGAATCAAACCCTTTAAATGGATTAGTTCTACTGGTATATAGGATTGTTCCACCGACGGTATGTAAGTCATCATGTTCTGCTATATTAAGTGGAATTGTTTGGTTTTCTATAAAACCTTTCCATCCCTTAAGAATTCCTACACACTCAATACCAGCATCATATGCTTTTAACATAATTCCATAGAGTACAGAATTTAAACCAGGACAATCTCCTCCTCCAGTTAAAATCCCAACTTTTTTAATCTGATCTCCCATTTTATTTCACACTTCGGTGTTCGTGAAGTTAAAAAATTTATTATAATAAACAATTATGAATATTTCATATTTTATATTTATTCTAAATCGTCTTTCTTAATTTTTTCAAAAGTATATCTTGATTTATCTTGTGGAACAATATAACTTCCTCCCTGTGGGTCGGTGATTTTTAAAGTAAACTTAAATTTTCCATCTATAGCCTGTTTTAAATTACACATAAGCTCATCAATTTCGTTTACTTCTGGATCATTTTCTTTGAGATTATTTCTATAAATTGAAACAGCATATTCGAATCTAAATAAGATCCCTTGTATGTTAGTATAATAGAAATCGGCTCTTGGACCTGGTTCTACTATTAATTCAAGTTCGGGAATCTCTAATTTACCAGTAGGTGAACGATAAATCTTAGATTTAAGGTCATTTTCGTCTAAAATTTGTAAAGTCATAATTCCAGGAGCCATATCAGTAGTTAGAGGGATAATATCATTTTTATGAAAATTGCACGCATTACATACAAATTTTAATATAAGCATCTTGTCCCCATCGGGAAGATCATAAATATTTTTAACTATATTAATTGTTCCTTCTCGGCATGAAGGACATTTAAAGGAATATACTATATCGTTACTACTTTTTTCATAAGCCATATTATTATTTCCTAGCTTAAACCTTTATATAATTGAATGAAAAGTTTACGTTAAATCGTAAGATGGATTTAGAACAGGACATTTTTCAAAATAAATTAATAATTATAACAATTATTATTATAAATTCTTTATAATTGTTTCATATTGTAATTATATAAGTAAAATTAATAGTACTTTTATTGGTTGTGCCTTTATTGGACATATTGCGATCAATAGAAAAAAAGGTTGTTAAATAAATTGTCGAGTCATGAAAAAATTATAGAAATATCAATGCATTGCCGAGGTGGCCAAACTTGTATCACAGCAAGTCAGTTATTAGCTGAAATGGCATTTGAAGAAGGATTCCAAGACACAATAGCTATCCCAATAATAGGCGCTGAGCGTAGAGGTGCTCCAATACAATCATTTACAAAAGTTTCTAAGAATAAATCGATTAAAACATATGATAGTGTAGTAAATCCAGATTACATACTTATGTTTGATACTTCTTTATTAGAGATCCCTACTATAAAAGCAACAATAAAGGATGGTACAAATCTTATAATTAATAGTGCTGATCCGATAGATAAAAGAGATCTTCCTAATAAAATAAAAATATACCTCGTAGATGCAACAGGTATATGTATAAAAAGGGATTTCATGCATGCGAGTGGGCCAATTCTGAACATACCTATGTTAGGAGCGTTTGGAAAGATTACTGGCTATTATAACCTCGAAACAATGGAAAAAGTAATTAGAAAAGAATTTGGAGAGGCTAGATTAGAAAAAAATATGAGCGTTGCAAGAGACGCATATGAATCAGTAAGAGAGATTTAATTATGTCAGAATCAAAAAAGTGGAAAAAAATTAATAAATCAGTAAAAGAACGTCCTAAAGTTCAAGAATATAAAAACTGGAAGGAATTATCCCCAATTCCAATTTCATTACCAATTGATGGAAATATTGGACCAACGGGTGATTGGAGAACTTTTAGACCAATTATTAAAGAAGAATGTAACAAATGTGGAATATGCTGGATGTATTGTCCAGAAGGTGTTATTAAAAAGATGGAAGATGGTACATTTCGAATTGATTTACGATACTGTAAAGGTTGTGGAATATGTGCTAAAGAATGTCCAACAAATAACATAGAAATGGTTAGAGAGAGTGATATAAAAGATGGTTGAATCCCAGAAAGATTTTATCCAAAAGAGAGAATCTATCATAATTAAAGGAAATGAAGCAGCAGCTTATGCTGCGAAATCAGCACGAGTTCAAGTAATTAGTGCATATCCAATAACTCCACAAACTACAGTAGTTGAAAAACTTTCTGAATTTGTGGATAATGGAGAAATGCCAGGAACAGAATATTTAAAAATGGAATCTGAACATAGCGTTTTTGCTGCTGTAATTGGTGCAAGTAAAGCAGGAGCTCGTACATTTACCGCTACATCTGGTCAAGGCATTTTCTATGCCCATGAAATGATTCATTGGGCAGCAGGAGCAAGATTACCTATAGTTGTTGCTATTGCATCTCGAGGACCAGCACCTCCTTGGAATATTTGGGCGGATTTTACAGATGTGATAAGTCAACGTGACACAGGATGGATGAGTTGTTTTTGTGCCGAACATCAAGAAATATATGATGAAATTTTAATGTCATATAAGGTTTGTGAGGATCATGATATTCTTTTACCAAAATTTGTTTCTTATGGAGGGTTTATTCTTTCCCATACGTCAAAACCAGTTATTCTCGAAGATCAAGATCTTGTAGATAAATTTTTACCAGAATTACCAGGTGAGGAGGGTTGGCCTCATATCTGGATGGATCCAAAAAGACCAATGATGTTTGGCAATCTTATCATGCCTTCAAGTTTTTACTATGAATTTAGATTGAAAATTCATGATGCTCTCATTAGAGCTAAGGAGAAAATTGTAAACGTCGCTAAGGAATTTGAGAAAACATTTGGGAGAAATTATGGTAATGGATTAATTCAAGAATACAAAATGGATGATGCGAATGTAGGAGTAATTATATATGGAGATTTAGCACTACAAATGGAACAAGCTATAGAAGATTTAAGAGAAGAAGGTTATAAAGTTGGCATGGTAAAGCTTCGCCATTTTAGACCTTTTCCAACAGAAAATATTGTTGAAGTTGCTAAAAAAGTGAAAATTCTTGGAGTAATTGATCGAGCTACTGCATTTGGTTCTCAGACTGGAGGAGCTGTAAGTTGTGAAGTTAAAGGTGCTCTAAATGAAACGAAAGGAACTGCAACAGTATTACCGATTATTAATGGATTAGGAGGGAGAGAAGTCACTCTCGAACAACAAAAAAATCAAATACGTAAGCTAGTAAAATATAATGAGACTGGAGAACTTCCAAAAGATGTGATACATGGGACTCTCTGGGATGGTTTATTGGAGGTCGAATAAAGAAATGGTAAAATTAAAGGAAGTTTTAGAATCTTGCCAAGAAGAATATTTCCTTCCAGGGAATTCTTGTTGTGCTGGATGTGGTTTAGAAATCGCTCTTCGATGGGCAATTAAGGCATTAGGACCAAATACGGCTCTTGTAACTCCCGCGTCCTGCTTAAATGTAGTAGTAGGTTTATGGCCTAAAACAGCCCCAAATTTCCCATTTACGAACATGGCTTTTGCTGCGGGTGCAGCTGCTGCAACTGGTATGTCTGCTGCTTTCAAAGCGAAAGCATATAGATTTCCCGGTAAGGGTTGGGATGAGATGACTACAATTACATTTGCAGGAGATGGTGGTACTGCAGATATAGGAATTCAAGGTCTAAGTGGAGCAGCAGAAAGAAATTCAGACCAAATTTATGTATGCTACGATAATGAAGCATATATGAATACAGGAATTCAAAGGTCTTCAAGTACACCCCATGGTGCATGGACAAGTACAACCACGAAGGGAAAAGATCGCTTTAAAAAGAATCTTCCCGCAATTATGGCAGCTCATGACATGCCTTATGTAGCAACTTGTTCTATAAGCGAACCACTTGACTTGTATGATAAATTTAAAAAGGCCAAATCGATTAAAGGCTGTAGATATATCCATATTATGGCACCTTGTTGTACAGGATGGGGATTTAATTCTGAAGATACAATTGAAATTGCTCGATTAGCTGTGAAAACAGGTTCATGGATTCTATATGAAGTAGAAAATGGAATCATGACATTATCAAAAGCAAGTAGACCGCTACTAGATCCATCTAAGAGGACTCCACTAATAGATTATCTTTCCAAACAAAAAAGATTTGCTAGTATTTCAGAAAAGGACTTAATTGAACTCCAAGAATATTTAGATCATACTTGGAAACGGTTAGAAGCTGATTTAAATTGTCAAGATCAATATCCAAAATAATCTTTATATTAATATTTCTCTCATTTGTTAATTATAGTTTTTAAATCAAAGAAGAGATCATATGGGATTTTTAATTAAATTAGTTGGTAAGAAATTAAAAGATATTGAATTTTATCTTGATATTGCAGTAGATAAAATAGTTGAAGGTGAAATAATTGCCTTTCCTACCGATTCTGTTTATGGGATTGGAGGCGATCCTCAAAATTTAGATGTAATTAATAGAATTTATGATATTAAATTTAGAGATAGATCAAAAGGATTATTATTATTAGTTTCAGATTATGAAGAAGCTACTAAAATAGCTAAATTCAATGATATCGCCAAAAAACTTGCAATAAAATATTGGCCAGGTCAATTGACCTTAATACTAAAAAAAACAGACCCTTGTATTATCCCTCCAGAAGTAACTGCCTTTCAAGATACTATAGGCTTACGTGTTCCTGAAAATGAAATAATACTAAATATTTTGAGGCTTTTAAAGTCAAGAGGACATTTTGGGGGGATTATAGGAACCTCAGCTAATTATTCTGGAGAACCTCCCTCAATTAGTGGAGAAGAAGTAACTAAAAAAATATTAAGTCCTATAGATTTTATTATTGATGGAGGGAAGTCAAAATCGAGACTTCCTACCACCATTGCTGATTGTACTTCTCAAAAGATAAAGTTTTTACGAATTGGGGAGATTTCTGAAGAAGATATTATACAATATTTATTAGAATGATATGAGTGATATAAATGAAAAATTTTAATCTTTTAGTCTCAACTTCTCGATTTAATGAAATAAATGCAAAGTCGGAATTATGGTTCATTTTATTAATGTGTGGTGATACTTATCCAATCATCTCTGGAATTCAATTTCCAGGATTAATTACAGCTTTAACTAATTTGAATTCAAAATATGTTATTTCAAAAATAAAAAAATTTCAAAAAAAAAATTATAATTTTTTACAATTTATTTTAAAAATTGTACCAATTGATTTTACTTGCGAAACAGATACAAAAACCATAAAAAATGTTATCCAAGAACATCATAAAAATTTTTTTACTAATGGGGAGTCTTTTAAAATAATTTTAAAACGAAGACATCATGAAAAAATTGAAAGAAAGAGTTTTATTGATGATATAGCCAGTAAGATTGATTACAAGGTTGATCTTGAAAATCCAGATAAGGTAATTAGAATAGAAATCTTAGGAAATATTAGTGGAATATCTTTTTTGAGAAAAAATGAGATCGTTAAGATAAATAAGATAAAATATTAATCAATCTTGATTTTAACTTGTTCCAAACTCATTAGAGCCATTTTTTCGAAAATTAAATCATTTAAAGCAGAATATTTAAAATTTAAATTAATTTCTTTTTTGTTGATTTCTATCCCATAAGATTTTAATATTATTTCAATTTTTTCTTCGGAAATTTTAAAAAACTGTTTAACTTTATCAAACTTTTTTGGTGATTGATTATTCAGAGTTAACTCTGCATTATTTGCTCTGAGGATTTGTAATAACTCATCATTAATACTATTTAGATTATCAATTGGAGAGATAATACAGAAAGTGCAACTCTGTTTATTTAAATCAGAATAATCAATTCCAAAAGCTTCAATACTCTTATTGATTTGTCTATTGGTTGCTAAATATAATAATAACTCGATCTTTTTTTTGCTTGAAATGTTAATATTTTGTTGAAATGCTTTCTGTAAATTGTAGCATGCCATAAAAATATGATTATAATTCAAGATGTATTTATCTTTAATAAATTGTATTACAGAATTTTTATTTTTGTTTTGGATTTCATCAATAAGCTTAAAAAATCGATTTAAAATCTCTTTTTCATTATCAATATTATAAAAATCTAAAAACTCATCAAAATTTATTTTAATTTGATTAATCCCAACAAAAAAGTGCAAATTTAAAGCTTCAATATTAAATTCTTTAACTATCAAACCGGTAAACTCCACATTAGAAAATCAGGCATCGAATTAAATTGAACTCTAACAATAATTACAATTATTAGAAATGCTAATAAATAAAGAGTAAAAATATAGTCTTTGAAAGAATATCTTATACTATAATAATAGGTGCGTTCTTTTCTACTGCCAAAGGCTCTTGATTCAAGAGCTTCAGCAACGTTAAATGCTCTTTTAATTGAATTGATTATCAATGGAATTAAAAGTGGAAAAAGATTTTTTATTTGATTAATAAGACCTTTCTTTTGCATTTCATATCCCCTACTTTGTTGAGCTTCCAATATATTTTGAGCCTCAATTGCGATAGTGGGGACAAATCTAAAAGCTAATGAGAATGAAAAAGCAAATTCATATGGTAATTTCATTGAAATCAAGGATAGTGCTAAATCATTTGGATCGACAGTTAAAAAAAAGATTGAAAAAGCCGACACCATGATATATATTCTTAATATCATTGCTATAGCAAATGACAAGGAAATGAATAAGGTATTTAAAATAATTATGAAAAGAACCAAGAATGATAAACCTCGGATGCTTTTAACCCATTGCCTAAATAATTTTCCTACAAGAACCAATGGAATTAAACTCAAAAAAATAAAAATTAACGGTATAATTTGTGTGAATAATAACGCACTTATCGTATATATAATCGAGAATATTAATTTTGCTCGTGGGTCTAAATTATGTAGGAAGCTTGCCTTTTTCATGAATTTAAAAGCATTTAAAAATTCCAATGACATTTATTTATATTCCTCTTAAATTTTTAAAGATTTATTTTTTATTAGATTCCTTAGATAATCGATCATATCATTCTTTGAAGAAATTTTATTATCTAACTGCAAGTTTAACTGTTGTAATGCTAAATTGAATTGACAAATTTGAGGTAAAATTAGTGATGTTTTTTCTATTAAAAGACTGTTATTCAATACTTCTTTTGTCGGTCCATCTGCAATAATGTGACCTTCCGTCATTAGAATTGTCCGAGGTATGTATTCATAAGCAAATTCAATATTATGAGTAATTATGATTATAGTTTTATCTTTTTTTCTTTCATTATTAATTAAGTTAATAAAAAATTCAATTTCTTTCGCATCTTGACCTAATGTGGGTTCATCGAAAATCAGAATTTCAGGATCTCTACAAATTATTGAAGCAATTGCAAGCTTTTTAGACTCTCCTCCAGATAAGTTGAGAGGAGATCGCTTTCTATACTTCTCAAGATCAAATTCATGGAGGATTTGATCAATTTTTTTTTGAATTTCTTCTTTATTTAGATTTAAGCTTCTTAAAGAAAAGTTGATTTCTTCTTCAACTGAATTTGCAAAAAGTTGATGGAACGGATTTTGAAAAATAATTCCTACTATTTTAGATAAAGTTGCTATACTTTTAGAATTAATATTTTCGTTTTTAATATAAATATTACCTTGTATTGGCCTAATTAAGCCATTTAAGGTTCGAATGAGACTTGTTTTACCAGCTCCATTTTTTCCCATTATTCCAATTAGCTCTCCTCTAAAGATATTTAAATTTATATTTTTTAAAGCCTTAGTTCCATTTGGATATCTATATCCAATTTCTCTCATCATAATCAAAGGATTATCTATGACCATTTTTGTAATCAACCAATTAATAATTAAGATTTTAAAGATTTTATTGCTTCTGAAATGGAAATGGGGATATTTTTATTAAATAAATTTTCTTTTTTGAGCTGATGAAAGATTGAGAAAATAACAGGTTTATTTAATCTTAATCTTTGAAAATCATCTCCATTTATGACTTTTTCGCAAGAATCGTGTCTAATAATACTGCCTTTCTTCATTAAAATTATTTGTTCTGTGAAAGGTAAAATTAAATCAAGACGATGTTCGCTTATTATAATTGTTATTTTTTTCTCTCTTCGAATCTCTTGAAGCAAATTTATTATTTTTTTGGCCATATAAGGGTCGAGTAAAGCAGTGGGTTCATCTAGAATTAAAATTTTAGGTTCTAATACTAAAATCGATGCTATTGCAACTCGTTGTTGTTCACCACCACTCAACTCAAAAGGAGCTTTATCTAGAATATGTTCAATTTCGGTTAATGAAGCAGTTTCATTTATTCGATTTGAAATCTCTTTTGATGGAAAGCCTAAATTCTCTAATCCAAAAGCAATTTCATGTTCAACATTCATAGATATTAATTGATTTTCTGGATTTTGAAATACTATTCCTACGTCAGTAGATAAATCTGCTATAGGTGTTTCAGTCGTATTTTTTCCTTGTATCTCTACTTTCCCTCTATAAAAACCACTATAAAATTGCGGAATTAAACCATTCATACATCTAATTAATGAAGTTTTCCCGGAACCAGTTTCACCGGCTAATAAAATAAATTTAGAGTCATTATTTTCAATTTTTAAATTAATATTATTTAGAGCATATTCTTCATTTCCTTTATAACGAAAATAAAAACTCTCAAATCTTGCCAAATCCATGGTGAGATTTAATTCATTACAGATTTTGTTCTCTTATAATGATTGATTATTTAAAACTTAGATTAAATATAATTCTTAATTTTTTCAATAATGTAATTGATTATTGTATCTGGTTCCTTATTTATGGTTATAGATGCTGCACCATTATGTCCACCACCATTTCCATTGCAATTTTTTGAGATTTCTTCTAAAACTTTTCCTAAGTGTAATCCTGTATTTAAACAAATTACTTTTTTGGCGCGTGTGTTAATTCTATATTGATCTACTTCTTTTGAGAGAACAATCGCAATGTCAAATCCCAATTTAATTAACATAGTGGCTACGCTTGCCCCATAACTGCTGACATTTGTAATTCCAATTAAAAAATCTTGCTCTCTTATTAACTTTACTCTCTGCATACCTTTAATTTTAGCGATTTTTTCTGATATATCCGTTTCATTTTTTAATAATAAAAAAACATCTTGAATGTTTATGTCCTCACCAATTAGTTTACTTACATTTTGAATCGTTTTATTGCTTCCGTGTTTAAAAAAGCCTGAATCAGTTATTATTGCTGTAATCATAAGGATTTTTAAAGGAATGGTGAGTGGTACGTTGTAAAGGTCATAAAGGTCTAATATTATCTCTGATGTTGAGGAATAATTTTCAAATATTAGACTTGATGTTTCGAAACTATCGTTTTCTGATTTTTCCCCTAGATAATGATGATCAATATATATAAGAGGAATATTTAAGTTGAAGATATTCAAATTAGTATTTAATTCAATTTGGTTTGGATTATTTGTATCCAATATTAATACAACGTCATTACTAGAAATAGGGAAGGTTTTATCATAAGAAAAATCGAATTCAGGAAACTTTTCAGTTATCTTATAAAAATAATTTTTTGCTGATTTAGTGAATTCTGAAAAATATATAGTTATCTTCTGTTTTTTAAAGTATTGTTTTAAAAAATATCTTAAGGTAAAACAAGAGACTAAACCATCAATATCTACTAAATCATGAGTTATAATTATGATATTTTTATTATTTAAGAAAGCTAAAAAATTATCAAATCTGTATTTCAACATAAAACTTTCTTTGAATTTTATTTTTGAAAATCTGCTTGAAGGGATTTCCTCATAGTTTCAATTTGGGATTTAACTCGTTCTTCCTTTTGTTTTAAAGTCTTTAAACGCATCTCAAGTGTAACTTTAAGAGATTTCTTCTCATCTAAAAGCTTATTTTTTTCACTTTTTACCAAGATTCCTCCGATAGCTTTATAAACAGCTTCTTCAGAATTTATTTTCTCTAATTCCTCAATTGCTAACTCAGTTTCTCTTAACGTACTCTCAACTTGTAATCTTTGAGATGTAATAAATTCAAAAGATTGCTGTAAATTGTTAAGATTTATTAATTTATTTTTTTGTTCTTCGTTCAAATTATCGAGATTGATTGTCATAATAATTCTATCAATTTAGGTATGTTCTTTAATATTGTATTTCATATTACAAATAATATATTCTTTTCTATGAATTATCAACTATTTTCAACGAATTCGTTATCACTTTCCCAAAGCTAATGATTTCATTGACAGAAGCACGAAAAGCAGTGATATCATTGCTTATTATCACAAATACTATGCGCTTATCATTCATTTTTTCCATAGAAATTTGGGATCGTTTAGTTTGTAATTTTTTAAACTCTGGTAAAAATGAGTTGTATGAAATATCTCTTATTTTAGAAGATTCAAATTTAAATTCTATTGATGAATTTATTGAAAAATATTTATTATTGCTCATTATTCTTCAGTTATTTCTAGCTCACGTTGCTTGCGTTTTGCTATTCTGAAAGATTCCACACCTCGGGGAGTTTCTATATCATAAGCTCCTCCCGTAAATCGTGCGTTGCATTTTTTACAATGCCAAATACCTGTTGAAATTCTAGAAATAGAACCTTTGGTTATACACCTTGGACATGTTATATCTCCTTTCATCTTTTCTAGAATAATACGAGTTCTTTTCCTTAGTGTGCTTCCATATCTTGCACCGTATTTTCCTGTTATGCCAACCTTCTTTGTCATATTATATGAAAATTAGAATTGAATAGTTGATGATATATTAAAAAATAGGATAAACTATAAATTTTTCTAAATTTAAGTATCTCACACTTATTCAAACTTAGGAATTATTACATATTATAAGAATTTATACCTAAAATCAATATGAATTTATCTTAAAATCTATATTAATACTAAAAATTAAATAAGAAAAAAATTATTTAAAAAATTAATCAATTTTGGTTAAATATTGTAAAAAATTTAAATCTTTTCTCAATTTTCTGCCAATTTCTAAAGATTTTTCGCCTAGTTTTTTGATCTCATCAATTGAAAATGTAGCAGCTCCACTCTTTTGGATAGATGTAATTTTATTTTCTGTGACTGAAATCGAAATTTTACCATCGCTAACTAACTCTTCGGGTAAACTTGGATCCAAGAAAATAATATCATCAATTTTTCCATATGTTAATACTAGTGGTAATTCGTTTACAATCGTGTCTCCGTATATATATTTACCAGTCCATTCAAGGCCATTTTCACCAATAATTCCTTCGGGAATATGAGCAGAAATTAATGTTGTTAATGCACTAACCCCACCAGCATCAATTAGATTACCACCATAATTAATTACGTACATATCAACAAAAAGTATATATACTGCTTCGTTTTCTTTAATACAGAGTTTCTTAGTCTGAACACAATCTGCATGTCTAATTCCACGATCTACAACACGAGCTAATTCAATTGATTGTTCATCAGGAGGGCCTCTTTCAAATAAAGGAGATGCTATAGGAAGTAATTCTGCCATGACAGTACATACACCTTCATTAGGGAGATCTGGAAAAGGTTCGCCCACTTCATATTTTAAACCCGTTATAATCCTGGTGTCTCCTAAAGAAACATCTGCAGAACCTTCTGCAGAAGCAATAATATCAGGGTTTATTTGAAAATCACGATATTCCCAGAGTCCTCTACCATCAATTCTTTCTTCTTTTCTTAAATTTGATACTATATATTCTCTTTCAATTTTTGAAATAATTCGTCTTACGTCCATCATTTTCATTCATCACCTTTTTTGCCTTCTTTTTCATTTTCCTCTTTTGTTTCTTCTTGTAATTTTATATATTTACTTTTCAAGGCATCTAATTGAATTTTGTGTATGTTTTTTAATGCTTCTTTCGCATCATCTAAAAAATCATTCATCTCAATCAAATCCATATCTCCATCAAATTGGAGTAATGAAACTTCCTCGTTATACCAAGTAATGGCGATTGGTAAATCTGCTTCTCCTGCTTTATCTTCAATTCCTGAAAGATCAATAACTTTTTTTCCATCAATTTTTCCTACTGCAATAGCAGATACTAAACTTTTCATAGGGATCCCAGCATCGGCTAATGCTAATGCTGCTACTGTTGTACTTGCACATCTTGTTCCACCATCGGCGTCCATAACTTCAATGAAGACTTCGAAACTGGTACCAGGATAGAGTTCCAGAAAAAGGACTGGTTCTAGACAATCTGCAACAATCATTGAGATTTCCTTTTCACGACGTCCAGGAGCAGGTCTTTTTCTATCGAATACAGAAAAAGTAGCCATTCTGTAAAATACTCTTAGAATTCCTTTATCTGGTTTTGCTAGATGATGAGGGTGTACTTCTCTAGGACCATATACAGCAGCAAAGATTTTGTTATTACCCCATTCGAGATATGCAGATCCATCTGCGTTTTGAATAACTCCAACCTTCATTTTTATTGGTCTTAATTCTTTTAAATTACGACCATCAAGTCTTTTTCCATCTTTACGAAATAATTTCTCAGGATACTCGTCTTTAATTATTAATGGCATTCATTCAATACCTCGCTTCTTTTTTTCATTTATTATAAATTCTTGCATTCTATCTGTTAAGCCAACAGTATGGGCTTCAGAAGCAATTTTGTGAATTGATTCAATAAGTAGTCTTTCATGGGCAATATCTTCACCTTTCAGCCATATACGCCCATTTTGTGTGACAAAAATATTACAATTAGTTAAAGATTTTAGCATTTTAATCATTGAACCATTTCTTCCAATAACTCTTGGAATTTTTGGTGGATCTATAGTAATAACAATACCACCCGTTTTTTTACCTAAATATTTTCCAACTGTTGTCAACTCAGGTTTATTTAAACGATCTGCAGAGAGAATTTTTACAATTAAAATATCTCCTATTTCAAATTTTTCAGTACCTCCTTCTTCTTTAGAAGCATCACTACCTCTGAAACCTTTTGTCCTGCCCCTTTTAATTGTATTTTTAGGTTTAAGTTGACCAAATTCCTTAGCATTTATATCACATTTATATTTGACTGGATTTTTATCAACTACTAAAGCAATAACTTTATCACCAGGACGCGGAGTATAAAATCCCCTAAGAGGAATTACATTTACATAATTTTTTTTTATTTGCTTCAATCCTATATTCAAAGAAATTATTTTATTCTTCTCTTTATTTAAGATTGTTCCCCTTCCAGGTAAAAAGTTTTTAACATCTTCAGTTAAAACTTCTCCAGGCACAACAATATCTCTGGAATCATCATCTTCTCCAAAATCTTCGAATTCATCATTATCTAGTTCTTCATCTTGTTCCATATTATTACTCACATTTTTTTTAAATTTGCTTATTCTCCTAATCTTTATCAAAAAAATTAATATATAAAAGAATGAATTAAACCCATTTTGACTAGGATTTTAATACTTTAGTTTGGACTCTTCCATGAGTTAACTTGTTTAATTTATCAATTAATTCCATTTGTAAACCTGCAGGTAAACTTACAACAGAAACCCAAGAACCATCAGATTGCCACTCTTCTTTCTTGATTTGTACGTATTGAGCAACAATATTATAACCCTTTGCTGTAAAAGCTGTTGGTATCTTAATAGCCATTTCGACTTGTTCTATTCTAATAGGAATGATCGCTCGAATACTCTTAACTACATCCTCAACTTGTTCTTCAGCACTTCTCATTAGATCAATTTTAACATTTGCTTCTTCAATTGCCTTTTCAATTCGCTGATATGGATGGGGTTTTTTATTCTGTGGATTAATAGCATTTTTAGTGATAATTGTTATGATTTGTTTTAATTTCTTTTGCTTTTCTTCTTCTCTTTGAGTTTTTGTCCAATGTATTTCTCCTTCTAATAGAATATGTGCCGCAATGGTCTTTCCATCTGTAGTATTAAATACTACTTCCATATCTCCATCAGTAGCCTTTTTTCCTCTTCTCAAATCTTCAAATACCATAAAACTCTCAAAAATAAGTTCTAAATTAATTTTTTGATCGTTTAATATCTCTTCTACTTTAAGCCGAGATTTCTCTTTACCTGCTTTTAATCTAGCATTGATTTCTTCCCGAATAATTTTTTTTGCTTCCCATGCTTTCTCAGGATCCATTAGCATTTCGAATATTCTGCCTGAATTTTCAATTCGCCCTATAATAAATCCGCCTAAATCAATCCTTGCCCTATCAATCATGTTATGGATTCACAATGTAAATTATTGAATTATCTCGATTCCTTTTCTTCCTATTTTTTTGTCTTTCTGTTAAAAGATAAATATAAAAGGGTTCTACCTTGATTTTCTTATAATTTTTTGGAAGTCACAATTTATTTAATAATTCTTCCTTCTCTTCCAAATTTAATAGCTTAAAAGTTTTATCTTCCTTTAAAATAAAAGCTACATCACATGTATGTTTATTTAAATTATCACCCATCAATTCTTTGAGTGTTCTTAAGGGTAATAACTTCAATTCATCATCACTCATATCCTCTTTATAATGTTCTTCAAGGTAAGCCCTTGCTTCAGTGGCTTGTGAGCCAATTGCGAATGCAAAATATGACCACATCGCACCACTTGGGTCCGTAAGATATAAGGAGGGTCCATTTGAATCTATTCCAGCTATCAGAAAAGATACACCAAAAGGTCTTACACCTGCATTCTGCGTAAAAACCTGTTTATATTCACAAATATTTAAAGTGCTATCTTTAACAGTAATTCTTTCATCATAATTTAATATATTAACTTGAGCTTGAACTCGGGCTCTATCTATTAAAACGCGGGCATCAGCTGTTAATCCAGCAATAGCCACTCCGATATGATCATCAATTTTAAATATTTTTTCTGAACCTGCACTATCCTCTTGAAGTTCAGAACTTTTCTTTTCTACTGTGAATACTACTGAATTTTTATTTCTACATACTATTGCGGTAGTACCTCTTCGGACAGCTTCAATGGCATATTCGACTTGAAACAGCCGCCCTTCTGGTGAAAATTGGGTAATAGCCATATCATAGCCACGTCCTTGACCTTGGAAAATATTTCATCAACCTCCTTAGTGTTTTTACAGAATCAATTAAAATCCTAATAGATATCACTAAATTGGATAATCTTTTTTAAAGATTTTTTTTAATTAATTCTTTCTATTTATATTATTTTTTGATTTTATTTTACTTTAGTTAAAAAGTAGTAATAAAAGATATAATAAATATTTTTTTTATATATTTTAAAAAAAGAGTATAAAAAGAAGATTAGAGCCGTGTTATATCAATCTGCTCTATATCTTGCATTTTTATGACCAAGCAACTTTATTTATAAAAATAGACCACTCTAATAAAATCATACTTTCATCTCTGGTATGAGCAACGAGATAATCTCCCTCTTTTGTTATGGAACCAATGATATTCCCTTTCCCAGCACCTATATTTTTGGCGGCTAATTGTATCTCATCGTTCTTCAAAATTGCAAATCGATAATTCTGAAATTCAAGAGCGGGTTCTTTTGTTTTCCAAGCATTTAATATTCCTTTAGCTTCTTGGCTTGTTAGAGGAAAATCTCTGGATTTAAAAACGATATCTCCTTCATTATTTAAGAGAAAAACCTCCTCTACGCCTTCATACTCGTTTAAAGCATTAACTAGATGATTAAATCTTAGTTCATCCATAATTCTCCATCTTCTGTAAAATTCTGTTTTTATTTTTATAGAAAGATAAAAATATTGAAATATAAATCTTTTTAGAACGATAGAGTCTCCATTTTTAAATTTGAGAAAAAATTATACTTTTTATATGTTAAAATACTTAAATTTTAATTGATACTAGCATTTAAGTGTTTTCTTATGGTGCAAAATTTAGTTTTGTTTGATAAGATCTATAATATATCAGATAGAGGTAAGAAAGAAGATATATACTTGAGATATATTAAATATTTGAATGAACATGTAAAAGGATTTCCACACACCAATATAAAGATTAAAAAGTTAAGAAAGTTTGATAAAAGATTTGAAATAGTCATAAGTGGTCCCGAAGAGGATTTTGTTTTTAATATTTTAAGAAAAGAAATCGGGAGTATTAATGAATTTGGCGATATTAAGGTTGGGAAAGAATTAAGGGGATCACTTGTGGATGTCGGAAAAGTTGGTTTTGGATTATTTGTTGATTGCGCTATTATGAATCCAAAAACAGATGTTCTTATAAATTTGCATACTTTAAGGGAACAATTATGTAAAGGAAAAAAAAGATCATTAAAACAGATTATAGAAGCATACGATTTTATAGATCATTTTCCTATAAATATAAAAATTACAGAGATAAATTTAACTAAGAATAAACTTCAAGGTGAATTAACACCAAAAACCTTAAATTTCTTTAGTAAAATTATTGAAGAAAATATCGAAGGTGTATTTTTAAGTGGGGAAACTAAAGGTCAGTTTAAGAAAATAATTACAAAAAAAGGACATTTCCGAGATATTATTACTGTAAAAAGATTTGGCTTTTTAGAAAACATTGTTTTATTAAAAGAAGGTTCTGATGCTCCTGGGATTATCGCACATATTGGAAATGATCTGAAAAATTGTAAATTAAGTGCTTTACGACCCGAAAAAATGAAAAAACTGCTTATCAATAATAGATAAATGGTGGGCCAGGAGAGGTTTTCAAGAAAAATAGAAATCATTTTTCTAATTGAACTCTCGACCTTCGCGGTGTAAGCGCGACGTCATAACCACTAGACCACTGGCCCACATCTACGCTCAGGGTGGGATTTGAACCCACGAATCCATTGGACACCGGTTTAGCAGACCGGCGCTCTACCAGGCTAAGCGACCTGAGCATATAAAAGTAAATTTTAATGTTGTTTATAAAAATTACCAATTCAATATAACAATTTAAAATTTTAATATTTTATTATAGGAAGTAAAAAAATAAAAGAAAAGGAGATATTTCAATTTTTCATTTTCGATCATTCGGAAATTATCTCAAAGACCATCTTTTCGATAATCGGTTTTTTGGTATAACGTTTATCGTAATACCATCCAACTAGATGTGGTTTTTGCTCTGGAGTTTTATCCGATGCTGGTGGGATAACAATAATCATAACACCATTAGAGAGATACTTCAATATTCGCTTATCAATCGCATGAAGTTTTTCATTTCCAGAAGGATGACTATGCCACATCCAGACAATATCTACACCCATTTCAGCTTTAAATTTACGCATGTTATAAATTTTTGATTTTTTGTATCGCATCCAACTTCTTGGTTTAACATGGACTTTACTTTTACGTAAATCAGGGTTCATGATAAATTTGGTACAAATTCCAAAATTCTCTTTTCTATCAGCAAATAACCACCCATGTACTATCAGAGGGTACTCCTCTGCTGCCTTTTGGGTAATTTCTTTGAATAAACTTTCAGGTATTAAATAACGAAAATCCTTTGCCCCGCTCATTTCTTCACCATCTCAATTAGAGGTCAATGTAGCATAAAATTTATAGTTTTCTTTAAATAGAAGATGAAAATAGTGATAAAGTCAATGAAAAATAAAAAAAAATTTATTTTCTAGCATATACTCTACTTTAATAGCATATTATCATCAAGTATTAAAAATTTCTTAGTTGTCTTAAAAATGCAGATGTAGCCTAGCTGGTAAGACGCCGGCCTTGAGATTTTTTAATAATCAAGTGAGCCGGTGCGCGTAAGCGCTCGGGGGTTCGAGTCCCTCCATCTGCGTTTTATGTATTACAGCTATTAAGAAATTTTTTATAGATGGGCTATTGGCGCAGGCAGGTAGCGCAGCAGGCTCTTAACCTGACGGTCGGGGGTTCGAAATCAGTTGGAAGCAATCCAGCTAACGTGATTCCCTCATAGCCCGCTACTTTATAAAAAATTAATAAGATTAAGTTTTAATTTAATTAAAAAAATCAATATTATAAATATTGGAATACCACCTCAAAATCAGAAAAATCGAAAGGGTTCAAGATATAAACATCAGTTTTGATTTCATCCATCTATTTCTATACTTCGCTCCTTTATATTGCTGTAAGTAGATAGGCGTGAAACTCATGATATACTTTATGATCCTTAATCATTTTACAAATTTCATATTCAAAAATATCCGGTAAGATTATATCTACTAGAATAAGCTTGGTGATCCAACCTTTTAACTCTTTTAAACCTTTTGTCCCACTTACTACTCCCTTACATTTATAACCTTTAACAGCAATAATTGTAACAAAAAATATTTTTTTTGCTACCAAAAAAAATTTTTTTTTCCTAAGTTATGTGAAAAAAAACTAATATCATAGTTTTTTGAAAATAAAGTAAAGGGTTATGGGTAATGTTTATTGAAGTATCACAGCAAACAGGCTTTTGTCCTGAATGTAGTGGTTCCACGATTGATATTCATCAAAGAGGGGAAATTGTTTGTCAACATTGTGGTTTAGTTCTATCTGAAAAGGCAGTTGATGTAAGTCATAGCGGTATAAGGGCTTATTCAAAACAAGAAAAGGATAAAAAAGAAAGAACTGGTTGTCCAATTTCAATTTTGATGCCTGATATCGGTCTTAGTACAATTATTGATAGGACAAAAATTAAAAATCCTGATTTAAGAAGAGCAGCAAAATGGAATACTCATTTATCTTGGGAGAAACGGAATATGCTTATTGCTATAACCGAACTAAAGAGAATTGGTGGCAATTTAAATTTTCCAGAGAGGGTAAAGAAATCAGCTGTTCGACTTTATAAGGAAGTATTTAAGAAGAATCTCTTAAGGGGCAGGTCTATAAATGGTATGATAGCAGCATGTGCATATTATGTATGCAAACAAGAAAGGGTTCCAATTACTCTTCAGGAAATCTTAGAGGAGGCATCAATAAACAATAATATTGTGAAAAAATGCTATAAGATCTTAGTACGAGAATTGAACTTAAAATCACCTCATATTGATCCTGTATCCCTTATACCTCGCTATTGCGCGGATTTAGGTTTGGATATTAATATTGAGAAGGAATCAATAAATGTATTAAAGAATTTCATCGAAAACACGTCTATATGCGGTAAAGATCCGAAAGGTTTGTGTGCTGGTTCAATATATTTCGTATCAAAACTGAGGAATCACAAGGTAAGTCAAAAAGATATTTCACGAGTGATAGGAGTCACAGAGGTAACTCTTCGCTCAAGATATAAGGAATTTTTACATAACATTTCCTTCAATTTTAATGCTTCATTAAGCTAATTTTTACTTTTCCATTTTTTTATTTGTTAAGGGTTGAGAGGGCGCAATCTTTTAATATATTATTTATATTTGTTTAGTCGAGAACCACATTTATGACAGAAAATAGCATCCAAATCCAGATTTATTCCACAAATTTCACATTTATATGTAATTATATATGCACAATTATCCAGTGTTGGTGCTTTCAATGAATTATATTTCTTAATATTCCTTTTAATTTTAATTAAATAATTAAAACGGAATATATAAGAGAATATACCAATTGTTGTGAAAATACCAAGAAGAGTAAAAAAGATCCATTTTAAGTCGATAGCGAAGGGATCCCAATTGACATGATAAGTGAATGTCCCTGAAGTTACAAACTCAATATAATATAATGTATTATCAGTGCTTTTGAATTTACCCGAATCTTCGTACTTTCCCTGCGAGACGTAGTGGCTTTCAAGAAATTCATTCCAATAATAACTAGTATCTATATGATATTCTTCAGCTATTTCAGAGACGACTCTTTTATACCATTCAAGACTACTTTTTTTGATTATTAATACTTTCATAGTATTTGTAGATTTGAACTCCCAAATGATTTCATAAGAAGCTTTTCTTTCTAAAATAAGGTTTCCTTGTTCTTCTCCAGAATCTTCATGAAAAGCAAAATTCATTTCAGTGTTTAGATCATGAAATGTAGCAATACATAGAATTACAATTATTGTTAATACTGGGATCAAAACTGCTTTTTTCTTACTCTTTTCTTGCGGCATTAGTTTTCATTCAATTTAATACTATTTTAATCTATAACCACACTCATGGCAAAATCTTGAAAACAAATCCACTGCAGATCCACATTGATCACAGATCCATATATTCAATTCTAAATGTTTATCAGGTTGATATGACTTACTTTTAAGAAGTTGAGCACGTTGTTCGTTTTGAAAAATTAGATTCGCTTTAGATTTTCTTGAAATTGTTTTGATCGTGCTATTATATATATAGATTTGATCACCCGAAAATGCATATAGTTTCTTTATATTACAATCGGCGATTTTTATATGTTGAACTTTATCGAGCCTCAGTTGTTTTAGAATATTAACTTTTTCAATTGAAATTTTTGAAGAATTTCCCAAACCTAAAACCTTTATCCTTGCATTTGATATTTTAACGTTTTTATTGTTCTTCAAGTAAAGAGCTTTTAAATTAATTCTGATAAATTCAATATATTTATTCGAATTATTTATTCTGATTTCAAAAGATTCATCAGGATATCTGTTTTTAGTAGTAAACAGATATGGATCATCAATTGTTCCAGCCCCAGTTATTTTTATTTTAAGTTCAAAATAATGGGTTGAATACCATAAAGATCCACTTGAAATTTCTAGGTCCAAACTTACTTATTCTTTTTATTAATATATTTAAAAATATATTTATGTTGAATTATATATCCAAATATATAAGAATAAATAGAATATAAAAATCTATCGAGATTTCATTGGGTAGGAAAGATTGGTAGATTGATAAGAGGAGAAAAAACTAGTTCTGATGTCCAGTTCTCCTAGCTGCAATTTGTCCTACTTTTCTTCCAGGAGGAGCATTCCTCGAAGTGGTCGTGGATTTATGCGGAGATTGCTTAGCTCCACCACCATAAGGATGACTTGCTGCCACCATAGCGACTCCTCTCACCACTGGCCACTTTTTAGCTTTAGATTTTACATAATGAAATTTATTACCCGCTTTTAAGAAAGGTTTGTCTGTACGTCCTCCTCCGGCAACAACCCCGATTGTAGCTAGGCAATTTTCATTTATCCATTTAGTTTTTTTAGACCGAAATAAAAGTTCGACTTTATTCCCAGATCTATTTCTAACGATTGCGGCAACTCCAGATGCTCGTGCGAATTTTCCTCCATCTTGGGGTGTTGATTCGATATTAAAGACTAGAGTTCCTAAAGGCATTTTTTTTAAGGGTAGAATGTTTCCTACTTCTACATTTTGACCATATCCAGTTTTAGATTGAATAAATTCTTGTCCTATAAAAACTCCTTCTGGGGGAAGCCAAAGCCCTTTTCCTTTATCTTCATATTGTATGCGGGCTACTGGAGCACCTCTTCCTGGAGAATGAATGAGGTCAATTACCTTAAATTTAAATAATTTTTCATTTTTTTTGAATGGGCGATATTTTACTTCTCCTATATGACGATGACTAGGAGATCTAAAACCTAGAACGCCTCTGCCTTTCCGCTGCGCTAAAATTCGTTTTCCCAAACTACTTCACCACATTCTCTGAATATGAACTTAAATTATTCAAACTATAAATTTTTTATCTTTTTACGTGAAATTTATTGGAAAATTTAACTTTAGATTTTTCTCTTAACAAGGAGGTATAATTTTGTAAATTTAGAGTTTCTTGGATTTTAATAATTCATCGATATTATAATTGAACGCAATGGGAATCTCCCTTTCTAAATACTCACCTGCTATATTCTCTAATAATAAAGCTCTTATTTCTTTAGGGTTATTAGTTTGTCCAAGAACCCAACCAAGTTTAATATAGGCTGTTTCTGGTAATAAATTTCTTCCAGGAATCACACCCATATTTAGTAATTCTCTTCCAGTGGAATAAACATTCATACCAACGAATCCATGGAGTGTTTGAGTAGTCATGAGAACGGTCAACCCTTCTTGAATAGCTCTTTTTAATGAATCATAAATGGTAGTAGATACATGTCCTAATCCAGTTCCAGCAATTACAATTCCTTTGTATCCATTATCAATGTAAAAATTAATTAATTCGTAGTCAGTCCCTGGGTATGAATATATAAGAGCAATTTTTTCTTCAAACTTAGTATTTGTGTTTGTTTCTAATTTGGATCTTTTCTTATAATCATTTGTGAACATTTTGATTTTTCTATTTTGGACGATACCGAGTGGTATACTGTTTATAGTTCGAAAAGTATTTCTAACCGAAGAATGCATTTTTCTAACTAAAGTTCCTCTATGAATTAACCCATAATCATGAGATGGAGAGCCTAGCATAGAAATGACAACTTCGGCTATATCTGACTGAGCAACAATAGCAGCATTAATTAAATTTAAAGCTGCATCTGAAGAAGGTCTATCAGAACTTCTTTGGCTACCAACAAGGACTACAGGGACTGTTAAATCTTTTACCATGAAAGAAAGGGCTGCACTAGTAAATGACATTGTATCAGTTCCATGGCCAATAATAATGCCATCAATTCCTGAATTAGCGGCATCTTTAACTTTTTCAGCTAATTTTTTCCAGTTTTCTGGTTTCATGTTCTCCGAGAGGATTTCAAAAACATTTTCACATTTAAGATTACATATTTCTGCTAATTCTGGAACCGCGCTAAATAATTCTCCCGGAGTAAATGAAGGTATTACTGCACCTGTTGTATAATCTAATCTTGAGGCAATCGTTCCACCAGTTCCAAACAATATCAAATTTGGTAGGTTTTTATTTATAGGAAATTCTTTCTCTGGAATTTTATACGATGCTTCTCTTTTACCAATTTTTTTTATTTCATGTATTTCAGAAACCTTTATTCCAACATTGTAGTTATTTTCTAATTTTATATTTATGAAATTTGGAGCAGAATACTCAGTTCTGGGTAATATAATCCCTTCATAATTTGTTTTTTCTGTTTTAATTTGAACAATATCCCAAATTTCAATCTTATGTTTTTCCAAGATCTTTTTACCTTCTCCTCTATAACCTTTTAACTTTTCACTCATTTATTTCAACTCCCTTATTTTTTCTTTTATAATATTTTCTAATTCCTTAGAGACAATAGCACCATCAATTTTTCCTCGAACTTTTTTCATAACTTCTCCCATTAAAGGTCCCTTTGCTCTCATTTCTTTTTCTTTTATCAAATTAGAGTTTGTGTTAACTATCTCAACTATCAATTGTTTAAGTTCATCTTGAGAAATAGTTTCTAATTTTAATTTCTTTTTAATCAGATCAATAGAAGATTTAGGAGTATCTGCTTTAATTTTCATTAACTCCTCAATTGCTTCTTTACTTATTTCATTTTTTTTTAAAAGGTTAAAAATTTCAATAAAATCATTATCAGTTATATTTTCAATATTCTTCCCTTCTCTTCTAAGGGCAGTTGTAGTTTCTAATAGAGTCGTGAAGATTAAAGAGGGATTATCAGGATATAATTTTATTAATTTATCAAATAATTTGAGTTTACCTGTAAAAATAAGGTCTTTTATCAATCTCTCTTCAGTTTCATATTTTTTAGAATAATTTTTTATCGTATCCCATGGATATTTTGGGAGATTTTTCTTAATCTCATTAATTTCTTCTTCGGAATTAAAAATGGCTTCTGAATCAGTGTCAGGATATAACCTAGCACCCCCATGGAGTTCTCTTAAAAATTCTGTATTTCCATTCTCGAGAGCCCTTCTAGTTTCTGGAGGAACTCCATTAAAAGCAAATTTTACTCGATCGATAATAACACCTACGGCTTTTTTTAATTCTTTCTGGGATCCTAATATTAATACAAAACAATCATTTTCTTTAGATGCTAATTTCTCTTTAATTTTCTTAATATCCTGCTGTGAAAAATTGTATTTATTTAAATCTTCATCAGAGTGAATAATTCCTCTCAAACCAGAAATCAGCTTTACTTTACTACTAACTTCAGTTCCAAATCTATAATCTTCCATTAAATTTTTTCCAAAAATGCCCTTAAATCCCTTAAAATTGATCCCATAAAATTTTTTTCCTGATTTAATACCTTTCATTATGAAATTGGATTTCCCTTTAGCTAAGGTATCAGTTAAATCTATAGAATTTTCTGGAAGGTTATTAGGATCTATTCTTCTTTTTTCAAGTTCTTTTTTAATTTCAAGGAGCTTTAATTGACGTGAAATTTCATGATTGATCAAGATAGGAATCCATCCTAATTTCTGTACACCTTTTATTTCAATTCTTGTTCCAGCTTCAATACTTACGTTAACATCTTGTCTAATTGATCCAAGAACTTTTTTTACATTTGTTGACCATAATAACAATCCAATTCTTTCAGCACATTCCCGACATTCATAGGGAGAATTTATATCGGGTTTAGTTGTTACTTCTACCAATGGAATTCCTAATCGATCTAAACGAAAAAAATTCATTTTATTTTCGGTTTTAATTTTTCTTGCAGCTTCTTCCTCCAGACTTAAGATATCTATTCTAACTCTTTTACCATTTTCTAAAGTTATATAGCCATCAGTGCCAAGTATCATTGTACGTTGAAATCCGCAAGGGACACTCCCATCTAAATAGTTTTTTCTACAGACATGCATTTCTTCAATTATATTGGCATTAAGAAGCATAGCAATTTGTAAGGCAACCATTCTTGCTTCTGTATTACAGGAAAATGGAGGGGTATCATCGAGTTCATAGGTACAAACTACATCATTATACCCTTCATAAGTAATTCCCATTCCTTTTTCGTATTCTGTTAACATTGCTTTATCATATGTTCCCATTTCACCTAAAACAGGTCTCATTTCTCGATGCATAGTAAAATCCGGCTCTCTAGTTCCTTGAAGTTTAGCTGGACATCTACAAAATAACTTTTTTTCTGTATCAAGTTGTTGATGAATCTCTAATCCGCACTTGAGACCTAATTTTTCATAATCAAATTCTTCCATATTCAATCGATTTTTCAATTTAATAATAGTGAAATACTATAATTTATGAAATAATAAATCTTATTATTATTTTCAAAAAAGATTTTGGATATTTTTATTTAGGTTATTTTAAATAATAAATACCGTTGTTTTGAGTAATTACACTATGCTCTGAGAGATAATCTATTAACATTTGCTTCTGTTCAGTACTTTTTTCGATAGCTTGGTCGATTCGAAATGATAGATTTTTAATATTTTCAATTCTTATCCAATGGAGTTTATTGAAGAATTGTAATATTTTACTAAGAAAGTCTTCTTGTGTACCAAATTTTCCTAAATCCCTCTCAATTGTTTTAATCCATTTATTAAAAGCAATTTTGGTTTTAAAACTTATAAATAATTCATTGTCTTCCCCTAAATTCATCCATAAATATTTATCATTATCGTCAAGTATTCTATTATAATTTACCATAAAATCAACGTTTTCTTTTATGAGTTTTAATCTTTCTTTTTTAGCCAATTCCTTTTTAAAAAGTAAATCTGTTTCTAAAAGATCTAACCTGCAATAATAATCTGCTGGAGAATAAATGAAATCAGTTACTCTTGCCCCTAGAATACCAAAAACCGCAGCGAAAAACTTGCAATTTTCAAAATGCAGATTTTTATATTTTCCAATAAATTCTAAGGTTCCTTTAGTAGACCTTTTATTTTTAACAGGAAATAATTGCAGTTTCATATCTTTAGATATATTGGTGGTGGCATATCTAGTTCTTATCTTTTCAAAAAATAACTTAATATCGTTAAAATTATGGGGTTTGACCTCACTTCTGAAAAAATCTAGGTACATTAACAAAAAACGGGTATTAAATTCGAATGTAAAATGTGTATATTTATTAGGTTCAATTGCCATTTCATAAAGTGGTATTGTAGCCTTAAAAGTAAATCTATCGAAAAATTCTTTAATTTTTTTATCCTCAACTCTTTTAAGGTCATCAATAGTTTTCCCTTCTTCAAAAAATTTTAGTACATTCTCCATAATATAATTATAAAAACTTGAAATGCTTTTATATCTCTCATCATTAGGATTTTTTGTATGTTTTACATTTACATATCTTTTCACCCAATCTTTAATAGCTGGTGATGTTGAAATGGTTTGTTGAGTTGTTCTTTTGTTTGATAGATATTTTTTTGATGTCATAATCATATTAATTTTAAAGCATTTTTAAATTTATATTAGTTAGAAAGTTCAATTATGTAAGCGTTTCTGAGGATTAGAATGAAGGTAGAGGCTAATTTAATATTTACAAGATACATTTTTTTCTAATAATATATTTGTATTGTTAATTTTTTAGTATTTGTTTTTTAGAAACATTTAATATGAGATTATAAAAGAAGATTATTAACATATATCTTTAAATAGTCATTAACAAAATTATACATGGGCAATTTATTGCAATAAAAATCAAGGGGATCGCAGGTGTCCATCCACAAAGACAAAAAACGGGGAATAAAAGGGAATAATAAGGACGAAATCTATTCTTTTTTTTTAGACTTTAAACTTAAGAATGATTATCAACTTAATTTCTTTATTTGATATTTCCCATTTTTTTGTAAGATTTCTGATTTTTTAGAAAGGCTCTCCAATAAAATTTCTCTTTCATTTTGAAATTTTTTTCTAGATAATTTAATTTGAAAGATAAGATCCTTTTCACTTTCAATTTCAATCCAATGTAATTTCTTAAAAAATTTTAACATATAAAGGTGAAAATCCTCTTCTTCTCCGAACTCATCAGTTTCCTTCTTGATTAAATTTACCCATTCATTTTGAATGTCTTCAGTATTAAAATTAATAATTACATTTTTATCCTCAGCTAATTTCATCCAAAAATAATAATCCTTGTCATCAATAATTTTGAGAAAATTGAAGAAATAAGACAGATTACAGTTAATGAGTTTTATTCTCTCTTTTTTTGCTAAATCTGTTCTATAAAACAAATCTGTAGTTTTTAAATCAAATCTAAAGTAATTATCTTTATCTGAGTACAAAAAGTCAGTTAATTTCACACCTAACAATCCAAAAATTGCAGCATTGTATTTACAGTTTTCAATAGTTAAATTTTTGTATAATCCTGCATATTCAAATACTCCAGATAACTCTTTTCCAGTCTTTCCAGTAAATAGATCCAAATTAACTTCTTTTGTAAGATTATTTGAAAGCATATAGTTTTTGATTCTATTGAACATACCCTTAATACTGCTAATATCATAAGGATCCATTCGATCCAAATAAAGGTTTCTTAGAGTTAAGTAAAAAAAGATATTTTTTTCAAAAAAAGGAGGTGTATAACGATTGGTTCTTAAAGCAGTTTCATAATAGGGGATTACGCCCTTAAAGGAAATTTTATCGAAAAATCCCTTAATTTCAGTGTCTGCAAAAGCTTCAAAGTCATCAAGTGTTTTACCTTTTTCAAAACTGTCCAAAGCTCTCTCCATAACATCATTATAAAAAGCAGAAATACTTTTAAATCTCTTATCTTTTGGATTTTTCTTATTATTTTCATGAATATATCTTTCAATTCGATCTTTTAGAGCGGGTGAAATGGAAATTGTCTGTTGGGTTATTTTCTTTTTTGATAAAGACCTTTCAGTAGCCATTTTCAATCATAATTCTAGATTATTGACATATATATATACACAAAATATATTATATAAAAAGCTTTAATAAGATAAATTTTTTGAAGCATGATGAAATCTCAATGATTAAGGCTTTTAGAGACATATACACCATCTAATTTATATCCAATATCATAGAACCAATCTCTTGCTCCAAAACCACTTATTACTGCTAACTTTTTAGCATCAAACTCTTCGGATGATATTTTTTCAGCATTTTCCATTAATAATTTTCCATATCCTCTGTGTTGAATTTGAGTGTAATAATTTGGTTTCGTATCTTTTGGAACTAGTTCACCAACAATTTTAATTTCTCTTACGATCATTGTTTTTCCGTCGTTTAATTCAGGTCTATAAGCGAATTCAGATGGTTTTCTTAAGCGCAGGTATCCTATTAAATAGTTTTCGATTTGATTTTCATAGGATAAAAAGATCTCATTTCCTGAAGAAGCGTCATAATTGAAACGAAATAATTTAACATTATCGATATAATTTTTATCAATTAGTTGTTTTCTTTTAGTAAGTCCGTATTCTCTACATCGAATGCAATTACATTTGATGCCCATCTGGATTAACCTATTTTGTACCAATTGTCTTAGGTTGCTTTTTTTACAACCTGCTTCAATCAAATTTGCAGGAATATCTCTCATAATCCTTTGAATTCTAACATAGGGAGGGAGTTTCATTTTCACTTCAGCTAATAAATTGATTAGTTCTTTATCTGAATAAGGCGAATATTTCCCTTCTTTCCACCAATTATATAATTTGGTTCCTTTAACAACAACAGTAGGGTAAATTTTTAACATATCAGGACGGTAATCAACATTTGAAAATAATGATTCAAACATATCTATATCTGTCTCGAGACTTGCTCCGGGTAAATTAGGCATCATATGAGCATTAACTTTTAATCCAGCATCCTTAGCAATTCTTATCGCTTCTTTACTATCAAAAGTAGAATGACCCCTTTTCACTAACTCATAGATTTCATCATATAGTGTCTGAATTCCGATTTCAACACGCGTTGTTCCATAGTTCAACATTCGATCTATATCTTTTTCTTTGCAATAGTCAGGTCTTGTTTCTATGGTTATACCAATAACACGTCTTTTAGAGGTCTCAGCGAGTTTTTTAGCAATTTCTAAGCTACTCACTCTTTGTTCAATGATTCCTTCTAAGGCTCCTTTTATAAATTTTTCTTGATATTTTAGATCAGTAGATAAAAAAGTACCTCCCATAATGATTAATTCAATCTTATCAACTTTATGCCCTATTGCTTCTAAATCATTAATTCTACTTTGTACTTGTAAATAAGGATCATAATTGTTATGAATAGATCTCATAGCAGCAGGTTCTTGACCTGTATACGATTGGGCTGCTTTTTTTCCAGGTTGAGAATCTTGTCCTGGACAATATATACAAGTTCCAGGACAAGGAAGAGGTTCTGTCATAATTGCTATTACAGATACTCCTGATAAAGTTCTGGTTTTTCTTCTTTTCAGAATCTGAGTTATAATATTCTTTTCTTCAGATGTTGCGTAATCTAAGATAATAGCATTTTTTATAACTTTATTGTATTTGTATTTCTTACCTATCCTTCCCTTGATATTTGTTATTTTTTCGCGAGAAGTTTCTGGGTTCTTAATTAAATAATCTATAATTTCTCGTGAAATTTTTTTAACGATTTCATAATTTTCAATTTCTAAAGTACCCATTATTTTTAAAGCAAAAGTTATTTGATTTACTCTAAAGATTTTATATTTCTCAATTAATATATTAAGAGATTAAGTAAATATTTTGTGATTTAAGCAATTTAAATTACAATTTCTATTTATTCAATTAAGATTTTTTTTCCAGTGAAGTCTCTTTGGTATTTTCCAAAATCTTGAATCTTTTTTAGAGTATCTGAATCAAAAATTGGTCCATCTTTACATACAAGTAATCCTAATGGATCTAAAGCACATAAGCCACATAAACCACAGCCACACCGCATAATCCTTTCAAGACTTGCATAAAATTCAATATGATATTCTTGGCATATTTGAAATAAATTAAACAACATTCTTTCTGGACCACAAGAATAGACAATGACTTTTGATAACTGATTTTTCAAAATTTCTTTAATCAATCTTTTAAAAACATCAGAAACAACTCCTTTTGTTCCATAACTTCCATCATCTGTACAATATTGAATTTCAGTACACCCAACAGTTAACTCTTTAAAATATTCTATAAACATTAAATCATTATTAGATTTAGCACCTTCAATAATCGTATGTTTTATATTTCTCTTTATTAGTTCAGTTGAAAGGAATTTTAATGGAACCATACCAATTCCACCACCAATTAAGAAGAGTTCTTTTGAATAATCATCTGGAATTTTATAATAATTACCTAATGGTCCTCTTATCCCGATATAATCACCAATTTTTAAATTATACATAGCATTTGTACATTCGCCAACATTTTTCACTGTAATAGCCCAATTGCCATTATCATCACAATCAGATATAGACATTGGGATTTCATCAATTTCAGGTACCCAAACCATAACAAATTGTCCCGGTTTTGGAACAATATATTTGTGAATATCGTTTGTTTTCATATTAAAAACAATAGTTTTAACTCCCTCACATTCATCTCTAATTTTATGAATTTTTATTGTTTTTATGATATTTTCAGTCAAAATTCGGCACCTCCTGAGTTTTAGCTTGATGTGCTAACCCAATTATATCATTAATAGAAAGATATCCATTATCTCTAAGATATCGAGTTACTCCATCAATAATATCAGTGATTACTTCAGTTCCTTTATATAAAGCTGTACCAATTTGTACTGCTGAAGCTCCTGCTAAAAAAAACTCTATAGCATCTTGCCAAGAATCTATTCCCCCACATCCAATTATAGGAATTTTTAGAACTTTGAATAAATCATATACTTTTTTCACCGCTATAGGATGTATTGCCTTTCCAGATAATCCACCACTTCCATGGGACAAAATTGGCTTTTTAGTGTTCACATCAATTTTCATTCCGGATACTGTATTTATAGCAACTACTCCGTCAACACCACCTTTCTCGGCGGCTAAGGCAATCTCTTTTATATTTGTCACATTAGGATTTAATTTAACAAAAAGAGGTATAGTAAGGTTATTTTTCAATAATTTTGCTATTTCGTAAGTTAAATCTTTATCAATTCCTATAGAGGCTACTTCAGCATGAGGGCACGAAATATTAATTTCTATTGCATCGGCACCTGCCTTTTCAGCTCTTTTTGCTACATCAAGATAAACTTCATTTGTATTACCAAAAACACTTACTATCAACGGAATGTTATTTTTTTTAATTTCATTTATTTCTGAGATAAATGCATTGATCCCAGGATTTCCAAGGCCAACACTATTCATAAATGTTCCAGGATATATCTCTATTATTGATGGATTTTTATATCCTTTTCTTGGTTTTGATCCAATAGATTTTGTAGTGACAGCACCAGCTCCAGCATCAATTACTCTTTTCATTGAAGAAAAAGATACGCCTAATATTCCTGAGGCTAAAATAATAGGAGATTTTAATTTTAAACCAGAAAGATTTACTTCTAGCATTTTTTAAAAGACAATAATGATTATAGTTTTATAATAATTATTAATGAAGGAAAAATAAGTATAAATTAGCCAATCATAATGAAATCTTACATAGCAGATACTTTAATTGGAATATTTGCATTTGATGAGACTGGAAACATCTTAAATTTCATTGATTTTGATGATGATTACAAAAAAATTCTTGAATTTTATGATGCGTTATCAAATAATGTTATTCAAAAAGTATTTGAGAATTTTTTATTACAATTAGAAAATTCTGGTTTTAATGAATTCTTATTTGATAATAAAAAATTAGAAGCGCTAACTTCAGAAAAGTTGGGATATAAAACATTTTTTCAGAGAAATTCCATAGAAATTAAAAATTTTCGTTTAAATTTAGAAGATAATTTAAAAAGAATTGGAATAAAAAAAACCAGAGAAGAAATTCTAAATCAATATAAGAGAGTAAGTGACGAATTAACAAGAAGAGAAATAAGTAAAGCAAGTGGTCATACAGATAACATAATTACTCAGGTTATTACTGTATTAGATGTAATAAAGAAATCTATTAGTTTATTTTCAAGTCACCTTAGAGAATGGTATGGTTTGCATTTCCCAGAGTTGACTGATAAAATTGTTGAAGATAACATAACTTTAGCAAGATTAATCTCAATATTAGGTTCGAGAGAGAATTTTACTCTCGAAAATCTAAAAACAAATTTAGTTATAAATGAAAGTAAAATTAAGATGTTGGAAAAGTACGCTTCAGAGTCGATGGGTGCTAATTTTGATCTTTCAATAATCCAAAATTATGCCCACCAAATAATTTCCTTAGATGAATATCGACAACAATTAGAAAATCATTTAGAAGATTTAATGGAAAGAGCTGCTCCAAATATTAATAATCTTATCGGTCCATTGATAGGTGCTAAATTAATAGCAAAGGCGGGTTCTTTACAGAAATTAGCTTATATGCCTGCTTCTAGAATTCAATTATTAGGTGCTGAAAAAGCATTATATCGTTTTCTAAAGACGGGTGAAAAAAGACCTAAACATGGATTAATCTTTCAATGGAATCAGATTAGATCGGCAACACCATGGACAAGAGGGAAGATAGCTAGAGTTGTGGCAGGAAAAATTGGAGTTGCTGCTAAGGTGGACAATTTTAAGGGAGAATTTATAGGTGATAAATTAAAAAAAGATATCGAAGATAAAATAAAAGAAATTGAAGAGAAGTATCCTAGTCCACCTAAAAAGGCAACATCAGGAAAGAGTAAAAAAAGAATGTCATAAAAAAAAAGAAGATAAAGAGAAAATTATAAGATGTCTAAAATAGAAATTAGAGACCATCCGAAGTTTTCCAATGTGTTTATTTCTGGTTATCAAGAAAAATTAAAATTATATACTAAGAATGCAGTTATTGGAAAAAATATATATGGTGAAAGACTAATTAATTATAAGGGGTTGGAGTATAGAGAATGGGATCCATTTAGAAGTAAATTAGCAGCTTTAATTTTAAAAAACCCTATAACTAATTTTTTAGCAGAAGATTTAAAATGTCTATATTTAGGAGCATCTTCTGGTACTTCTATCTCTCACTTATCAGATATTATAGATTCTGGAATCATTTATGGGGTAGAATTTGCAGAAAGAAGTATGAGACAACTAATTCAAAATACGTCAGAAAGAACAAATATTATTCCCATATTAGGAGATGCCCGATTTCCAGAGGAATATGCTAAATATATTTTTACAGAAATAGATTTGATTTATCAAGATGTAGCGCAGCCAAATCAAGCTGAAATCGCCTTATCGAATTGTGCATATTACTTAAAGAATAATGGTATACTTATTATTGCAATTAAATCTCAATCAATTGACAGTCTTCAAAAATCTGAGTATATTTATGAAAAAGAGAAAACAATTCTTGAAAAAGCGGGATACAATATTATAGAGAGAGTAAATATTCATAAGTATGCTGCCAATCATATAATATTAGTAGTAAAAAAAGTATTTAGTTAAGAAAATTAGTTATTTTTTTTGTAGATAGTTCTTGTTCTATAATTTTTTTGGTTGTATCCCATGATTTTCTTGCGAATTTTGGTGGTTTTTTATATTTATTTATATAATCTCTTAGAAATTTGATAGTTCTCATGTCAGAAGGATATCCTGATCCAAAATTTCCATATTTGCTATGAATTTCGTTAATTAGTGTATCTCTTTTATCTTTAGCCACAATAGAACTTGCTGAAACTATAGGAAAAAGATCATCCGCTTTATGTTTAGAAATAACTTCTTTTGGCTTATAATTCAATAAACGCTTAATAGAGATTCCAAATCTTTCTTCATTAACATCAGCAGCATCTATATATATAATATCAGGTCTTAAATCGTTAATAAGTTCAGCCATCTTTAACTCCTCAAGCCGATTCATAGTAATTTTATTGTTTACTCTCTCATCAATTTCTTGAGCACTAATTTCAACTATCTTATGGGAATGACAACTTTTTTTCAAAATCTCAGAGAATTGTCGTCTCTTCTGCGGTGATAACTTTTTTGAATCTTTAACCCCAATTCTAGAAAGAATACTTAGATTTGATTCAATAAAGCAAATGCCGCATAAAACCATAGGGCCTAAGACAGAGCCTTTTAACATGAAATTCGAAATGAATTAAATTCTACCAGCCTCGTCTATCCCACAAATTAAATCTATTTTATCCTTAGGATTCATGGATGAGTTCAATGAACTCTTCTTCATCATCTACTTTTTCTAAATTTTTAATTTTAACAATAGGAATTTTATCTTTTTTAAATATTTCAGGAATTCTTATATCGTTATTTATTATAAATAATGAGGTTTTGTGGAATAAATTTGTGAATCTTTTTAAACACTTAAAATCCATTTCATTCAGTTTTCCTTGTTCTTCTGATATACCAGAAAAGAGAGGATAAAATCCTTCTGACTCTTTCTTATCTGAAGTAGAATATAAAGACAATTTGAAAGGGATAGAACCTTTTTTATACCAATAAGAAGAAAGCCCGATACTATTAATGATATCCTGTACATGAGTCTCAAATTGGCTTAATTCCTTTTCTTCAAATTCCTCGTTATTTTCGATATCAGTTTTAATTGGCCATGCAAATATATTGATTTTCTTGAAAAGATCCTTATTTTCTAATGTCTCTAATATTTTTTCAGCAATTTTCTCAGAAGGGCGCATAGATTCATTTTCATATGCACACAAAGTTCTTTTGGTTACGCCTATTTTTTCAGAAAGTTCTTTTCTAGTTATAGTTTGTTCTTCTCTTAGCGTTTTCATTAAATTTCCATCCAGAAATATTACCCCACCTCCTCTTCTTGCTAAGATGTGCGGATATTTATTATTAAGTATATTCTCAAGTGTATTAAGTGTAATAAATGGTAAGTCTTCTCTTATATAAATTGTATTATCTTCTAACTTCTGATATCTATTCCTAATTCCAATTAGTAAAGGTTTTGATTTGAGAATTGTTGATAAGGATTTAATATCACGAATAACTTCAAGATTTAAATTATCAATATTTGGAAAAACCTTTACACTAAATACAAAATCATCTTTTTTAGCTAAAAGATCAAAACAGAATTTACTTTTCTTAACTGCAAAATTACCCAATGCTAACGTCTCGTAATTAGCATTGTTTAATAAAATGTCAATCTCTTGAAGTATCTTTTCAATCATTAAATCCAATCTTTAAAAAACTATATTGTATTAAAAAATTATTCTTTTTTCTATTTAGCAATATTAATTTCCAAATTTATTACTTTTACCATGAAAAGTTGAAAAATATAAGAAATTTACTTATTTTTATTAGGTAATCTAAGAAGATCAGAATCTGTAATTATTCCAATATATTCGTTATTTTCTCTTACCAAAACAGCAGGATATTTTAAGAGCAGATCAGATATATCCTTTACATTCCAATTTTTATCGATTTCGGGAAATGGTAATTCTTTTATAAGAGAGATATCCATATTGATAATTTGTGGATTATCTGTTATGTATTTCTGTATTTTTTTTGAAGTTATACTACCCAAGTTCTGATTATTTTCGATTATGGGTAATTGCGAGATTTCATGTTTATTCATTAAATCTATTGCATTTCTTATTGTTGAGCTACGTTCAATAGATATTATATTCGGCACCATTATATCTACTGCATGTCGTTTCGACTTTTCTCGTATTTTCCGTTCATTTTCGAGATATTCATATATTTTTTTATATTTAGAATATGGTGGATCTATCGTTCCGCTTTCAATTCTAGAAATAGTAGACTGCGGAATGTTTAATATATTTCCTAAATCTTTTTGGTTAATGTCTAATTTTTTACGTAAACGCTTGATATCGGTCAAAGATGGTAAAATTTCCATGAACAACAATATTTTTTTTATGCTTTATGTGCATATTAATAATAACAAATATTATAAATATTATTATTTATAATCAAATATGAAGTGCAACAACTGCATCTTCCATTTAATAAGGAATTTAACTGATAATTAATTTAAAAACATATTTAAATGAACTATTTATTTAAGAAGTTGGTTAAATGAAATGTTAAAATTGAGTCTAGCGGATTTTAAGCCTATTGAAAAAAGTAATTTCCCAGAACTCTGCGAAAGGAAAGGAATTGGACATCCTGATACTGTTTGTGATGCTGTTGCTGATGCTTGCTCTAGAGCCTTATGTCTTTATTATCTTGATAATTTTGGTCGTGTGTACCATCATAATGTCGATAAGGCTGCTCTTGTTGGAGGTACTGCAAAACCAAAGTATGGCGGTGGCCAAATTATTCAGCCACAATATTTTCTAATTGTTGGGAGAGCTATAAATCAGATACTTACAGAATGCGGAGATGGTACAAATAAACTCGAATATATTCCAATCCCAACTATATGTATAGAAACTCAGCGTAAAATCCTTTCAGATATTTTTAGAAACCTTGATTTAAATAAAGATATCCAATTTGATTATGCCGTTCGACCAGGTTCAATAGATTTGACGGGAGTATTTGATGAATCGCACCATACTGAAGAAGTTCCACTAGCGAATGATACGAGTTTTGGTGTTGGATATGCCCCTTATTCGGATGTGGAAAGAATTACTCTTGAAGCTGAAAAGTTAATTAACTCGGATGCATTTAAAGATAAATGCCCTGCTTCTGGAGAAGATGTGAAAGTTATGACCGAAAGAATAGGTAATGAAATTGGAATTACTGTTGCAGCGGCAATGATAAGTAAATATATCAACGATGCTAGTGAATATGTTAGTTATACAAATCAAATTAAAGAAGCTGTTCTAGATCTAGCCGCAGATATTATCCCAGAACGCGATGTTACATGCCAAGTAAATGTAGCTGATAATATCGAAAAGGGAATCATGTATCTGACCATTACTGGCACATCAGCTGAAGCCGGAGATGATGGAGAAGTAGGACGTGGCAACCGTTCAAACGGTCTTATAACTCCATGTAGAACAATGAGCTTAGAAGCTGTATGTGGGAAGAATCCAATCAATCATGTAGGGAAGCTTTATAACGTTCTTGGGACAGAGATCGCGAGAGAAATTGTAAAACGAGGACAAGGAGATATTATAGAAGCACATGTTAAATTATTGTCTCAGATTGGAAGGCCAATAACTGATCCATGGGTAAATTCAATTGAATTAATTCCTGCTGATAATGTGAACTTTGATTCAGTATGCAAAATCGCAGAGGAAGTATCAAATGAAAAACTAAGTAAGGAAAGTTTTTTCGATTTAAGAAAGAGACTTATCGCGGGAGAGGTTCAAGTATTTTAGTCATAAGTGCTGATAATCAAATTTTTATTTTTTTCTCATTTTTTATTTATTAGGTTTTAAGTTTAAGGAACAATTACTTTATTATTGATATTTTGTCTGTTTTATCAACAAAAACAAGAATTTTCTAAAGTGAGATTGAATGGGTTTAGACAAATGGTTAAAGTCAGATGAAATCAAAAAAAAGTCAAGAAAAAAGAAATCCGTATCCGATCAAGCAGAACAAATTAAAAGTGAAAATAAGGGAGATAAGGCTAATGGAAAACACCCAATAAAGTTAAGTAAATATACTCTGATCTGTCCAAATGCAAAATGCAAATATCAAAAAACAATAATGAAAAGACAACTCACTGGTGATGATAAAACATGTCCAAGATGCAATAAAGAAATGAAAGTTATGGTAAAGTAAATCTATCTGTTGCCTTCAAATTTCGAGTAATATCTATATTTTGTGAGGGAAGGTTTTTTAAATCAAAAATAGACTCACAATTTGGACATGTATTTGGTTTCTTGCTATATTTTAATATAAAATATATGATCAAACCTAATCCTAAGGTTAAGATTACAGTAAAACACAGGATCTCATGGTACTGATGGGCAAAATTCTTACGTCGAAGCTCTACCACTCGCTCACATGTAGGACAATATACCCTATGACCCATTTTATCCTATTCCCTACATTTTTTGTTATTAATTAATTCTTATTTATTGAACTATAATTATTTTTTGGAAACTATTAAGTTTTATCATTCCTTTTTCCCTATATTTTCAGGCTTATCAAACAGTTTTGTTTCTCTTTCAAGTAAAAGAGTTAATTTTCTATAGCCTTATAATCATAGAATTAATCCTGTATTTCCAATTATCTGAGAAGGAATTTCTTTAAAAGGAAAATTATCTAATCATCATTAATTAACTTTTTTCACTAATATATCGTTCAATTAAACTATTAAATTCATTAATATTAATCATTAAAAAGAAGTATATTGTTTCTTATTACTAGAAAGAAAAAGTATGTAAATTTATCTAATACACTCATATTAGTAGAGATTTCTATAAGTAAAATTTGCTAGATGAATGAAATTAAGTTATCTAAATAAGAAATAATAATTACTTTTTGAATTTATTATTTGAATCCTCTAAAAACTGGTTTATCCTCGTCTTCAGATGTTTTTTTTTTCTTTTCTCCAGTTGTTAAAATACCCCAGGTACTAGCAACCCCCAATTCTTTTAATTTCTTACGCTCCTCATCCAAAGACATATCATTTTCATCATTATCTTCACTCATATTACACACTTATGAAATCTTTAACTTTAAATAAATAGTGTAATTCGGGTTAATATATTTTACTTAATTTAGCATTAATAAGTCTTTCAACAGAAAGTTTAAGTCTTTAAGCAAATTATAAACAAAAAGAATTCTAAATAAAAATTTAAATCTTTAATTTTATAATTTATTAAGAAACAATTCTTTTGAAAAATTTAATAAATCATCATAGGTAATAATTATGCCAAATTGTGCTCATTGTGGTGAAGAAATAATTGGAGACCCCTTTAAATGCAATGATTGCAAATACTTTTATTGTACAAGACATGAGGACCCAATCAATCATGATTGCAATATCATAAGAGAAAGTTTAATATTAGAAGAATCGTCAATAACAAACCAAACCTATAATATACCTCCTCAAGTAATTCATATGTCTCACGAAGAAACATATCAGCAATCAGACACCCCAGGAATCATACGAGGGACTACAGATGGAACGTATACTTGGTATCGATCAGAAAGTCAAGTACCTGTAGATGCGTTTAATCCTGATTCGGGTATTAAATTTAAGGGAATTTTATTACCTCATAAATCAGAATTGTTTCATTTTGTACTTGGTGTGTCCTTGATTTTTATTATTGGTTTACTCACGTTCTATCCTAGTTTGATAACATATCCAGGATTAGAATGGGCAATTTTTATGTTAGCGGGATTTTATGCTACAGCCTTTCTTTTTCATGAATTAGGGCATAGACAAGTAGCAATACATTTTGAACTTCAAACTAAATTTAGGTTATTAACTTTTGGAATGATCCTAACAGTTATTGGAGTTATTTTTAACATTTATTCATTATTTTCAGGAGGAGTAAGTTTTCCATCATTAGCTCTACCGGGAGCTGTTGTTGTTTTAGGATTAAGTAAAATTGATAGAACTACTGGTTTGTGTAAAGCTGCAGGTCCGACAGTTAATCTTATATATGGTATTGTGCTATTCGGAATCTCATTCATAATTCCATTTTATCCACTTAACATGCTAATTGGGTTAGCTGCGAATTTAAATTTCATGTTAGGTACATTTAATATGATTCCTATAGGAATTTTAGATGGACAGAATATTTGGAAATGGAATAAAAAAATTTATTTAATGCTCTGTGGATCATTATTAGTGCTTTTAATAATAACATACATGATTATTTATGCTCCAGGTAGCAATAATCCTTATATTACATGATATTGAAGGAGAGACTGGACTTATAAAGGCTTAATATGTTTTTTAGTTCTTTATTTTTCAAAATCCTTGGAACGAGATTAGATGATTAGAATTGAAATTGTAAAAAGTAAAAATTATGAAGGATGATAATTTTAAATTATTATACTTTTTAATCTTCATAGAAGTTTTTAATTTAATTTAGTGCTTGCTTGGTGACTTAAACTGACATATTGCGAATTTTGTGGTGATCAAATTAGTTATTTACCATTTACTTGTAAATACTGTGGAGGAACTTATTGTAAAAAACATCGCTTACCCGAAAATCACGAGTGTACATTTGAATTAAAACACGTACCAGTTGTTCCTACTACTCAGAAAGAATCTAAAAAACAGTACGAACAAAGTGAGATAAGAAGATCACCCTATCGCGCTTATTTAGATAAAGAGCCTAAACATTTGAAAAGATATTTAAAAAGACAAGAAAAGCAAAGAGAAAGAACATTAAGAAGTTATGAAAGATCTTATGAGAAGAGGTCTCAATATCAAGGCACAAAAATTTTATTTATTACAATTATAATTTTCTCCATCGTTTCTATAATTTTTGCATCTTATGGAATCCCTGAATATTTTTCTTTGAGTTTACATGGATTAGTATATAAATTCACATATCATACTTTTTTTACTAGTCTTTTTGTTAGCTCTGGTGATTTATTGAGTTTATTTTTCTTATTTATTATGTTATTTATTCTATATTTTATGGCAAGAAATATCGAAACTAGCTTTGGGAAAAAATTTTTAGTGAAATTATATATAATTAGTTGTTTATTCACAGCTTTATTTTATTTTCTATTGAGAATATCATTAATTTCTATTTATCCTTTAGAGTCTACGCTTCCAATTTATATTGGTTTAGCATGGGGGGGAATATTGGGGTTATTATCTTATTCACTCTTTCCAATTATGAATAGAAAAATTACTGCTCTTATGTATTTCCTTCCACTTAGAATGAATGGAAGAAGTTTTTTATTGATTATAATTATACTTAGGATATTTCCAGTTATTTTTTATGTTTGGACCGACCCTTATGTTATTTTATTTTACTTACCTGAATTGGGTGGAATTTTAGGAGCTTATATTGTTTTTAAATATCAATTTCCAATGAGATAAATTCTTCTCTATATATTTCCTTCGAATCCAAAAAAATTATCAAGGATTAATTCCTTATTTCCATATTCTTTTAAATTCAAAAGAGTGCCCTATTAATCAAAATGTCTGAAAAAAAGGTTTCACTAATTATTGAATTAAACGAAGATTTAATTGAAAATAACGATAGATTAGCGGAACAGAATAAAAAAATATTAAAAGAGAAAAATGTCAGAGCTTTCGATATAGTGGGGGCAATTGGAGCCGGTAAAACAGCAATAATTGAGAATATTGCAAAAAGAATAGCTAAAGATTATAAAATTCTTGTTATTAATGGGGATGTCACTACTAGAATCGATGCTGATAGAATTGAAAAACATGGCGTGCAAACGATCCAAATCAACACAGGGAGGGAATGTGCGCTTAATTCATATCACATCTCTCAAATTTTAAAAAATCATGATTTAAGTAAAGTTGACATTCTTTTTATAGAAAATGTTGGGAATTTGATTTGTCCCTCCGATTTTATTTTAGGTGCTGAAAAAAGAATTATAATAGTATCTATAACAGAAGGTCCATGGGTTATTCGAAAGCATCCGATGCTTTTTAAATATTCTGATATAGCGATTATTAATAAAATCGATTTAAAAGATGTAATAGACGTAAAAATTGAAGATATGGTAAAAGATGCGAAAGAGATTAATCCAAACCTTAAAATTTTCGTTACAAGTGCTAAAACCGGAGAAAACATCTCCAAACTTATAAATTGTATTTTAAATTAGTTAAATTAAGAATAAAAACAAAAGAAAATAATTATAATATTAACTAAGAAAGTTCTGATTTATTATGTCAATAAGGCAATATAATACAGAATTAGGTACATTAATTGATAAGATTGTTAAAGTCTATCTTGATAAAGATAAGTTCTTTGTTGGACAATTAAAAGGAATTTCTGAGGATTCAAATCTAATTTTAGTGAATGCGAAAAATGAAAAAAATAAGGCATTCCCAAAATTATTTATTAGAAGTAATTTTTATAATTATGTAAGTTTAGAAGAAGAACCGTTTCCGATGGTTGCTCTTGCGGAACGGATCGCAGCCATATTTTCAAAAGGGCATGTAAATTATATTGAAGACCAAAATATCATATCCATATTGAATGGTAAAATTATAGTAGACGAAAATGAAGTAAGAGGGACAGGTCCTTCAGCAGAGCGCGTTAAAAAAATATTTGAACAATTTAAAATGGATTTAGAAAGCCCACCTGAGGAATAACTCTTTTTTATTTTTTTAAATTTAATATTTCAGTCGTTTTCAAAGATATTAAGTAGATTTTTTAATTCTAATTCTTTGATAATATTTTTCATTGTTGCTTTCCCTAAAGGTGTGACTTTAATTAGCCCTAACTCATCAAACCTTCTTAAATAATCATTATTAATTAGGAATTGAATATCTGTATCCCATAATTCGGCAAAGATTTCTTTTAAATCATCAATTTTTATATTTTCATCAATTTCCTTACCTAAAGCTAATATTAAAGCTAAAATTCCGTATTGTGAAGGCGTTATATTATCATCTTTACCATCAGAAGTTAAAATATAAAAATCTTGTTCAATGAATTTGGTTTTTATAAGTTCAAAACCTACATTTCTTAATTTCAAATAAACATCACTCATAATTTGCTCAAAACTGAAATTTTTGCTTAAATTTCTAAGATCTTCTTCTCTAATAATTTTTTGAGGATTTGTTAAAATAAGTCTTGTAATATTTTTTACAACTTCATTATTACTACTATTTTCAATTGACATTAAAATCAGCTTTCTTGTAAAGTATTGATTTTTAAATTTTTAATTTCTCTTTTTAATTCTAAATTTGAGATAATAAAGACTAAATTGAATCTTGATAAACTTTTGTCCATTTCAAATATTGGCAAAATTTTTCTAATTGTTCTATAAATTGACCCTGCTTTATTATATTTGCTTAAAATAGATAAATTTGAAAAGATAATATATTCTTCTTTTATTTGAAGTTTAATTGAGAGATAAAAAGTAATCATGAAAAAAATTTTTTCGGGAGTAGTTAATCCATCAAAATCAACTTTTTCATTATCAGTTCTAATGAATTTTATTTCAATAAAAAAGTTCTGATTGTTATCATTAATTATAATTCTGGGTTGAGAGTTGATGTTAATAGCTAATAAAAATTTATTTAAAATTGATTCGATCCCGTGAATATATTTCTCTAATTTTCTAAATTGTTCGAAAATATTATAAATTTCTTTTTTTTTTATATTGATTACAATTTCTGATTCATTATTTTTGATATTTTCATCTAAGTTCTTTAGTTTTTTAACAATTAGAGAGAAATCACTCGGATTCTGAGGATTATTGTATTCTTCTGGAATTATTATCTTATTTAATTCAGTATCTATTTGTTCTAAAGCATGTTTAATTTCTTGCAACGGTCTTATCGATTTGAAATCGTTTAAATCAATAGAGTGAGTGAATGTATTTTCTTCATCTCTAATTTTATTTTTAAGCTCGGATTTTAACTCAATTAATCTTTTTTCTTCAGTATTGATCATCTCTAATAATGCTTGATAATCCTTTTCATAGATTTCAAAAATGGGGGTTTTTTCTCCTAATATTAATTGAGTTTGACTTCTTTTTGATTTATATTTATTAATTTTGAACTGTATCTCTTTAGCTTTTTTTTGAAAATTTCTTATTTTTTCTGCGTTTGTTATTTTGACGCCAGAATCTGTGAAATTATTATATGATTCACTTGATGGTTCTAGAGTATCTCCAGTCATTTCTCGAGTGATCCTATTAATTTGACTAAAACATTCTTTTTTTTGTTTAGTTAATTCTTGAATTCTTGAATCATATTCATTTATTGCTGTTCTTAACTGATCAACTTGGTTTTTTTGTTGAAAAAAATCCTCTTCCAAAAATTGTAATTTCTTTTTATTAATACTAAGAGATTCATTCAATTTTTTTAATAAATCTGTAATAGCTGTAATATCGCTTGATTTTTTAAACTTTTCTGATAATTCTAATTCATTTAATAAAAACTCTTTTTCTTTTAAAAGTAGATTGAATCTGAGAATAGTAATTAGATCTTGCAGTATTTCATTAAATTGAGAAGAGATCATTATATTATTGGAAATTTTTTTACGATATTCATGAATAAGATTTAGTATTTTCTTAGATTTTAATAGGTCATGAAATTCTTTAGATTCTTCCTGTAAAAACCCTATAAATTTTTCAATAGGAATTATATTAAAATTCTCAGATATTTCAAGGTAAATATCATTTTTATATTCATTTAGTAGATTCTTTTTAATTTTTCCCTTAATTAATGTAAATCTATCTTTTATTGGAATTTCTTGTGAGCCAATGGATACCTTAAAATTATTTATTGGAATACTCAATACCTCTTTTTATCTAAGCTAAGGATTTTCAAAATGGTCCTTGTATTGTTTATACTCTTTTTCTTTTCTTTTCTTTCTCTCTCTGATTAAATCAAGGGGATCTTTATCCTCATCTTTTTGAATCATATATTTTTCATTAAAACTTTTTTCAAGTTGAGATTTAAATTTTTCAATTTTTTCAGAAACCTCATTACTTAACTTAAGATTTTTTTTTGCTTTTGATTCAAGAGAAATATCAGTTAATTTTTCTCTACTTTTCTTCCGTCTCATTCTCCTAAATTCTCTATCAGAGAGTTTTAGATAACTTTCATAAGTTTCTTTTTGTTCTTCTTGTTTCTTTTTTAATTTTTCAATTTCTTCTCTCTCTCTAACTCTTTTGATAAGACTTTTTTTTTCAGTTATGTCTTGTTGAGTTAATTGACTCTCAATTTTTCGTAAGAAATCACTGAATGTTAAGGTGGAATCCTTTTCGAAATAACTCTCATAGTCTTTTATTAATTTTGAATCTGTACCCTCAGGAATTTTACTCAATTCTATATTAAATCTTGTTTGTATTAAATCCTGAAAATAATTTTTAAATCTTTTTACTGATTTTAGAAAAAGCGTATTATGTTTTAATGAATCTAGGAGATCTAACCATTGCGAGATCTGAATTGAAGGAATAAAAGAGACAAAATCAATGACTTTACTAATTTTTTTATCTTCTATAAGAACAAGTCCTATAGATTTTGTAAGTTCTTGATTTACGTTCAATTTTTTTAAATTATCTTTAAAACCTTCTTTATATTTTTCTATTAACTGGTCCTTTAATTCTAGAAATTTATTAAGATTAATTTTTGATATATGACTTAATTTGCTAGTTATTTCTTCTAACAAATCTTCGATATTTTCTATTTGAACTTGGAAATTTCTATCAACATATTCCCTTTCAAAAATCTTAATATTTTCTGTGGCATTTTTAGATGTTTCAGTTAACTGATTCAATTGTACTTGGAGTTCTTCAATAGGATCAGTTAATTTCTTTATTTTGTCTAAATCAAATAATTTGTTATTGCTCATAATTTTAAAGAAAAAAATTTTTAAATAAAATGGTTATATTTCAGGAGGACCAGTTAATTTTGATCTATTTTCCTTATTTCTATTAATATATGCTCTTGGCTGCCTAGTTTCACTTAAGATATCTTGTCTTTCAACGTGGGTAGCAGTACCCCCAACTAATTTGATTGAATTATAAAAAAGATCATATGTTAAAATTCCTGTATTGATTGATTTCAATAAAGCAACTCTCGTCCCTCTTTCTATATCAGAACCAGAATATCCATATGTTAATCTTAAAAGTCCTTCTACTTTACTTTTTTTGCTAAATTCTTCCCAGAAAATATTGTCATCAAATTCAGAAATAATGCGTCCTAATTTTTTCTCTAATTCTTTTGATAATGCTAAAATTTCTTTATATTCATTATTCAAATTCGAAAAAATCAAATCATCAATTCCAATTTTTGCATTTTTAAGTTTTTCCATGAATGATTCAATAATTTGTTTTCTCAGATGAAAATCTGGGAAGTCAAATTTAAAATGAAATGTAAAGCGGCGCCATATTGCCGAATCTAACTGATGTTGATGATTTGTTGCCCCAAATATCGCTAGAGGTACAGCTTCATAATTTATTCTATCAATAACTTGGAGGAAAGAGATAACTGCTCGTTTAATTTCTCCTACTTCATGAATATTAGATCTTTCAGATCCTATAGCATCTATCTCATCAAAAAACAAGATAAAAGCACCTCTTTCTTTGGCAATTTCAGCTGCTAATTCAACAACTCCTCGAATATTTTTAATAGTATCACCTAATAACGGTGAAACGAGTCTATCTGATTCTACAATACAAATTGGTATTTTATGTTTTTTTGCAAAACCTCTTGTTAGGGAAGTTTTTCCAGTACCGGGAGGTCCATATAAAAGTACCGTTAAATTAGGGGCCAATTTGGTATTTTTTAAATACTCAGTGAACTCATCATATTTTTTTAATGCATTAAAAAAATCATCTAATATTTCTTTTTTATTTTCATTTCCTAAGATATCGTTTACGGTCTCTTTAATATCTGAGGGAAGGTAGACAGCTCCATATTTTCCGAGTCGTTCTTTTATTACATCATCAACAAATACAATATTTTCTTCATTTTTATTACTAGGTTTGCTCATTTTTGCTCAATTATTTATTTTTAATTTAATATTCTCTATTTTTTACTTTCAAACGTTTCACAATATATTGCAATTTCATTAATAAAATCTTTAAGATTATCAATTTGGGATCCAATAAAATTGAAAATTTCTTTTCGATATTGAACTGAATCCCTAATTTTCATCTTATCTAATCCTACATAATTTGGAAAGCATATAAGTTTCATTAGATATGGAAGAACTTTTTCATTTGTTTGTAAATCTTTAAAGATTGCATAGAATATATTTTCGTCTGATAATTTCCACTTTAAGATACCCATATATATCAAAAAAGAAAAGTTCATTGCGATCCAATTAATTAATTCTTTTGATAAAAAACCTCGTCTTTGGGAAGCAAACGCTAAATAATATAAAAACAAAGTTTCATTACTAAATTGAGGATAATATCTAATTGTCCCATCAGATTGTTTATTTTCTCGTAAAAAATTATTTTCTAATAATAGCTCTACAAAATCTTCTTGGGGTGCTAAAAATATTCCATCAATTAGGCGTAAACCTATACGTTCAGCAATTTTTTCTATAGCTTCTTCTTCAGGATTCGCAATTGAATCGATATATGGCAAAAAGACATCATTTTTTAAGATCATTGGAATCTCATGATTTTTTTTCTCCGGATATTCTCCAAAGTTAGGATCTAAGTTATAAAACGAGGTTATATTGTTAATAATTTGATAAACCTTTGGAGATATACTAGGAATTTCAAAATATTCTAAACTCTCTAATTTTTCTCTATAAAATGTATGAGGTTGTAATAAATGACGTTGACATTCATAAAAGTCAATAGATTCTTGAAGCAATTTATTATATATGATTTTAAGATTTGCTCCTCTTGGAAATAATTTACTTTCAATAAATTTCACTAACTGATATAAGTAAGTATTCTCTAAATTAAGTTCATCGGGATTTGTAATGTGACGTAATATATTTAAAGCATCAACGGATTCATGAAGAAAATCTAGAATATAATCCTTAATATCAATTATAGGAATCTTTTCTCGATATTTAATAATAAAATCTTTAATAATATCATAAACATTTGATCGATACATAGCAGAAAATTCTGAAAGTGCCCTCACTTTACGAATATTTCTTTTTTCTTCTTCTTGACGTATCTTATCCAAGATTTCTGTATCTAACAATAAATCTGCGTCTAAATCGATAATAATTCTTCTTGTTTCTCTAAGAATTGGACGCATATGACTGATAAATGTTAAATATCTTGGTAAAATGTCTGTCCATTTCTCTCTTTTTCTCCCCGGTTTTATCGTTCTCGTAGATTTTTTCTTATAACTCACTATAATACCTCCAATTTTTAGATATGCTATTCTTCCTCATAACCTATTAAAATTTCGGTAAAGATGTTAGAGATCTCAATGAAAATTGGTATTTCCACTCGGCATAAATTTCCAAGTATCCACTTATTAACATCTTTAAGAAGAAATCTTATTTGATTATGGATTTTTTTATTAATTTCTGAATCAATTATCTTAGATAACCATGAACCTCCTCCTATCCTATATGCTATGATTTTAATGAGAGGTTCAAATAAAGGTTCTAAAACCTGTTTCATCATCCAAGATTTTGGGATAATACTTATATTTTTATCATTAAAATTGGGATCGTTTAAAATAGGATTTGTTTCATCAACACTTAATTTAGGCATAAAACTAAGCAATAATATTAATGCAAATATGGCACAAATTCCGTTAATCGTATAGGAACCACCAATTTTATCAATATTATCTCTATTAATTGCTACATTTGCTAAAAACATACAAATAAATACATTTCTATCAAAATCATTTGAAACATAAGCGTATCCTAATTGTTCATCAATAACTAAATATTTCTCTTCAAGAATTTGAATAATTTCATCTGGGAATGTATAAAAAATGTAAACTTTTTCTTCGCTTCTTCTTATATCCTTTTTAATTACTAGCTCTTTGGATACAAGTCCAAACATATTTACAAGTTCTTCAAGCTGTTTTTTCACATAATGACGTGGTTTATTTGGATCTCCAAACATCGCAAAAAATTGATGATCGACAATATGAAAGTCATTTCTCTTGCTAAATGCCTCAACCATTCTATCTATTATTGGTCCTTGAGTTCCAGATGCAATAGCTTTAGCTTTAGATGTTATAAATCCATTTAACAATTCATTAATGATAAAATCTTGTTCATGAGTTCTTGATTTTAAAATCTTTTGAAAAGCTTCGGAAAAATGTGTGGTGTTCGGAAAAAAAGCATTTTGAATTTTATCATTAATGGATTTTATAAAAAGATCTCCATTATTTTTCGGGAAATGAAGCTTTATATTATTTAATCTTTGAATAAGAGCGTCCTTAGCACCTGGAATATTTTCTACGTCTCTTTTTTGTAATTCTTCTAATGCTTTATCAATTCCATTTTGAAACTCATTTAATATTCCTTTCCATGTTGTATCTTGAGCTTCTGTCATATTTATTCTATTTGTTTAGTAAATATTATTCATCTATAATCCAATTTAATTCATTTGAAATATTTTTTAGTGCATTAACCAGTGGTTTAACAAGCTTTTTATCATACAGATTAGGAGAAGAGATACCCTTCTGAGCTTTCCAACCCATCTGAGTGCCATTTCCCATTTCTCTCTGACCAAATTTTAAAATATTACTCAAATCACGCACCCACCAATAGAATCTTAACCATTTTTTATTGGGATTATTTTTAGAATATATTACTGCTAATGCTTTCCACTCACCCATCAACCATTTAAGTGTTATTCCACTGACTGGCAAATAAAAGTTTATTGGGAAATTAGTATGAAAACTTAAATCGAGTTCTTTAGGTGAAATATTAAAAATTGGTTGGTTATATCCTTCTAATATTACAATTTCTCCACAATGTTGGCACTCATAATGGGATTTCATTTTATCCATTTTCTTCTGACATTTAGGACATGTTCGATTTTCAAGAATCCGATATTTTATAATCTCTAAATTCTTTTCTCTTTCTAAATCTTCTATTGTTTTAGGCTTTTGTTTTCCATATTTTCCTCTCCAATTCCACATATCATCAAAGGAGTCATCAATCTTTTCCAAAGCTATAATCGTATTATTTAAAACATATTTATCATAAATTTTGAACATACCTGCGTGTTGATAATTTTTCCACCAAGATAATCTCACATATTTTTCATCCTTTAGATAAGCACTATGGCAAATTAGTGTAGCAAATAACCGGTTTTCGGTTTTATTGATCATAATTCCTTTTTCACAGATTTCATATTGTTTATTCAAACTTGCATTTTTATGAAAATAATCACCCTCTTGAAAACTCCCTTCCTCAATTATCCTCTTTTCCATTGTTTCTGTTTCTTTGTTTTTTTGTTTAACAATTTTTTTACATTGAGGACATTGAAAAATTCCTTCTACTAAGAGTTCCATCTTAATATTACAAGCGGGACAATTCAATTTTAATCATCATTACTCATTAATATTAATCTTTCATAATCTAAATTTAATAATTTTAATTCTTTCTGAGTTATTTTAGAAAGTTTTTCATTAATTTTTACCAATTCTTTTCGCAAATCAACTAATGAATTCTGAATGTTGTTTACTAATCCATCTTCATTGAAAGATACTTTTTCAATAAATTCTAAATATCGATATTTCTTGTTTTTACCAGAATAATATTTCCTTAAATGATTCAACTTAATATCAATTTGTTCAATTTGGTATCTATATTTTAAGAGTGATATCAGTTGTGAATTCCATTTTTTAAAGATGTCATTATCTTTATTAATTTTTTCAAAATTGAACTTATCTGGGAGTTCTACTTTCTCATCTTTTAGATATTTTATGATATCTTTAGATTCTTCTATTGCTTTATTTATTTTTTTAGTCACAGGTTTCAAATCTAATGTAGGATCAAAAATTTTAATATACTCACTAATTTTTTCTTGAATTTCTTTAAACCTTTGATAAAATCCTTCAATTGTAATTTCAATTTTAATTGCTTGATAGATATTTCCATATTGGTCTAAAATATAATAAAAATCATCTGATAATGCGTAATCATGTTCTCCAATCTCATAAATTAAAGAATGTATAATATTACTTTTCTCACATCGCACACCTTTTAACCTCGTAAGTGCCAAATTAAAATTTCTTCTAGTTAAAAATTTAAATTTCTTATTAATTATTAAAAAAAGAGTGTCATCTGGAACAGAAATTGTGTCACTTTCAATAGTTATTGTTTCTTCTCCTAACTTTATAATAAAATCATTTTCTTTTTGTTCAAACTCTTTCAAACTACGAATATTTTTAATTAAACCCAAATCTATATAAATTTCAATAAACTCTTCATCCCAAAAATTTACAATGTTGTTCTTATAAATATCATCTAATACTAACACACGATTATACGATTCTATGAGAGTCTTATCTGTTAAATCTTTAAATAAATCATTCCTAATAATATAGAAGAAAAAAATGATATATCTCATATCAACATCATCGAGAATGTTATCAATTAAGTTTTTATCATGTTCTAAAGTTAAATTTTTATGTTCCATACCTAAAATCCACTCACTATTGTTAAAATTGCTAAAACATTTCAATGAAAAAGAGTAATTGAAATAATTAATCATTGCTAAAAAATTTTACTAAATTCCTTTAAAAGTTTTCACTTAAAAGCAAAAATATTTTAGTTTTTATTTCTTTTTATTCTAAATGAAGTTATACTCATTTTTAAGGAAATAATTTGGTGATTCTACTGGGAAGGAGAAAACGTAAACAAGTAACCCCAAAACGTGTGAAGCGTGTTCCAAAGATCTTCACATGTCCGGAATGTGGAGAAAAAAGTGTCAAAGTGACAGATCTTAAAAAGAAAGGAGCTTTTGCCACAGTGAAATGTGGAAATTGTGATTTAACAAAAGAAGTTTTAATAAATTCAATTTCAGAACCTGTTGATGCTTTTGGAGATTTTATTGATATCTATTATGCTGATCAAGAACTACAAAGATTAGAAAGAAGGATACAAAGATTAAAGAAAGACCACGAATGGGGAGAACTTGCTTTAGCTTATTCTATTCTATCAGATCTTTGTAAAACTAAAGCTGCAATTTTACTAGATGAAGAAGATGTTGATTTGGATGAAGTTAATGATTGGAAGATGAAAGCTGAAGAATTTAAACGCCTTGAAAAAGATGCATTATTGAAACTTGATACTGAAGAATTAGAACGCGGTGTTCGGACTGATGAAGAATCTTTATTTGCAGAAAGTGAAACTAAAATTAAGAAAGAAAGAAAGATTGATGATATTTTTGATGACCCTGGATTTTTAGAGTTTTAAAATTCGTATTTCTTTTTTAACTATTTTGCTTTAATATTCTTTCTTTTACATATGCGGGTATGTGTTTCCAAATTGGTAGTCTTAAAAGATAATTAAAAAATTCTTTACGATTCAATCCCTTTTTTAATATAAAATAACTCCAATTTTGAAATGCTAATCTATTAAATAGTTTCATTAAATTTGTACCTATAGGATTATATTTTGAAGCGATAAAACGGGCAATGTAGTTTCCAGGTCTTTTAATCTGAGGAATAGATTCGGGATAAACTGATTCAAATAATGGTCTGTTAAAAATTTCATATATTGCTATAATTGGCAGAAGTGTATCCAAAAGCTCATCTACTTTCTTCATATAATTCTTATCATCAATAACAAGACATGATAATTCATTTAATTTTTCTAATGCAAAATTAAATTGTTTTTCTTTGAACGATAACCACATTTTTCCCATATTATCTTGTAATTGCTTTAATTTATGTACAACCTCTTCTTCTTCAAAATTAAACTTGTGTTTTTTTTCATAATTTTTAATATATGATAATAAAATTGAATTTGTTGATTCGTGTTTGAATTTAAAAGAATTATTTCTTTCTATTTTTAAGAGCGGTAAATAATTATAGTATTCCTTTGAATTATGGATTGTATGCATATAAATTGGTGTAGTGAATAACATGACTCTAATTTTTTCTAATAAAGTCTTATAATGGTCATATCTATCTATTATTGGATATTTTTTTGAGAGTTTTTGAGATATCCTAGCAAATTCCTTTGCAGAGTGCTTGGATCGCTCCAGTCTAAATTTAAATTTATCAATCTTCTTTAAATTGCTTATGAGATTATTTCTTTTTTCCTGGTAGAATTCAATTTTTTGATTTAATAATTTATTTGTATTCAACAGAGCTCTAACATAAGAATGGAAGTCAATATCATAATTTTTAACGATAGTATCATGGTTAATTAAGCGGAGATTCAATATTATCTTCGCACCATTTTTTTCAATCTTCATTGCATGATCACCAATAGAATAATTAAACGTAGAATTTTGGAGTAAATCTCCCAATGAAGAAAATTTACCTAAAGGTTTTGCTGTATTTTTAAAATATCCATGCAAAATAGTATCGATTCCTTTATACTCATTAGTATCATATTCTGATATTATAACAGATTCAAACTCTCCTGGATGATGTCTTTTAGATTTTAAACGTTTATTTCCTACAACAATTGCTTGATTCGCTCGGTGAGATACCGTATAAACCCATTTTAATAAAGGATCAAAAATCTTTGCTAATTTAAATCTATAATGATAGAATTCCGGTCCAAAATAAATGGGAAAACCAAAACCTCGTGAAGTGGAAAAAATAAATTGAAATATATTTCTTATTCTTTCGCCTCTTAAAAACCCAGGGAATTGAAATTGAAGTACAACACGGGGGAAAAGTGCACGAATACCTAAATACATCCAAGCTTCAAAGAGTATGATACTGTCTGGAAAATTAAAAGAATCTTTCTGATTTAAATAATCCTCACTTAAATGAAGATTTGCTTTCTTTTTATAATAATTATTGACAACCCTCAAAAAAGAAGTCATTTCAAGCAATTGTCGTTGCAGATCATGAACTACCCTAACTGTTGGAATTTTTAAGGATATATCTTTCGTAGCATCCAATTAGTTTAACCAATAAACTATAAACTTGGTATTTATTTAGATAAGTTTTTAAAATTTTTAATTTTAATTGAAATTTAAACTAATAGAGTTTTTTTTTAGGATAAGCGGTGTCTTTGTACAAATTAACTTTAAATTTAAATTATGAAATAATGGAATAGAAAATAGGAGAATTTAAATTTATTGATTGGTAGAACTTATTAGCCTGATTGACTCTTTCTCTTAGCAAATAGCTGTTTAAGCTCTCCCATTATTGCCCCTCTTAGGGAAACAGGACTTGCTGGGCGACCCGGAGCAGGAACTTGACCAGGACCTCTTGGACCTCCAGGAGGACCTGCTGGTGGCGGTGGAGGTGGACCTCCGGGTGGGCCTCCAGATGGAATTCCAGGTGTTCGTGCTTCTACAGGACCGGTTGCTGATGATTCCTGTGCTAATGGACCACCTGCAGATCTAGATTGAATTGATGTAAGTTGATTATTTAGAGAATTTATTTGATTTTGTAAATTCGATACCTTATCATTTACAGCGCTAAGTGATTGATCAACTAAATCGGGAATCCTTAGGACAATTGACATTATCTTTTCAATTATATCGCCAAATGCATTTAACTTCTCTTCTAAAGGTGCTTTTCGAGTACTGTCTAAAAAGCTTGCAAATTCTTCAGCACACATTTTAACTCTTTATGCATAGTATTTTTTAATATTTTCTAATATTTTAATAGATTTTTGTTTAATAAATTTAAGTTTAAGGTTAGAATTTTTTTTGAAAAAAAATGTAAAAAAGGAAAGAATCATTTAATTTAGCTTAATTCTACAATAGTATCTTTCAGTTTAATCCATAGAGCATTAATTTCATCTCTTACTTCATTAAACTGTTTTATTTTTTTTATTAATATATCTCGAGCTCTATCAAAATCTCTTTGAATATCACTTAATTGTTGGTCGAGGATGTTTAATTTGTCACCGTCTATTAATTTATTTTTCGCTTTTTCCGCATCTAATGCTTTTTTTATTACTGTGGATCTTCTATCAGCAACTTCCGATAATGCATCGACAAATTCTTCCTTTTTTTGAACTAAATATTCTTTTTGAACAGCAAGATCTTTAATTGCATTCATGTATTTGTTATTAGCTTTAATGTAATCATCATTTTTTTGGATTATTTGTTTATATAAGTTTACTTCCTCATCTTTAATATTTGATCTATGTTCTCGAGCAAGAGTTTGCATCTGTTTTAAAACATCTCTAAACGTTCGATTTAACATTTCTCGAATATTATTTGCTTTCGAAATATTTTCAGCATACTTTTTTTGAGAACTTATAAGCGCACTTTGCGCTTTAGCTAATTTCTTAAATTGTGAGACAAGATCCCTCTCGGTCTTCGCTAAAATTAATTCATCTTCGTGTGTAATTATAGGGCTCATAAATTAATTAATCTCCTATGTATTGAAAATTTTATTTAATCTATAATTTAATATATTTACTTGTTTTGATCAATATAAATTTTTTAATATTTAAGTTTATATTGAAAAGGATGCTGTTAAAATATTATCTTTATAATTTGCTTTTATAATTTTTGCATTAATATCTTTTCCAATAAATTTTTCAGGATGAATGACTGGTTTATTTAAGAGGACCTTTATACCGTAATTATCATCAATTTTACCAATAAATTCCCTCTCTCTACGCCCTTTAGATATAATTTTTAATCTTATTGAATCATTTTTTTTTATATTCAAGGAGGCTACAGTTTTCCGTTTATGAATTCCAAAATCATGTGGTCCCAATTTTAGTTTAATATTATAAGTTTTCTCAAGTAGAGATAATTGCCTATAGAAATAACCCCAACTTTTTGGCCTAATTTTTTTTAATTTTCTTCCTGTTTTGTAAATTAAATATTTTTGAATGCCAATTTGAATCTTCTTTTCAGAATATCCTTTTTTCCTAAGATCTACGACATATCTTATTATATCTTCAATGTCATCATCATTTTCTCCTGGAAACCATACGGGGGCAATTAATAAGTCAATTTTGGTTTTTAGTAAGTTTAAAATGTTTTTTGTAAGATTTTTTATATCGTAAATTTCACAATCGCAAAGAAAATTGGCTTTTTCTTGATTTAAGGAATTTAAGCTAATATTTATTCTTGACATTTGAACTTCTTCTAATTTGCTGATTATTTCTTCATTAAGCAATAACCCATTTGTCTGCATTGATATTATTTCAATTCCTTTTATTTTCCAAAGCTCTTTAATTAAAAAGAATAATTTTGGATAAAGTAAGATTTCACCGTAAGGTGCAAAATGGATTTCAATCTTATATCGTCCTTTGGCTTCAATTACTTCTTCTATTTTTGCGAGTATGTATTTAGGATCAACGATAAAATTAGTTTCATAATCTCCGGCACTAACAAAGCAATATCTGCATTTTAAATTACATAATGTCAGGGGCTTTACCTCAATAACATTAGTACCTCTATCAATTATACCTATAAAATCAACACCAAATAAGGGAATCTCTGATTTATTATCTATATAAATTATTTCAGGAGTCATATCTATTAGAGTTTATATCTTAAAATTCCTATTATTGAACCTAAATTTACTAATTGTTCTCCAGTTATATTCTCTGTACTCATTATGTTTATTTCTCCACCAGAATTTTCAACGTTGGATATGATTTCTTCTATTTTTAACTTATGCTTTTTAGAAGAACCTCTAATTAACAGATCAGCTATTAATAATTGTTTGATTGCGCCTCTCTCTGAAGCTTCAGAGACTTCCTCGATACCAATAACAATAAGATCAGCATCGTTAGCAAATTGCGTCATAATATTTTCGATCAATTCACTTTCTTGAAGAATTTTAATTTTATTTTTAAGTTTTGTTAATTTTTTTGATTTTAAGGTCTCTCTAATAGCACTTTCAGTTCCAGAACTTGCATGAGACATTTCAATATTGCCCTTAAAGTCAAAATTAGGATTTTTTTGAAGAAATTTAAGAAGTTTTTCTCTTGTATTCCCAGGTCCACAAAAAACAAGTAGGTCAATGTGTGTATTTTTAATATTTTCCATTAATACTTTTTGTATATCGCTAAAAAATTCCTCTAAAGCTTTATTTCGATAAGATTGTTCATATCTTTTACCAGGGATATTTTTTTTAATAGTAGCAATTTTGTTATAGCTAAAATTGGTAATCAAAGCTAAAGTTGCTAAACCTGTTTCAACTGCTGTAATTAACATCACAAAGTTAGCTTCGAACTTGGATGTTTCTTTCAATCGCTTTATTTCATTTTGTAACCAGTTTTCTTTAATTATAGTTAATTGTTGAGATACTTCTATATTAAAAGTATGGTAAGTTCCAAAACTAACAAAATCTTCGGGCCCTTCCAAGATTTTACCTTTTATTCTTAACCGATTTGAAAATTCATGAAAGGAAACATCTTCCACTTTCAATTTTAACCTCATTAATTTACGTTCACCTTTAGTTCCTTCTTTAAGAACAACTCTTCTCTGAGTTAGAGTAGTTACCTTATCATCTTTATCAATAATGTTATAAAGACTCCATAAATCGTAGAGATTTTCAATTTTAACAGTTATCTCTCCTTGTTTTTGATTAATATCTAGAATCTTCAAATCTTTAAGATAGCTCCGCAAGCGTTTATTATTATATTATTTTAATTTAAACTTACAGAAAAGATTAATTTAATTTACAAAGAACAGTAAATTGAATAAAAATAAAATAAATAAAAAAGAATAAAAATTAACTCTAGTAAATATCTAAATCGAATTATTTCTCTCCTAAGGCTTCTTTAACTTTTTCTAATTCTTCCATACGTTTCTTTTTCTCTTCTTCTCTTCTTTTCAACTCTGCTTCATCGACCTTTTGAAGAGTAACGCCCTTTTTAATTTCTTCTTGTAGTTCTTTATCAACTGGGGCCACTTTTAACTAACACCTTTTATTTTAAATTCAGCTATAAAAATTAAATTGATGTTTACAGATATTATAATAGAATTTATTTATAAGTTTTAGTTTATTAAGAGTCGATATCGAGTTCCATTAAATATGCACTTTCGCCAGAGTGATAATAGTTTTCTATAATCGTTGGATTTCTTTTAAAGTTAAAGTTTTCATACATTTTAATTGCAATTGAGTTGCTAATTTGAACATTTAATACTATTTTTTTGATAGACTTCAATTGATTTATCTTAGCAATGGTTTCTTGTAGAAGATATGAACCATATCCCATATTTTGAAATTTAGGTTTAATAAGAAAATTAATAATGTTAGCTCTTTCTTTTTTATCATTAATAACAATTATAAAACCAATTATTTTGTGTTTAATTTTACCTTTTTCTAATTTTAAAAAGAATGTATGCTTTTCTATTAATTTTTTCAATAAATCTTTTGAAAAAGCATTCTCTTTAAAAATTTCTTGTTCAAGATTAACAATTTTTCGTAAATCTTTTGAAGTTACATCATTAATTATTAAAAAAACCATATTCTTCTTTAAACACTTTAATTGGGGTTTTTTCAGTTATTTGTTGATATTTTGAATTTCTAAAGGGAGTCATTTCAACTATATATGTTTCTACTTGATGCTCTTTTAATAAATCATTTATTCGATCTTCGATTGAAATGTAAAATGGTATTTTAATATTTTTAAGATTATATGATATTAATTTTTCAGAGATTTTTAGGTTTGACAATAATATATTGTAAATCATGTCTAATTCTTTTTTTCCTCCTTCTATTTGAGCAAAAATTAAAAGACCTTCTTCTGTAATTACTTCATATGGTAATCTTACATTCTTGGCTCTTCTTAAGTACCTATTTTTTAACTGATAATAATCCTTAGATTTAATAGAGCAAAAGTGTATTTTAATAGAGACTTCTGAACCTAGCTGACGAATTAAACGAAACGCAGTTTCACGACTATTAAGTACGGAAGCAATAGTGCCTTGTTCCAATTGGAAACCCCGTTCTTTTAAAGCTTGGCTGTTTGGAAAGCAATACTCAAATTCGTTTAAATTGATAAAATCTGCACCGATTTTGTCTAAATAAAAGATAAGGTCCTTAAGATATTCTTCACTCTTATTATTTGGAATAACAGGCATTTCAGCTCCCACTGAAATCTGTTTATTTAAAGCTTTTTCAATAAGATCCCAATGTTCTCTATCTGGGTGGAATCTAATTTCATCTAATCCCGAAAGAGAGAGAGTTTCAGCTTTGGCTTCATCAAACTCAACACCATTTGTATATAAATGAATGTGAAAGTTTTTGCCTTTTTCACCCTTAACAAATTTAATATATTCAATAGTTTTATCAAAATTTAATTCTGAGAGTGGTTCTCCCCCTGTAATACTCATTCCTTGAGCGTTAATCATATTAATTTCTTGAAGTAAATCTTGCTTAGTATGTATTTCGATTTCATTAGCGAAAGTTAAGTATTTCCCTCTCCTCTCTTCTGAAATTGGACAATACCACGAACAATGATCTGGTTTCTGGCAGATACCATTTAGAAACAAAACTAATTTACTTCCTTTAAGACAAAATTTACATCCTTTAGGAATACTTCTTCCTTTTATATAATATGTTTCTGCATCCGATTCTGCAATTTTTACTTTTTTCATTTTTTAAATAATTTCTTTCTTATAATCGATTTCTTATGTGCCAATTGTTTTAAAACTTCTTCAGTTGTTTCATTAATTTGAAGTTGCCTTTTTAGAAATACTCCAGTTCTTCCATATTTTTCTCTTCTTAAAAGTACTTTTTCCCGTTCATTTACTGTGTCAATACTTATTCCAACTTCTTTAGCAACATTAGCTTCATTTCCAATTACCGAAATTTCTTCGTGTCCATTAGGATTTGGTTTAATTAAAACTAATCTCTTATCAATACCTGCTATTCTTAGATCTGAAGTTAACTGATCATAGTTAATTTTTCCTCCGAAATCATAAAATTCCACTGCTTTCTTATCAAATTTTGATAACGGAAGAGTAATAGTTTCTAATTCACTTAGATAGATATATAATTTTATTGAATCAAGTGGTGTGGCCAATATGATTTCTCTAAAATAATTTTCAAAACCATTTTTATTTAAAATTAATTCAATCTGAAATGAAGGTATTTGTTGAAAAAATATAATATCAATATCACTAGATTCATGTACATCTCCACGAGCTATACTTCCATGAATAAATGGTGACAATCCTTCCTTTTTGAATATCTCTAACAATTTAAGAGCATTAAATCTTTTACTTTTTAAGAAAGTCCAATATTCTTTAGAATAGTTAATTATTTCATAATGATTTCTCAAAATTTTCTCTTTTTTCATAAGTTATAGTTAAATTTTCGAATTCGATAATTTATTTTCAATTATATCTATTAAAAGACCTAATACAATAGTTTCATAGAACTTGAATGAGTTTTTGGCTTTATTTATGGTTGAAAATTTTAAAACATTTGCGTTTTGAGGATAGAATTCTTTTAAAAATTTCTTTAAATTTCTATTTTTCAATAAAAGTATAGATTTTCTACTAAAAATAATATAAATACGAGAGTCTGTATAGAATTCTTCAACTATATCAAAGAAGTTCTTTAAGTTATGTTTATTTAGCTTTGGATTAATTAATATTACTCCATTATTGTTTTTATCTGATATAATCGCTTTGTATGAAAGATAAGATTTTGAATAATTTAGTACAACATAATTAGAGTTCATAATTAGCTCTTTGTCCTCAAAAAAACCTATAACAGTCGAAATAAGTGAATTCCACTCATCACGTAGTTCTTTTTCGGTAACAACCTTCATTGATGATTTTTTGATTTTTGCTCTGATATTAATAACGTTAATACCATAGCTACATAAACCTTCTGTTAAAATTCTTTGAAATGTTCTTTTATAATTCATTCTAATTATTAGAATAAGGGGATAATTATTAACATTTAACGAAGAATTTCTAGTTAAACTCCATTTTTTTGATAAAACTAACTGGTTTTTAAGGTTTTCATGTGCTTTTGGAAAATAGAAGTGATCTAATGATTGATTTGAAAAGGAATATCGCCAACGATGAGTTATTTTAAATATCTTCACACTAAATAACAGAATAAATAATAAGATAATTATAATAGTATCGATGAAGATCCAATTAATATGGTAAATATCATTTAACATAAGCGTGATAAAATAGCTTTTTTATTATTCAACAGCTTCCTGAATCCATTTAAGATATTTTTCAGAACCTTTCTCAATTTTAAATCCAATACACTCGGGAGTCTCATAACTATGAATCTCGTTGACTTTTTGAATTAAGACCTCACAATTTTCTTCAGTTGTTTTGATAAGTAATAAATTTTCGTTATCTTCCTCGATCTTTCCTTTCCACCTATAGATAGAAAAAATATTTTGAATAATATTCACACATGCAACGAGCTTATTTTCAACTAAAATTTTGGCTATCCGTTGACTTTCTTCGATATTTGGGACTGTTACAAGAAAAATAAAATAATTCATTATAATTCTTTTTTGATATTTGTAATTCTAATTAATTCAATACTTAATATCAACTTTTTTAAGCTTTATTGATTTTATTTAGTGCTTTTAGTCTATTTGAATAATTGGAATTATTTAAGATATTTATCAAATATAGTAAAGACTAGAAATCATAAAATGTTTAGATTGAATTTGATGATTATTTGATTAGATAATAATTTATAATTGATTAGAGTATTGCAAATTAAATAGAAATCTGATATTTAAGTGAAGAAAGAAATTACTTAAATTAATTTTGTTCTTATTGAAATTCAAAGAGATTTTTTATTTAAAATAAAATTCAAAAAGAGGGTAAAATCTCCTTATTTACCTGCGAGCGAGGTCATTTTTAGTATTACTGAAGAGGGAATTAGAGATTAAAGGGAAAGAACATCAGAAAAAGACACAAAAATTTTGTAAAGCCCCACACCAAACACATTAATCTTTAATCATCTTTAATAATGATGGTGACCCGTGTATTCCTCTTGATTTGAAAATCCTAAATAAAACCATTGAACCTTACACTCATCTTTTCTTCTCGTCTTATAATAAGCTTTAAATCTTTTTTGTTAATGATTACTCTTTACTAATTATGCCACCATGGTAATATAATTTGTACACTTCCTCTCCTCTAAAGAATATTTTTTCATTACCAAAAAAACTTTCAATATTTCCTTCACTCTCATCAATATATTTAAAATCTCCTTCTATATAGTTATTCGGTCCGCGATAAGGTCTATCCTCTCTAACTAATCTCATTGCTTTTTGTAAAAACCTATAGACTTCTATTGCTGAAATTTGATACCCTAACACACTCCCATAATAGTTCATTCCCCAAATAAACTCTCCATTATCAAAAACAACTTCTTCCCCAATGAAGGGATTGAATCCATAATATCTATCACGATATAGAAAATTTCTTTCTGAATATTCTAACTCTTTACAACCATCCTGAAGAATTTTTTCACCACGTTCACCAACACTTGCATAAGTTTTAGTTTTTGCTTTAACAAGAAAATTAATTAATTCCATACTTATCTTTTAACTTCGATTTATATAAACTTTAAAAAGTGAGAAAAATTATTTTTCTCTACAATAATCTTAATTTTTTTACTAAAGTCTTATGCTTCTCTTTCGAACGCCACACACTCGTGCTTTTGAGAATGCTAGGCTAAATAGATCGTCCAAAGGCTCCCTATATACACCCTAGTATACCACATAACAGAAGAAAGCACTGGAATTTATAAATAGTATCCCAAAGCTTTTGATATTCCTCGTTTGAATTAATTATGTGTAGTCGATTGTTTATTACTTTGGAATCAAAAGAATAATTTTTGACCATTTTTTGCTTTTTTTAATTCTTCAATAACGCTTTCAACTTTTTCTCCGCAGAAATGGCAAATCTCTTCATACCAGGTAAATATCTTACCACACTTTTTACAAGTAAAACGATCTTTTTGATACGTCAACCATTCCGTTACCTTGTTCTCTTTTAGCAAATTTCGATGTTGCAAAGCGAGTATAAAGTGGGGATGATGATCAGTAGGATCTCTTTCAGGAATTTTCTCACAGGGATAATCTTCACACGTAAAACAATAATCTACGTTTCTTTCTTTAGCGCATATGCGAATTTGGCATTGTGCACAATTCGGATAAACGTGGTCTGATTTACAGCCGTGACATTCCAAATCCATTCCTTTACTCATCGTTTTCCATGGTTCTGGAATGGATTCTGGACGGTTTTGCATATATGCTAATCGAATTATGCAACTGCCACAATATATTCCGCAATATGCATCAAAGATATCTTTCATTTTGGGTTCCCTTTTTTATTTAACACAGAATACTATCTAATCAAGAGGATTTTACTTATATACCTTTTTAATTTGCATCTTCGTAAAGAAATGTAAAAATTTCTATACTCTCAATCTCATCTAATAAGTGAAGTTGATCACACCAATTTGCCAATAAAATAAGGAGAATTATTTTATGATAAAAATAAAAAAAATAAAATTCTGCTCAGAACATACTCCATCCCTGTCGTCTCAAATCTCTCCCCAAATCAATCCACACTCTACATGTGCCATAATTTAGAACATAGCTGATAAAAGTGCTTTATCTAATAAGTTCTTGGCATTCATTTTAATTTCATTACATTTTTCCGTCATCTCTATAAATGCAAGCAACTCATTCACTAAAGGAGGCATATGCTTTGATCTAATAATTTCACGCCATTTCACATAATCTTCTTTACGAGAACGTTTCTGCTCAATCCATTGACCACATAATTTCCGTAATTTTCTTAGGTTTTTATCTAATATGATTCTTCACGCCCTTTATATATTATTTGAATATTTATAAATACTACGCATTAATGAATTTAATATTTATATATATTTTCAACTCCTAACTACAATTTGCTAGCTTTAATTTTTAACTTCTCACGAAAAAATTGTACTTGGTGGGGGCATCTTCTTTTAAAATGGTTTTTTTTAATTGAATTGCTAAGGAATTTCTTTTAATTATTCTCACTTGTTATGAAAAAATTTTGCAGTTTTTTGATACGAGAGTCTATTCTCTGAAGTTGTCTATCTCGCTTATCATCCTTATTTTGATTGTATAAGTTTTCTCTTATTTGAAATAAGTATTTCAATGCAACTACATAGTCTTTCCTCTTTTCAGATTTGGATGCTTGCTCTAAAGCAAATTTTATTTCAACTTCTTCATTTAATTTTATAATTTCTAAAATTTTAAACGAAATTTTGCCGATCATCGTTTCCATATTGAACTCTTTTGCATATGTGAGTGCTTTTTGATACTCATTTAATGCTTCTTGATAAGCAGCATCCTTTTCAGCAATTTCTCCTTTTTTTAATAAAGATTTGACTTTTTTCATAGCAACATCTTCATTCATATCCTGACATTCAAAAATAATCTCATCCAAATCTTTTATCTCCATGATTTTTTGAATGACATATTCTCTTTTTTGTATATCTTCTTCTTTTGATTCTAACTCTTTCCTTTGAAATTCAAGATCTACCCAAATAATAACATCTTCTCTTAACATTTGGTAAATGTTCCAGAGAATTTCTTCCTTCGATATCACACCTAATAATTTTGATGTTGTATTAATAAGAGTTAAGATGAAAAAATAATCCTCATCTTTTAACAGATCTTTACAAGTTTCATACACGGCTTTTTGAATAGGTGTAAAACTTTCAAATATATCAAGTGGAATTTGAGTAGAGAGAGTAAGCGGATATATCATTGTTACTTCAAATATTTTTTCCACTAAGTTTTTTACAGGTTTTAATATGTTTAAATCCCCGGTTTTATCAAATTCTTGTAATTCATCTTCATAATCGACCTCAAGAATGTCCGTGAAATTCGATAGTAAATCCCTTAAATTACCAGAAGCTCTCCCGTCAAGAATTAAACATGGTGTACACAAAGTTCCAACCCTTAACAAAAGATTAAAATTTTTATACTCAAACTCATAAAAATTCTTTTCTGGATTAATTTTATCTATTAAGGTTAATTCTTCCCCCGAGAATACTACATTTGCTTGAATAAATCCTGCTATCAACGAAGGATCAATAGGTAGATCACCAATAGCCATATTGAAGGCCGGTACTCCACCCTTAGATAAAATAATTACATGTCGTATAGTTAAAATATCTTGGTATTTTCTCCATATATGTTTATATAGCATTTCTCTTCTTTTTTGTTCAGATTGCTGCTCTATCACGTCATAAATATTTATTAATATATTTGCTTCGCTAAATCTTTTCGACAAGCAATTAAAACAATTATCAGGATATCCATTTTCACATCTAGATTTGTCTACTCCGCAATCAATTCCTAAAATTAATTTAAAATGAGTCATACAACCACTGTTATTATTCTTATACTAAGATTAAAGAAATGATTCTAATATTTATTTTTGAATATTTAATATACAACAAACAAAATAGAATTTACAAGGTTCAATACTCCACTCTTAATCGAATATATGAGATAAAGTTCACTGTCCTTATTGTGAAAATAAATTGGAATTAAAATAATATAAATCGATTTATATAAATTTCATTTACCAATTATTTTTTTAAATTATATTGTAGAAGAACACTGAAAGACTTCCGTAGGTATAATTACCTGTAAAAAAAAACCCATGACAATATGTATACAATATATCTTTGTCTTTCGAAATCCAGACTTCTACGTTTGCTTTTTTAAGACTAAGAAATTTTAAATTTTAAGAAAATCTTTCAAGGACGAACCATATTAAGAACGGATATTCAAGAAATGTCATCTAACCCCTTAAAATAATTTAATTATCACAACATCAAACGATTAAATTTTTCTTCTTTAAAGTGATATCATGACAGAATTAATCCTATCAATCAACAGGTTCTTTAATTACTTCGAACACATGGTTTAATTTGTGCTTAAGCTGATTTATATACTTGTAGTTTTCAAGATCTACGTCTTTCTTATTAATTAACAATAAGATTCTCCTTGTTGCTTCCAAGCTGTATTTGAGAAATTTTGTAAGATATATTTGGTTTTGGAACAATTTATGTTGGTTTTTGAAGAGTTTTATTTGATTTTCAATTAATGTATTTAATATATCTTTAATTGTTGGCTTTGAAGTCTTATCTACAGTAGGAACTCTTTGATTTGAAAATAAAGTGAGGTTACGTATCTCAATAGAAATCATATGCATTGGTTTCAGGAGGGTCAGTAATAATCCAAATAATAAAACAAACTGAAAGATAAAGAAGATGATAGAATATTGATGGAAATATTGATCATACAAAATTCCACATATTCCAATACCTATACTTCTTCCACAGATTGCACAAAAATTACAAAGAGAAAATAAGGTAATGCGAAGTTCAGAAGGGTTAATATCTCCAAGAATAGAATAAGCGATTGAAGGTATTGTTGGAGTTATAAATGCAAATAGCATAATACACGCCACAAAGATGACTAAATTTATTGAGAATGCCGAATATCCAATAATGGAAAATAATGGTCCTATTATTACAATCAAAAGTAATAATGAGATTTTTCCGTTAGATTTTTTGGCAAATTGTTGATCTGCTACCTTACCCCAATAAGGAGCTCCAAATAATTGTGGAATATACAGAATGATACAATATATCATTGCCTGAAGTGGAGATAATTTTAGCTCTGTTTTCAACATCGGAATGATATAGAACGAGACACTCCCAATTACAAAATCATGAATGAAAAATAAAATGAGGAAATTTATATTCGATTTGAGTCCTAATAATGAAATGATTTTAGTTCTATCGAGATGAAAATACTGGTAAGAATTACTTCCATGACCTGCTTCTTTAGGAAATAACTTCATTATATATACAAAGCTAGTAATAATCATATTTGTAAGCCCTAATATAAATAAAATCATTCGCCATGATGTAATAGTTAGTAAGATTCCTGCAATAATATTGCTGGCTCCAAACCCTATTATTACAGTAAGTCCTAGTAATGATAAAGCTTTCGTACGATGTTCAGGAGATTTTAAATCAGTGATAATAGTGGTTGAGAGAGGGAGGAATGCCCCAAACCCAACTGCCATTACAATTCGTAAGATGAGAAAGAGTATGTAATTAAACGAAAAACTTAATGATAATAGTCCAATAGAATACAAAAACAAGGTGCTTAATAGTAGAGAATGTCGTGAATATTTTGATTCAAGATATGCCCATAAAAACGACATGATTCCCGAAATTATAAAACAGATTGAATGAATAACTCCTAATACACCCATTCCTACAGATAAACTATGAGCAATTTCTGGAACGAGTGGTCCAAAGATTGAAAAACCAGTCCAAGTTGAAAAATTGATTAAGAAGACTATTAGTAAGGTAAGTTTATGTTTCGTTTGAATCACTTCAGAAATAATATTAGTCTTTTTCAATTAATTTATCCACCGCATAGTATTCTTCAATTATCCAATTGATAATTTTTGAAATTGCATCCTCATCCTGTTCAGGAGTAGTAAATATCTTTTTGAGGTCATAAAACGGAAGTCCGATTCGGGTATATTGTAAACGCTCTTTCTCAAATCCATTTTTTAGCAAATGGACGTTCACCACTTCCCTGATTAGAGGAGCGGTGATAGTTTTTAGCTTCGCGGAAATTAAGAATCGAATAGTTTGCTCGGTAATTCTGTGGGCATCAATTTTTGTAAGAGTTGTTTCTCGAAGTAAAGAACAATAGATAAAACTAGGATGAAACAGATAAGTTCCATCTCTGGTGAGCACTATGGGTAAATATTTCTTATAGTCTTCTTGTAGATCTTCAATTTTATTTCCATCAATCGACACAAATTACCTTATCTATTGGTTCTATATAAATAAAAAATTAGGGAGAGCCATTTTTTAGATTAATAAAAATTCTAATAAAAAAAGAAAAAATGTATTTACAAATAAAGAGTTCTATAAATAATCTGTGGTTTTAAAGGTGATAATCTCTTGGATATTATAGATATCATTAATGTCTTTCCAAATTTGACCTTTTTAATCCTCCTTGATTTTTTGAGAAGTAAGTATGGCAAGAAATACCCAAACTCTTCTTTCACTAAATTAATGACCGAATCTACTGGAATCGTAAATTCAAAATCATCATTAAGATTCCCATCATCCACTCTTTGCCTCTATAAACATCAAGACTGTGAGAAATTTTTAATGAAAATATAAAAAAAATGAATTAAGTCCTAATATGTGAGAGTGCTGGTGAGGAGAGTTAAAGTAAAGATTTAAAGATTAGAGATGAAATAAAAAGGAGTATGTTCATGAGCCGTGATCTTACTTTTTACAAGATTTTTTAATTAAAGAAATCTTTATATTTTGGTTAGGACTACATTTTTGTATAAAATCCAATTTTAAAAATTAATGTAATAATAGATAGCAATGATAAAAAATCGTAAAAAAGGGTTGATAATTCTATTTTCTGGATTGATGATAATACTCTTAGATATCATAATTAAGTTATTAGGTTATTTTGATATAGTGCTTTTATTATTACTTTTAGTAATTGGCATAATTCTCATACTAGGTGGTCTTTATCTCGTATTTAAAAAGGAGAAAAAAAGGGATTCTGAAAAGGAAAAACTAATTGATGAGAAAATGTTAAAACAGTATTATGCATCATTAGCAATAATAATTATTGGATTGCTAGTGGCAGTATTTGGATTGTTTCTTGGCTATCTCATGATCCCGATGATTTTAGTAGGATCCTTAATGATTATCATTGGAGTGAATGTTGCATATAAATTAAAGAGTAGTAAGGAAAAAAAGTCGAAGAGATCTCGTCGTGAAAAGGTAATCATTGGCTTAAGTGGGTTTGGTGGAATTTTAAATATAATTATTGGTTTTCCCACACTATTTGGTTTTGGATTTCTTGCATGGGGCGCAGGTATTTCTGTTCGTATTTTTATTGGTATAACATTCATACCTTCTGGAATTCTAGCTATTGTTGGTGCATTAGTTGAATTCAAAAGCCTAATCATTGGAGGTATTTTATGTTTACTTGCAGCAATTTTATCTATAGTTTTGCCACTGATAGTTAATGTTAATTATTTTTATTTTCTATTAATGATGCCAATCTTCTATATTACCACTGTTTTTATAATAGTCGGGGGAATAATGGGAATTTTGGGGCATAAAAAAATGAAGTAATTGCGACGAAAAATTAAACCTAAATCAAAAAAAATTAAAGCGAATAAAATAAATAATTTAGGAATCCCAGAAGAAGAATTGAAACAATTCCTCAAAAAATGGAAAAAAGATAATAGACTTTAGAATTCTATCATATCATGATGATCCGGCAGAAAAAAGTTGTTAAGGAACTTATTCATTTTGCCATTAGAGAATTTAAAGAGAAAGGACCCCTCTTAGTACAAGTCTTGCGAATGAAAGGAGAGAAATTTCTTACAAAAGGAGGTCCATTTAAAGTTTTAAGCATTAGTAAGGTATCTGATATCTATTATATGATTCTTATTAATTATATGGATAATATTAGACTATATTACTTCTCAAAAGAAGGACTCCTTTTAGGAGCAGAAAATCTAGGATTGAATGAAAAACTTATTAAAGAAATTAAAAAATCTTCTGTTCTCGAATTTGAATATCCAAAATAATATATAATTCAATTGTAATTATTAAATCCTTCAAGATATTGGACCAATTTATATTGTTTTAATTACTTTTTATGTGTGTAATGCATGAAAAGAGCGTAGTGTTAAAACAAGCGCGAAAGGAGCTAATTCAACAGACTCTTGATTACTCTTTACTTTAGAAATTACCGAGCTAGCTATAATTGATGAAATTGCTCCTATAATACTAATCAATTCTCCAACTATAAATGAGATTTTTGGTCAATACTCTCCTGCATTTGATTTAACAATAATTGAGGATAATTTAGATGTAACGTGGTATACTCTGGATGACGGTATTACAAACGTGACTTTCACTGGATTAACAGGAACGATTAATCAGACATTATGGGAATATCTTCCAGCAGGGCATGTCACTATTGTTTTTTATGCAAAAGATTTAAATGAGAATATTGGGAGTAAGGCAGTTACAATTGTAAAAGAAATAGAAGAAATTTCAGGATACTACTTAATTTTATTCATTGGAATAATTGGAGTAAGTTCAACACTAATACTAAATAAAAAGTTAAAAAAGATAAAGAATTAGAAAGGAACTTACTTTTAAATGATAGAAATTCTGTAATAGACTCATAACTTTCTTGATTTTAAATCCCAATTGAAATTTAATTTCCTCTCTTTATTTCAATTTACTCTCTATAAAACTGGCAACAATCTGAACTAAATATTACAAGCAAGTAATATGGCAAAAAAAAGTTTAAAGAAAAAAAACTTTTGGAAAATGATTATAAGAGGCTAAATGATAGGAGATTATCTTTCCCACTAAATGGATTATGAAGGAATTTCAAAAAATTTTATTATTTCAAGGAATTTCATGTATGGTAATTTGTAAGTTTCATAAATCTTGGGATTACGTATTCCAATTATAATAGATTTTATCTTCTTATAACTAGCTATTTGCATGACAGGTAGGTAATCTTTTTCACTACAGACAATTCCAAAACCTCTAATCTTACTTCT
>JBHLLP010000003.1:0-138850 GCA_048885525.1 Candidatus Hermodarchaeota archaeon | reverse complement strand
CCTACTCTGTTTGAAATGCTGACGGGTGTTAAAGAGAAACGAAAGAGAATCTTATCCTTGATTATCGGGTATACGGATTTTGATAAAATCTCTACCATGCGATTCTCGACTTCTATTTTGAATTCTTCATACCATCCTCCCTCTTGGACCTTTTTCATGAGATCATATTCAAAGAGAATGCTCACTATTAATCCAGTCTTTCCTTTTGGAGCTAAGGTGGGATCTCTAAGCCCTGGAATGGAAATCTCATATGTATTCAGTTGGCAATACTCGTCTAACCAATGCATAATGACTTCTTTGGGAGTTGATTCGAAATTCTTAATAATTTTTTTTAAGGTAGTCCAAGTCGATTCTCTTAAACCTTTTTTTGATGGAGTATAAAAAAAATGACCGTTCGAAATCGATTCAAATTTGTCGAGAGGCTCGTCTATCCCTAGGAATAAAGAAAAGACTGAATCTCCGCCTCGATTCGATAGCAATTTATCCTTTTGAATTGATATCTTGCGAGAAACATTTTCCTCTAAATCATGAAATTTAAGAAATCGATATAAAGATTTCAAATCCGCGCACCAAATAAGATTTTCATAGAAAAACATGTTTCCATCGATATCAGTTAACTTGCTTTCAGAAGGAATGATCTCATGTATTTCTGTACCATATAAAATTGATCCTCCCCATTCAATGATTTTTTGCATAACAGCTTCTGGAATTTTACCTGTACTTCCCTTTGGATAAAAATAATCAAGGTAAGTGTGAAAATATCCTAGGGCAAAAAAAGTTGGCGTGCTCTTGAAGAAATGTTGTGTCATAATATTGATAAGTGATTTATTTGAAGTCATTTTTTTCAGCGTATCTTCAACCGGATCCTTCCTTCGATTTATCCGGCGATTAGCAAGAAGGAACTTGCCTAGATACGGAAGAAGTTCCTTAACAAGATAACCTATATCTTTTTTCAAGTCTCTGAAAATCGGATTATCAATTTCGTTTAGAATGGCCATATCTTTCAAGATTTTTTCTATTAACAAGAAAATTGCGGCAATCTCCTTTTTGTTATCGGGATACAGCTCTTCTAATAGAGACTGATATTCATATATACTTTCGTTTGATGTGAAGTGTAAAATTTCATTCTCAATACCAATCGAAACCGGACTTTTAAGGAGTTCAAGTGAAATTCCAAGGTCATTTAACAAGGGTCGCACGGCTCCCGAGTTTTCAATCGACCTCGGACCAGTATCAAAAACAAAACCATCTTTTTGGATTGAAGTTAGCAAGCCACCACAAGTTTCGTTCTTTTCAATTAAAAGAACATCATGTCCTGCCCTTGATAAATAGGCCGCAGCTGTTAAACCCGCTATCCCTGCTCCTACAATGATAACCTCATTGCTTGTACTCGTCATGCTAAACCAACTAATTTTATACTTAAATCCCACACTTCTTCTGCGACCTCTCGGTCCAAAGCAGGAGGTGCGGGCTCCTCTTCATAAGTGAGGTTGAAAAACTTACCACTCACACCCTCAATATCCTTCGAAACTCCAAGATAGTATAAGGATTTAGCGGATATCCTTGGTGATCTGTAAGAGGGTTCGATGAACACCCTCTGGAATAATCCAGTACTATTTTCTCCCATGTTGGTTTTTACATTACCAGGATGCATTGCATTAATCGTCACGCCACTATTTTGGAAGTAATCATTAAATTTGATCATTGTCAGAAGTTGGGCAGTTTTTGCCGATCCATAGCTTTTGAGTCCCGAATAGCGGCGCTTCTCCCAGTTGAGATCATCTAATTTCAAACCAAGAATAGCAAAACGGTGGCCCTCAGAATTTACTAATATAATCCTGCATTTTTGCTGGGCTTTAAGTTTATCCTTTAAAATGTAATTTAAGATAAAGGAACCGAGATGATCCACTTGAAAAGCCATCTCAAGACCATCGTCAGAGATCGTTTTCTCGGTTGAATAGACTCCTGCATTATGAATGAACACATCGAGATTCAGATCGGAATTTGCGAGTTCTTCGCCAACTTTCTTTACCTCGGAAATATGTGCAAAATCTGCAAGCATGAAATCACATTCTACACCAAAATCTTGGGTAATTTCTTCACACAGATTAAGCGTTTTTTCTTCGTTTCGATTAATTACTAGTAGATTAGCTCCGTGTGAAGCATATTCTCGTGCAGTCACATATCCAATTCCAGATGTGGCGCCAGTTATAGCCACTAAACGCCCTTTAAAATCATCTTGACATTCCAATGGCTCTGCTTTATCGCGAAGCAATGCCTTAATATTTGCCTTAATATTTGATATCTGTATGTACTGTTTCAAGTATTTATTCAAGTATTTCACCCGAACATTTTCCTCATGAACTTTCGATACCCTTTAGCTAAAAATGGAATATTATCAAAAATATCACCCCAAAGATCGTAGTAATCCCTTTGTTCAATTATTTTACCCTCCTCGTTCAAGGTTATCCTACTTGCCCCGAATAACGTTGAATTAGGATATTTCTTAAAACTTAACCTCATCTCCCATTCAAAAAAAATGATGTTCCCTTCAAAAAGAATATTGACTATATTCATTCTTAGATCTTTAGATCGCTCAACTAATCGTACAGTCATCGCTTTAAATTCTTTTATACCTCGAATTTCTTGAATAGTATCGCGAAAATATATCTTATCGTCATAATATGGGAGGATATGCGACCAATCAGGTTTGCTTTCGGTCTTGTAAATATTAGTCCATAATTCGACAAATTGTTCTTTATTTTCAATTCTAAAGCTCATGAATATTTTCCCAAGTTTAATTTTTTCTCTAATATAAGAAATAAAATATGCAAAATATAAAAAAAATTCATTAATAATTTTTAAGTCATAGATTTTAGATATTATTATTGGTGAAGTATGTTTAAAAAAATCAGATGTGATTAATTTGACTACCTATTGGGCACCATTATTTCATATTTACCAACCTCCCACCCAAGATCTTAATATTTTGAGAAAAATTAACGAAGAATGCTATAGACCATTTTTCTCTTTATTAGAGAGTTATGAAAAGATAAAGATTTGTCTAAATATCAACGGAGTGCTTATCGAGCTATTATATCAGTATGATTTATCTGATACAGTGGATATATTGAAAAATCTTGTCTCTGAAAACAAGATTGAAATTGTTGGAACTGCCAAATATCACCCGATTCTACCTTTAATACCTGAAAAAGAAGTTAGGCACCAAATCCAGTTAAATGAAGAGTTAAACAGAGAAGAATTTGGTCGTTGGAAAAGAATTGGATTTTTTTCTCCTGAAATGGCGATCTCTGGAGCTGTTGCCAAATATATTCGCCAATTAGGGTATAAATGGGTAATTATGAGCGGAATTGCATGCCCAGTTGATTGGCCTTATGATCAAATTTATTGTTCTCCAAATGGACTTCAATTATTCTTTAGAGATGACATTCTCAGCAATAAAATCTCTTTTAAGGATGTTTCCGCCAAAGATTTTGTACAAGCAATTAAGGAAATTTTTCAACCAAAAGATAAAGTAAAGGTAAAATCAACAAAAGAAATAGACAGATACATTATCACGGCAATGGATGGAGAGACTTTTGGGCATCATATCAAAAATTATGAAAAAACATTTTTAAAGAAGGTATTAGATCTCATTTATGGCGAAGAAACAATTAAAATTATATCAATTTCAGAGCTGGATCTGCATTTTCCAATAAGTAATAAAGAAATTATACCACGTGAATCGAGCTGGAGTACTACTTATGAAGACATTCAAAATGGAATTCCTTATCCCTTATGGAAACATCCTAATAACAATATACATAGTTATTACTGGAAACTTATCAATAGTCTTAATAATTTAATGAACTTAGCAGATAACTTAGATCTAACAACAGATTGGGAAATTGAGAATTATTATAATACTAGTCGATTTTTCTATGATCGTGGTATCTATTCATGCCCTGTTTGGTGGTCCAATCCTAAAAAAGGGATTTGGAGTCCAAACTTAATTTATAAAGGTATTGAACTTTTAATGAGAGCGGCCCTTAACGCACAAATGGCATTAATCCATGCCGATAAATCAGATTTAGGGGAAGCTTATTTTGATTCCATATCCTATTATCATGGACTGTTACTCATGGAATTAAGCATGATAACAAAAAGAATTTTAAAAAAAAAAATGAAAACTAAAGATCTATGAGTTTTAACCATTTTTTAGTATTATTTTTTTAAGAATTTTATTCCACTCATCTAATTTTCGTACATACCATGCAGCTGACTCAGTTTCTCCATTTTCATTTCTGAATGTTATTTTTAAAAGAGGTCTAAATACAGTTCTGTGCATATGAGATTTAGGATTCGTAATCTCAATAATTTTTTTTATAGGAATTAATAGATCTTTTTTGGGTTTCCACATTCCAAAAAATATTTCTTCTTCTGTAAGTATTAATACTCCGTTTCCACGAACTTTCCATACTCCTAATGATTCTAACCCAAAAAAGTTAGACATATCATCAGCAATTAGAATTTCTTTATCTTTATATTTTTCATGTATTTCATTAATTCTATTCTTAAAAATTCTTTTTAACATTACAAGTTCTCTTATCAAATACCTATTTTGATATTTATTTAAGTGAATAAAATGTAAGCAAAAATTATATAATTTCTAGTTTATATATTTAACAAAATGATATAAAGAAAAAGATTTTAGTTTTAAATTACTGCTATGTCAAAAGACAATCAGAAAAAAATCAAATATTGTGTATATTGTGGATCTAATGTAGAAAAAAATGAAACCTATTGCCCTAAATGTGGTAAATTAATTATTAAACTTGAACCAGGTGAAAAACTTGTAAAACCTCAAGTTCCTCAAAAACTAGAATTATCAAGAAAATGTCCTGGATGTGGGTCGATAATAACATCTACTATTTTAAATCAATGTCCATTATGTAATACTGAATTAGAAAAGATTTCTGAATCTAAAAAAGCCTCAATTCAGAAAAAGCCAGGTTTAATTTTTACAAGTAAAAAGCTCGAGCTAGAACAACAATTTATTTTAAAGAAAGATACTTGGAATTTAAAAGAAGGTATTAATGTTTTTGGAACTTGTATTTACATTATGGTAATTATCTTCTTTTTGCTCTTTACTATTCTTTCATTTCAGTTAGATACATTAACCGGAAGTATTCAACAAATTATATTAAGTCAAATTCCTCAATTGGTATTTGGTGTGTATCCAATTTGGTATATTTATAATAAAAAACATAGTTTTAATAAAATAGGTTTTTACCCTGAGTCAAAAAAATTATTTTTAGGATTATTTATAGGAATTTTAGGTGCTATTGTATTAATTTTAATTAATTATATCTCAGATTCATTTATTAATTTCCTTTCAGATTTAGGTTTAGATTTTTTTGATGTCAAATTAAGTATAGAGAACCAAAACCAGATAATTAAAAATGCTGATTTATTATGGTTAATTCTTCTAACCATTACTTTAAGTATAGGTGCATTCTCTGCAGAGATTGTTTTCAGAGGAGTTTTACATAATGCCTTAAAACAAAAATTTAAAAATGATTTTTATGTGATTCTCCTAGTAGCGCTCGCTTATTCACTTGTAATGCTATTATTCTCTTTTCCAATTGGAGTGAGTTTTATTCTTGGAAATTTCTTAATGTTTATGGCTTTAGGCATAATTTTTGAACTTACAAATGGAAATATTAGTAGTACAATTTTCACCAGTGTCTTCTATAATATTGTCATCATTATCCTCATATATCTTTATTTTTAACATATCATTACCCCCCAAATATAAAATTTTAATAACAAAAAAAATCAATAATGTCTAGATGTATTTATTTTAAAGCATAGTTTCGTTATTACGATTTAATATTATTGATTAGGAGTAAAATATATTGAGTAAAACTATCTATAGAAACAAAGGCTCTAAAGATAACATAGTAATTTCTATTGCAGGTGTGCACGGAGTAGGAAAAACAACAGTTTTCAATCTTTTCAAATCGAAAGTGAAAGATAATAATAAATTTAAATTTTTTCCAGAAAGATATGTAAAAAAGCCTCCCTGGCCCTTTGGGTCTTCAAATAAACAAATAGGATTTAGAAGCGAACTTCATTTTCTTCAACAACTTATCAGGCGTAATCAAAATATTGTAAATTTTGATAATAAATACAACGGTAGAATAATTATTTTAGATAGAACTCCTTTATGTGTCTTAATATATTCTAAGAGTCTGAATTTAAAAGAAAAGGATTTTAATCTAATACTAGACACATATAACTCTATTCAATGGAAAGAGGATTACATTTTTTATTTATATGCGGAACCAAATACAATCATTAAACGCATAATTCAAAGAGGTTCTTTAGAAAAAATAAGAAAGGAATGGAATGAAGTAGATAAAGAGTATCTAATAACTATTATATCTTATTACAAACAATTTCTTTCATCTAAAGAGGGAGTTTTAATGATCAGTACAGAAAATTTATCCCCCGAAGATGTTATCAATGAAATGAGGGAACAAATAACACAATTATCGGGTTATACCTTCGAGAAATTTGAAAAAACATTGCCAACTCAAATGAATTTAATGAAATTTCTGAAATGAAGTAATAATAAAATATATTAAAATAGTCTTTCTATTTATACATAAATCGAAATTAAATAATCGTGTTCAATCCTATATTATATTAAGGAGTGGAAGTAAATGTCAACAATTGAGGAAGATATCCGTAAAAAAATGATGTTTGTTTTAAAGGATGAAGAAAACAAAACCGATTTAGAAAATCTTGCTGTTTTATCCCGGGTTGGAATGAAAGTAGCAAGCTCAACTACTTCAGAATTAGATGCTGATGCCACTTCTGCTTCTAGTACTGCTTTAATAGATTTAGGGTTAAGATTAAACCAAGCAACTGCTCATGGTGCTTTGACAGAAATTATTTTACACAATACATCAGGTTATAGTATTTTAGTGGCAATTAATGATGAGTATATTGTATTTGGAGGATTAAGGGCAATTTATAGGATCGGATACTATTTAGGTTATTTAAGAGAATTAGCAAAAAAATTGAATAAACTCATTTCTGCGGATCAAGAAACAAAGATGATGCTTTCACTTGAGGAATCAGAAATAGCAAAGATTGAACACCAGAAAGTGGAAGAAGAAGTAAAACCTATAATCAAACCTTCACTTGAACAAGATAAAGCGGCTCTAGATGATTTATTAGGATTTTTGGATGATTGGGAGAAGGAAGGTGAAGAATTCGAAGAAATTGAGGCCGGAATTGATACGGGTATTGTGTCGATTCCACAATCAATCGGATTAGAGATAGATAAGGAAATAAAAGAAACAGCTGAACTTTCTAAAACTCAAATAATAGAAAGTAAAACTTCCGAAACCCTATTCAAAGTTTATGAAGATGAAGTACCGCCAATTCCACTTGATGATTATACACCTATGGAGATTGATGAAGAACCCATTTCAGAAGAGCCTACAATTGTTTCAGAAGAACCCAAAATACCTAAAAAATTGCCATCTCTCGATAAATTACCATCATTTGAAGAATTAACACCCCCAGATTTCGATTCAGAAATTTCTGCTTCAGAATATGATACTGAATTTGTACTTGAAGAAGAATCTGAAGCTTTAGGCTCTGTTTTAAAAGATCTTGGATGGGATCAAGAGGAAGATTAGTCAATATTTTAATTCTAATTTAGAATAATTTTCACTTTTCTTCAAGGATTTAAGGTATTTATCCTATTTTTATGTAATCTAATGCTACATTTTTTGAAATTTAATAAACTTTTAAATAAATTCTTCTCCAATTTATACTTAATTAATTTTCTAAATAAAAATTATTAAATCATAAAAATATGTGAAATCAAATGAGTGAATCTGAGGAAATTATAAGAGATCAAACAAGTAGTGGTAAGAAAGTACTCTTTGCAGCCCCTAGATTAGGCACATCTATTTTGTTAGGTATAGAAGGATGGGCACTCCTTACCCTCTATACAAGTGGTTATGGATTAGAACCGTTTCTCGTTGGATTTGCTATTGCAATAGGTTATTTAACAATTGCTCTCTCTCAATTTTTATTAGGATGGATTAGTGATGCAAAATATACGAGATTGGGAAGGCGAAAACCTTATATTTTAGTTTTTGCACCTCTATTAGGAATTTCGATTATTTTCTTACTACTCCCTGGATTGGTCCTTGATTTAAACGATAAAGGAACATTGTTTATATGGATGTTAATATGGAAAATTATTTTTAGAGCTAGTTATGCAGTTACAACTCCTTATCAAGCTTGGATGGCAGAAGAATTCCCTATAGAAGAACGACCAAAAGTTTCTCAATTTCAAAATACTTTTAATTATATCGGAAATGGGATAATGGCTCTTTTTTCAATGATTGTTCTTACTAGTTATATTACAGACTTAGACGCAGCAGTAGATCTAAATATTCCGATTCCATTAAGTATAAGTCTTTCTATCATTACTTTTGGTATTTTAACGATTGTCTTGTTTTATTCCATTGCTTTTAAGATGCCAACTGAACCTAAATATAAGATTAAATCTAACTTACTAGAAAATTTAAAGATTATTGTGAAAAATAAGAATTTTATGTTGGTTGTCCTCATGATTGGTATATCAGGTTTAGGTTGGTCTATGATAACCACAACTATGTTGAAATATCTTCAAGATGCGTTACATATGAGTACTGTAGATTATATAATATCAGCTGTTGTCCTTCTTCTAAGTATCTTCATATTTCTTTATTTATGGAGAAGACTAATACAAAAAAGGGGAAAAAAAAATACATTATTATATGTCTTTATTGCAGCAGTAGCTTTTATGCCTATTTCTTTATTAGGGTTAATTCCAATGGACTCATACCTAATATTGGGCATAATTTTTATAATGGGGATTGGTGCAATTCTTGGAGGGTGGTTCTTATTTCCTTATATAGTTTATGCTGATATTGCTGAGGATGATGAAAAATCTACAGGAGAATTAAAAGCAGGAATATACGCAGGATTTCCTTCTATTATTCTCAATATCTTTCAAGCTGCAGGTGCATTTTTAATAGGTTCTATTTTGTCATTACCAGATGTTAATCCTACAGGGGGTTTAGGTTTAGAATTTTCTATGGGTTTAGTTCTATTTGGTCCGATTGTTTCAGTTGTTTTACTTGTATCTTACTTCTATACAAAAAAATATGTCTTATTAGATTTTGAATGGGAGAAAAAATAAACATAAATATATTAATAATTTTTTTTCATTTTTTAAATTCTCACAATAATATTAAATATTAAGATAATTCCGTATATTTCATCAAATACTTTTTAATAAAATAAATCTAAAATAAGATTTTTTATGGTGATCATAATATTGAAGAAGTTTAGTAAACACTATAAAAAATGTCTCTTCAAGAATTAGGAATATCTTATAAAAAAATAGAAAAAATCTTTGGTGTTTACCTTAATTTTCGAGGAGAAATAAAAGATATTGCTCCCAAAATTGATGAGTTATACCAAATATGTAAAGATTATATCTTTGGACCAGCTATCGCTGTTATTGATTATGGTGTATATAGCGAAGGAGGAAAAGATATAGATTTATGCTTCCAACTTAAAGATCAGAAGAAAATTAATAATTTTAAAACAAAATCTCTTGAAGCTATTGAAGTGTTATCTATAACTCATCACGGTACACTCGACACTCTTAGTAAAACCTTCCAAAAAATATCTAATTATTTACAAGAGCATTTAATTTCTGGGACAAGTTGGTTAAGACTGATCTACCATCAATATAATGAAAAAAAACCAGAAGAAAATGAAATAGAAATTCAATACCAATTACATAAATGGGATGATAGATTAAAAAAAAGTCTTGATAGGGTGTTAGGTAAGAAAGTTAGAAATGAAATCATGATTAATAGAGATAAGTTATTCACATTAGAATCTTCTGGTGAAGATCGATTAGAATGGCTTAAAGATACCTTAAACAGAATTGATAAGCATGCCGATGAAGATGAGAAGTATGAAATACTATCATGTTGCGCACATGAATTCTCTCAAAAACGCATTGATTTTCTTAAGGGAATTTATAGAAAAAATGGCAATATTGATGCTGTTATAAAAGAAATGAATAAAGATTACGCTTGGTATGAAAATCCAGTAAGAAAAGGTAATAACATATATGTAAGTAAGATTCCGGTAAATCCAGAAGGATATGAAAAAGCTAATAATCCGGAAGAAAAGAAAAAAAATTATTGTCACTGTCGTTTTATCAATGAAAATTTAGATAAAGGTATCTCTCCTACTTTTTGTAATTGTAGTACAGGGTGGTATCGCCAATATTGGGAGGGTATATTAGAAAAACCAGTTCAAATTAATATCTTAAAATCCCTTTTAAAGGGTGATGATATTTGTCAATTTGAAATAAAACTTCCTCTCAACAATTAGCTACATTCCTAAAATTTATTTGATATAAAATAAAAAGAGATGTAAAAATATAACTAAAGATCTTTATGAGAAAATTAATATCTTCTGTCTTTCGAAACAACCTTTACTTTTAATGCTTCAGGACCTTTTCCTTCATTAGAATCTTTTAACTCAAATTCTACCTCGTCTCCCATATCGAGTTTTCTAAATCCTTCCATATCAATATTTGAAAAATGAACAAAAACATCATCTTGATTAGCAACACTAATGAATCCATAGCCTTTTTTATTGTCAAACCACTTTACGTATCCTCTTACCATACTCTTCTTTTTTGCCATGTAAAACTCTCTTTCTTTTATTTTTCGCTAAAAATCAAAAATATTAAATAAAAATTATATAGAAAAATAAATTTTAATTTTAAAATTTTTTTACTACAATTTCTTTTCTTGATAAAAGCAATAAGTAATTATTTACTTATTTTAAGTGAGCATGATTTTTGACAAAGTTCTAGAAATTTATCAGAAATATTATATCTGCATTCATTGTCTTGGTAGAATGTTTTCTCTTTTAGGATCAAATACAACAAACTATGATAGAGGTAATTCATTGTTACTCTCTTTAACTATGGAAAATCATAGGAATTTCTTATCTGGAGATAGTATTCTTCAAAAAGAGGCAATAATTAATTTGAGATTATTAGCTGAAAACGCTATTTATCCTCCAAGTCAAAAAGTCTTAACTAATGAAGGTTTAAATTATGTTAAGAAAGATTCAAATCAAATCTGCTTTTTATGCCATAACATTTTTTCAGTTATTCAAAAATATTCAAAAAAGTCAATTCAACTTCTTGAAGGAATTGAATTCAATAACTTTTTAATAGGTTCAAGTCCCAATAGTTTGATTATTAATCAAGAAGATAAATTTAAAACCGAGTTTCATCTTTTAGAAGCAGAATCCTTTAAAAGTCATTTTAATCGTGTATTAGGAAAAGAGCTCTCTAAAAATCTCAATAAACCTCCTGAATTTAGTAATCCTGAAGTATTATTAATAATATCTTTAGATTATGACTCTTTTCATATTGAGTTAATTTTACAATCGCTTTATATTTATGGGAGATATAATAAGCTGATAAGAGGAATTCCACAAACCCACTGGCATTGTAAGAAATGTATGGGAAAAGGTTGTGAATCATGCAATTATACTGGAAAGCAATATCTAATAAGTGTGGAGGATTTAATAAGTCCTCAGTTTATTAATGAATCAAAAGCAAGTGATTCAAAATTCCATGGTGCTGGAAGAGAAGACATTGATGTAAAGATGTTAGGCTCAGGAAGACCTTTTATTCTTGAATTACGAAACCCTAAAATTAGAAATCTTGATTTAAAGAAGATAGAAAGGAAAATTAATAGAAATAATAAAAAAAAGATAAGAATTACTAATTTGAAATACAGTAGAAAGAAGGAAATAATTAGATTAAAATCTGAAGCAAAAAATACAAAAAAAGTTTATAAGGCTCTTGTAACAGCTAAAAATAAAATTGATAAAGAACAATTTAACCAAAAAGTAGTAGAATTGAAGAAATCTTTAGAAAATCAAGAAATTCATCAGAGAACCCCCTATCGAGTATCTCATCGACGTGCTGATAAAATTAGAAAAAAAATAATTTACAGCATAGATGGCAAATATATTAAACCAAATATCTTCGAATTTATTATAGAAACTCAAGGGGGAACATATATAAAAGAACTTATTAGTGGAGATGAAGGTCGGACAGCTCCTTCTTTTTCAGAGATTTTTGAAAACAAATTAGTATGTAAAGAATTGAATGTGCTTGAAATTTCCCTTTAATAATGAAATCATTTGTTTTTCTTAGGTTAAAATCAAAAAATAAATAAGTTATCATAAATAATTCTACTAAATCAATAGAATTATTTTCATTAGATTAATTTTTAAGGTGAAAAAACCTCATGACCAAGCATCGTGGTTTTAGAACTAAAACTCGGCATAAACACAGAAAAAATGTCCGGAAAAGAGGATTGGGTTCTGTTGAAAAATATTTGATAGATTATAATCTAGATGATAAAGTAGATATAATTACAGATCCTTCCCAACATAAACGGGGAATGCCTCATTCTAGATATCATGGACGTACTGGAACAATAATAGGTCAAAGAGGTCGCTGTTATTTAGTCGAAGTAAAATTAGGTAATTCTAAAAAGACTTTAATTATTGGAAAAGAACATTTAAGGTTAAATCCAATTTCATTTAATGCCAACTAAAGTTTATATATGAATAATTATGTCAGGAAGAAAAATAGATGAAAAAACTGTCTCTATACCTGAAGTAAAAGAATTAATGGAAAACGTGAAGGAAAAGCTTTTAGAGATTGATAGTGATGAAGGAATGTCTCATTTCCAAGAAATAACATATAATTACGTAAATAAATTTGCAAAATATGACGTAAAAACAGCGAGTAAAGTAAAGAAATTATTAATGGATAAATACGATATTGAGGAAATTTACGCGATAAATATTATTAACATCGATCCGCAATCAGTTGTGGAATTACGAATAATCCTAGAAAAAAGTTTTACTGGGAAAACTTTAACAGATGAACAATTACAAGAGCTATTATATCAAATAGAGGATATAAAAACATCTTAAATTTGCTCTCCCAATTATAAAATTTAGACTCTTGATTTTAAAATTCGAAGAATTTATAAGTCTCAATCTCTATATTTCTAATGAACAATCCCATCGAATTATGTAGTTCATTAAAATTAAAATTTTGAAATGGTAATCGGAAAAGTAAAAAAAAAAATAAATAGTAATGATGGAAAGAAGAGAGCGATACAGAGGTCCTCCACGCAGAAGAAGTTTTCGAAATGGACCGAAGAAGAAAAAGCAATTTATAAAGAAATTTCGGGAAGTTGTAATCCTAGATTTATTAATACATGGGCACCCCGAAGAGGATAAACCTAGTTGGGCTAAAACTCCAATAGCGCAAGTTCTTACTTTTCCAGATTTTGTTCTCTATGAAGTCAAAGTGAATAAAAACTCTAATATAGTAGTCCAAGAACAAAAGACATATGAAGTATTCTTATTAGAGGATAAATTAAAAGATGTTTTAAAAAAAATTGATTATAACGATTTAACTAGCACATCCAAAGCTCTAATTCAGCCAATTCTCGAAAAGGAAGTATTGAAATATGAAACAGAATTCGTAAATTTCTTTAATAATTCTACCTCAATCACACCAAGAATGCATGCGCTAAAATTATTACCAGGTATAGGACAAAAACATATGTGGGAAATTCTTGAGGCTAGAGAGAGACAAAAGTTCGGAACTTTTCAAGATATTGCTGATAGAACTAGTATCTCTAACCCTCCTAAATTAATCGCCCAGAGAATTATTAAAGAACTTCAAAGAGATGTAAAATACTACCTTTTTAGCAAAACTCAAAAGTATGAATGAGTTTCATGAATAAAAGAGATGTACAACTCATTTTGAAGCAACTAGAGGTAAAGCCAAATAAAAAGTTTGGTCAAAATTTCTTAATTGATAAAAATGTTATAAAGAAAATAATTCGAGTTTCTGATGTGTCTCAAAACGATGTAATTTTAGAAATTGGACCCGGATTAGGAGCATTAACAGAAGAACTAGCAAAAAATGGTAAAAAAATCTATGGAATTGAAATAGATCGTCGTCTTTGTTTATACCTAAAAGATAAATTCTCTAATTATAATAATATTGAAATTATAAATGGAGATATCCTTGAAATTGAAATACCTACTTACAATAAAGTCATTTCGAATATACCTTATTCAATTACCGGACCATTATTAGAAAAAATATTTTTTAAAATAAAACCGCCAAAAGGAACATTAATAATTGAAAGTACTATTGCTAATAGAATTTTTCTCTATGAAACTTATAAAAATTACTCACGGATCAGTATTAGTGTCAACGCATTTATGAAACCTATTTTAAAAACAGATATATCAAAAAATAGTTTTTACCCTATGCCAAATATCACGTTATCTCTAATGAAAATAGAACCTAAGGAGAATATAAATCCTTTCCTCTTAAATATGGATTGTAAAACTTTTTTTCTAAAATTCATTGCAGGAATAATGCCATATAAGAATAAGAACATTGCAAATGCTATCAGTCTTTTTCTTAACACTCAAAAAGATAATCAGTATACAAAAGATGAAATTCTTATGATTTTAATCAAAAATAATTTAGAGAATAAGAAAGTTTTTAACTTTAATATTGAAGAGTTTATTAAAATTAGCAAAATTTTTTATAATTTAAAAAAAATTTATAAAAAATGAAGCCCATTCCTTCCTTACCTGACCCTACAATAAGTTGCGATTATCAAAATGTATATGCTCCTTCTGATGATAGTTATCTCCTAATTGATTATTTCAAACAAGTGATTACTAACACTCATTTTAATGATATTGAGATAAGTGAGATTAAATATATTTTAGATTTAGGAACTGGAACCGGTATAATCGCTATTTTTTTTCAATTGCTCAAAAATCAAAATCCCTTATTTAATCCAAAAATTTATGCGTCGGATATTTTGGAAGATGCTATAAGGTGTGCTCAACTAAACGAAACAGCAAATCAGATCAATGAAGAAATAACATTTTTACATTCTGATTTATTTACATCTTTTCCAGAAAATTTAAAGCATTCTTTTAATATTATTGTTTTCAATCCCCCATATTTGCCATCCTCAGAATTAATAAATAAAGATGATTATAAAAAAAACATTGATTATAGTTGGGCAGGTGGAGTAAAAGGAAACGAAACTTTAATCAATTTTCTTAAAGATGCAAAACTTTTTCTAAATTTAGAGAAAAAAAGTAAGATTTATTGTATTACATCAAGCAGGACGAACTTATTAGAATTAAATAGAATAATTAATAATTTGGGTTATAAAAATGAAATTGTAGAAAAACGTCATATTTTCTTTGAAGATATTCTTCTAAATAAATTAACATATAAGACTTATTAAAACGGTCTTCTATTTCTTCTTTTTTCTAATAGAGAAATACCATGGGTATTTAAAGTCCTAGTTAAATTATTAAGTAATAAGTCTACTTCTTTAGGTTTAAAAACTGTTCTCTTATGAGCTTCTATTTGAGGAATTGGTAAACCATAATATTCATTCAAACTTGAAATTGGTAATAATATGGAAGAAATTAAATCTGCTTTCTCTGATGCTTTTTTATAAGCGTGATTTTCATCCATAAAGAATTCTATTCTACAAGGAGTATCATAGTGAGCAGTTTTTAAATAAAATGCATAAAATGACAGAGGAAAATAGTAAGGAATTTCTTTTTTAATGCCCGTGTCTCTTATTTTATCAATTTCTCTTTTACAGTTAAAAATGCAAGATCTTTCAGCCTTCTTCAATAGACGATTAAATAAATCAATATCTGAGAAAAATTCAATTATAGTTCGGTAATTTATTTTAATAAAGTCAGTTAAGTTTGAATAGCTTGGCTTTAATAATTGAATCGAATCTCGTAAAAGATGTGCTAATGCCGAAGTTCTCGTATCTTTAATTGAGCCGATTAATATTATCCCATTTTCTTTACAATATGAATATAAAGTATGATATTCTTTCAGAAGTTTATCATATTTTCTCGATATTTCTGGATCTTTGGAGAATAATAAATTAATTGGCATAATAACAATCGATCCATCAATTATTATCATATCAATATCAGGAGATTTTCTTATTAGGTTATTCAAAAGGTTGATTTCCATGAAATTCATGTCAATTGAGACTTTAGTTTCTACAGCAGTTTCATCTTGATTGAGGAAATTTGCTTGTACATAATAATTATTAAATCCACTTAAATCAGGATAATAAATAATGTTTGCAGTATGATTTTTTTGGAAATAATATTTTACTGCGATGGCCTTTAAGAATGAGAAATCTACATTCATAAATTTTTTAGTAACCGAACTTCCGTCAACACTTACAACATTTAATCCTCTAACATTAGCGGAAGAAACCCCCTTTTTTAAATTTTCTTCTTTAATGTAAAATCGGGGAAAATTGATGAACGTTGAGAAATCTATGTTATTTAGGTTTTTCAATAGTATGTTAACAAAATTTTTTTTTAATTTTTCAACAATTAAGTACTCTTTTGCAATAGCTTTAAGATCCTTTAATAGCAGTTGTTCCTTTGTTAATCCTGGATTATTAGTAGTTTCTTTATTATTAAAATGAATATTGAATTTTTTTAATTCTATTTTTACACTCTTATTCCTAACTGTCATTAAAACTACAAATAATAGAATTAAAAATAATAATAATGAGATATTTAATTTTTTGATTTTTGAGTACTAATTAAAAACATTTGTATAAAAAGAATGACTATACAGTTGGGAGAAAATCCTTGGATTTTGATAGGATTAACAATTTTTGAACTTTTATTTGTTATTGTTCCAGCTTTAGTCTCTAGTAAATTGGAAAAAATTTCTTTTAAAGATGCTATAAACCAGATGGGATTTCAAAAAAATGAAGATATTTTAATTAAAATCATATCAGGCTTAAGTTTTGGAATCCTCTTCTTTTTTTTTGGGAATTATATAATCATTTTTTTTAGGGATTTTATCGTACGGAATTTATTTGGTTCTGAATTTATCGAACTTGGACAAGAAGGTGTTATAGACACAACTCCTATTCTACCTAATTTGGGTCAATTAATAATATTGGTAATTTTACAAATAATTATTATAGGTCCTTGCGAAGAAGCTTTTTTCAGAGGCTATCTTATACAAAAAATAAAAACAAAATTGAAGATAAGCTATTCAATTATTATTTCTTCAATATTTTTTACAATTTATCATCTCCCTCCATTATTAGTACCAATAACAACAATTATAACTTTTTTTGGGTATTATTTTATCTTTGGTATATTGCTATCTCTAATTTATGTGTACTATAATTATTCAATAATTCCTTGTTCAATTGCTCATTCTTGCTTTAATATTCTCATATTGTTAATTTGATTTTTACTTATAATAAAATATTAATTTTAAATTAGACAAAAATTAATTATTATTAGGTAAATTTCAATAATAATTTTAAATTTATTTTGTTAATTCCCTAAGAGAATCTCAAAATATCCGAGCAATCGAAAAAATGACAGATTACGATTACACTTTTAAAATCATGATGTTAGGTGATGCTTCCGTTGGGAAGACTTCACTCACAATGAGATACATTTCGGGATTTTTTATGGAAGATCTAAAATTAACAATAGGCGTTGATTTCTATTCTAAGACAACATCTTTTAGAGATAAAAAGGTAAAATTACAAATTTGGGATTTTGGAGGAGAAGAAAGATTTCGATTTTTACTATCTCAATATAGCAAAGGTGCGAATGGTGCTTTTTTCTTATACGATATCACCAATCAAAAATCCCTAGATCACTTGCCAGATTGGACTCAAGTTATCAGAGAACATGCGGGGGATATACCTATAATGTTGATTGGTTCAAAAGTAGATTTGATCGAATTTCGAGCAATCACTAGAGATGATGGAATTTTAGCAGCAAAAAAATACAATCTTGCTGCTTTTATTGAATTGTCATCTAAAACAGGGGTAAATGTTGAAAAAGCTTTTAATGTTATAACAGAAATTCTTTTCGAAAAGTATTCTAGCTAAAAATGTATATGATCAACCAAATATTAAACTATACATTTAAGTAAAATAATCTTAAATGCCAAAGCTAAATTAAGTACTATTAATGCAGTATGAATTTAAAATTAGGGACTTAAAAGAATCTGACATAAGTTCTATTTTATCAATTTTTAATTATCATGTTATAAATGGATTTGCAGTATATTCTGAAAAAGAGGTTAATATTGACTTCATAAATCACCTAATTAAAGACTCTATTTCATTTATTATTCTAGAAATCGGACAGGAAATTACAGGCTTCGCCTTTTTAAGAAATTATTTACCCTATGATAATTTCAAGCATACTGGACAATTAAGTTATTTCATTAAACCTGAATATACTAATAAAGGCTTTGGTACGATTTTGTTGAATAAATTGGTAGAAGATGCAATAAGTAAAGGAATTTCCGTATTTCTTGTTCACCTATCATCTTTAAATAAACAGAGTTTAAAATTTCATAAAAAGCATGGTTTTAGTGAATGTGGAAGGTTTAAAAATATTGCTAAAAAGTTCAACAAACCGTTTGATATAATTTGGATGCAAAAGACAATAGAAATTTAGAATATATGAAATTAAGGATTAAAACGTATATATTTAATATATTGTTTAGTTAATGAGTTATAACGAAATCCTGATTCATAATGATATCCACAACTGTTACAATAATGTTGCGTTAACTTATTCCCATCTGAACGTAATATATTATTGCTTGACATCGAACCTCCACATTTAATACAACTAATGTTTATTGTCATAAATAATGTAGAAATTATAGAAAATTTAAAAAAAGAAAGTAAGTAGATTTAGTAATTAAATTAAAAAAATTAAAATTTGTTATTTTTTTTCATGCTTTCTAACTCTATTTATAACTAAGATAATTATAGCTATAATAAAATATGCTATTGCAGAAAATAAAAAAATGAACTTTATTAATGCACTTAAGGATGCTATAAATGGATTTATTGTCGAGATTGAGATAGGAGTGCTCAGCATTATTAATAGATTTATGTTTTCGATAATATCAAAAATTCCTGTTAAAAAAGGTGTAAGAGTAAAATAAAGTCCAAGTGTTCGAATTTTTCCTTCTGATCTCCTTAACACCAGGAAAATCAATCCAAGAGCCAAAGAAACATATCCTATAATATACAAAAAATCCCAATATATTGCCGATATTTGTCTATTTATACCATCAGCACCCCATACTGAAAAGATAATTCCTACTTTTTCGGGAGTCCAGGCAAATTCGTAATCTAAAATTCCATAAGTTGGAACTGCCACCTCAATAGGCATGAAAATTAGTATATAAGTCAATATTACTATAGCTAAGCCAAATAGCGTAATTAGAATAACATATTTATCTTTAGGTGATTCTTTAAACCTTTCTAACAATATTTTAACTTCCCTTTTGTTATAAAAAATAATTTGAACTATATTCAGTAAAATTATTATTATTATATTAAATTAACAGCATTTTGAATACACTGAAATAAATATAGAGCTTTAAAAAGATACTGCATTTATAAATAATAATTCTTTCTTTTTTTTATTATATTAAATAGAGGGCTAAAATGTCATATACACAACCTCCTCATTTAACTGATAAGGAAATTGAAGAATTTATAAAAACTGCTAAAGTTGCTAGAATATGTTCTCATAATAAAGATGGCACTATTCATGCTGTACCTGTGTGGTATAATTATGAAAATGGGAAAATAATTATAGGAGCACCTAAAACTAGTAGAAGGGTGCGAAATTTTGGTCGAAATAATAGTGTTACAATCCTAATTGATGAATATGGGCCACCAACTAGGGGTGTTATAATTTATGGTAAAGCAAATATAGATGAGAAGATTTTAGAAGAAACAGCAATTTCCATATTCAGTAGATACATGCCTCAAAAGGAAGCAAAAGGTTATTATAAAGGCTTATCCGAAATAGGAGAATGGGTAAAAATTTCAGTAACACCTGACCATATAGCATCTTTTGATTATGCTAAAGATACTATATATTCAGAAGCAACAACTAAATACACTTCTTAAATATTCTCATTTAATTTTTTTTTTTATCTAAAAAATAGTCCATGAATATATCTATTTGGAGTGTATATAAGAAGAATAATAAAAAAATAAAAAAAATTGCTGGAAATATTAAAATCGCATAAAAATGAACCTTCTTTAAAGACTTATACTAAGCCGATAGCGATTTTCATATCTGCAGCGGTTACTTTCTTTCTGCCGGAGTGTTTAGCAATATCAAGCGCACAACCAGTTAAATTTTTTGCATATTCTTCTAAATAATCCATTAATTTATCAACTGCGGCTCGACTTACGATTTCTGCTCCAGCTTTCTTCATTAGAGCCCGTAGTGGACTCCATGCAAATGCGGCCATTTTTTTATTCCTCCACTAATTTATATTAAAATTTTATTCTTTTTTTTAAAGTGTATTTAAATTTTAATTAGTATTTCTTATATTTAAATATGTTGTTTGATCATCATTAATCCGATAAATCTGATCAATCAAATTTAGTCGACAAAAAAAATTCATCAAAAAAATTAACAAATTTTTTATTAGTGAATTCAGTTAATTAGAATTGATCAATTTTAGATTTCAAATGATACAATTGTGATCCTAGTAATATAAACTTGTTTATAGTTGGGAAGAATTTTTTAATGATTCTTTAGTCCATATTATAGAAGATAAAAATTCTTCCTGTTTACCGTTGATAAATTTTACAATATAATATTTTTGAGGTATAATTTAAGACTTTTTAAAATTCTTATTTTTTATTCTTTATTTCTTTTATACTCAAATTTAAACTTTAAGCAATCTACTTAATAATTTTAGTGTATTCTATTTTAATTAGATTTTAATAATAAATACGATAAAGGTATGATAAAAAGTGGGTGAAATCAAACCAAAGATATTAATTGTTTCGGACATTCACTTAGGTTCCTTGGATTGTGAAAGGGATTTATTTATTCACTTTTTAAAGGACATTATTAATGGAGAATTTGGGAGTGAGTTACAAGCTCTTATAATACTGGGAGACTTTATTGATTTATGTATGGATGTTCCCGAAGGTATTTTAAAAAGGAAAAAAATCCAAGAAATTTTTAAACTTTTGCTTGACATTAAAAAATCAAATAATCTTATTATAACCCTTGGAAATCATGAGATTCCTGTTACTGGAGATTATGATGAAAAATTTAAACGTCGGGAACATAAGTTTTTGAACAAGTTTAAAAATAGCGATTTTAGCGAATTATTTAATGAAGAATTATACTGTCACTATTTATTACTAAAAAAGCACAATAACGAAGCCATACTTTTATTATACGATTCACGAGATCAAATTGAAAATAATCCAATAAAGAAAATAAAAATTGAAGGACTTGATTTAGACACGGATTATTACTGTTTTATGACACATGGATATCAATTTGATAGTGATATGTATCGATTTTTTGTAGGGCAGATATGGAAATCTTTAATTTCCAATAATAATTTTGAAATAAAAGAAACCTTCGATTATTTTTGGAATGAAGTGATTAAAGAGGGAAGAAAAATCAAACCTATTTCGTTAGATCAGATGAAAGAAGAGCTAGTTTCACTAAAAAACATGTCAATTGAATCAATAAATACACTTTTTTCAGGATTAAGTCCTGTAGAATTTAAATTAATTAAGACTAACATGCGCATTATGAATAAGTGGCAAAATACGAGTAATCCTGTTTATTATTTTGATAGAATAAAAGATTTTTTAGAGGATGATAAGTATAACTTTTCAAAAATTAATCACGTTATATATGGACATACCCATCATAGTGGTTTTTCTTACGGAAAGATAAACAATCGGGATGTAGAAATATTGAATAGTGGATCTTGGCAACATATGCAACCATCCTATGTAGAAATCGTTACAAATGGAAATTTAAATTTAAAATCCTTCACTAGAGGCATCAACTCTTAAATATTTCATAAAATGGTATAGAATTTTTATAATTTTAACTCAACTTTTGGTTTCTTCTTCTCAGCATAAAAAAATCGACCAGATCCCATTACATCTACATGTCGAAAGATAATTTCATTAAACATTATTGCTTGAGAGAGAACTTTTTCTTTTTGTTTAATTTTTTCAATTTGCTTTTTTGAATATGAAGTAATAATATCTTTAATCATTTTACCCAATTCAGAAACAAGGATCTCCTCTTCTGAGGGATAATATTGATCTTGGCTAGCTCCTATCGCAATATTTCCTTCTTCATATCCTCCAGGATTCATATCTGCAGCCTTTTTATATCTATGAAAATAGTCTACAATGAGCTTCAGTTTTTCTAAGCTCGGTTGACCAATTTCCTCTAGAATCTTATGAACAAATGAATCTGGTTTTCTTAAATAATCATAGATGGTATCTGGAGTTGTTTTTGGTTCATAATCTGGAAATAATTGTTTTTCATTCAAATCTCATTCAACATCGTTGTTAAGTTACTATGTACAAAACTTATAAATCTCGGCTTTTATTTTTAATTATAAGATTTAGATAATTTCAATAATAAAAAAATATCAGAATCATGGCTAAATTTAATGCTCCTCTTATGAATATGGATGATAAAGAGAAGCCTAGTTATATTTTTAAAATCTGTATATTGGGTCAAGAAAGAGTAGGGAAAACTTGTATCGCAAAAAGATTATGTTTTGATACATTTGATGTTAATACTAAAGAAACACTCGGTATTGAATTCTACACAAAAGATGTTCCTGTTATTGTAAACGGTGATGATTCATTCGTACGACTTAGTATATGGGATTTTGGTGGAAGGGAACAATTCAAAAAATTGTTTCCTTATTACATCAATGGGGCGAACGGAATTTTTATGGTATTCGATTTAATTGATATTCAAACTTTACTGAGATTAGATTGGTGGTATGAACGGCTGGATGATTATAACCAAGAACATACACCTAGGATGTTTATTGGAGCTAAAAGTGATCTTATAAAGACTGCAGACGAAAAAGCGAGAGTTGATGGTTTAGTAATTGATAGATTCATGAAAAGGCATGAAGAAAGTATTTTTTATAAAACATCTTCAAAAGAGAATTATAATATTGAATTAATTTTCAAAGAGCTTGTTATTAGAATACTTGAAAAGAATAAATTAGATTACGATCGATTGCAATAGAAAATTATTTCGACTATTATTTAAGAAAGCTCTTTCTTATATCATATAAAGTATTTATTTGGAGATATTAAGTATGGTAGATATTTTTCATGAGACAGATGGAGATCTTTCAACTTTAAACAATAAGACAATTAGTATAGTTGGATACGGAAATCAAGGTAGAGCCCAAGCCCTTAATTTAAGAGATTCTGGGCTAAATGTAATTATAGGAAACATTAAAGATAATTACTGGAGAACTGCAGAAAGTGATAACTTTTCTGTATTTTCTATTAAAGAAGCAACTCAGAAATCTGATATAGTATTTATATTAATCCCTGATGAGATTTTAAATGAAATTTTTGAGAAAGAAATTAAACCAAACCTTAAGTTAGAATCCACAATTGTATTTGCTAGTGGATATAACGTCGGTTTTAAGATTTTGAAGCCTCCACCAAATGTAGATGTTCTCTTAATAGCACCCAAAATGATAGGAGTTGGTGTGAGAGAGAGTTATTTGAAAAATGAAGGATTCTTTAGTTTTATCGCTATAGAGCAAGATGCATCAGGAAAAGCTAAAGAACTTTTGCTTGCTCTTGCTAAAGGAATTGGAACACTAAAAAAAGGTGCAATAATGCTAACTTTCAAACAAGAAGCTGAGTTAGATCTATTTAATGAACAAGCATTTGGACCAGTATTTGGCAGAGTGTTATTATCAAGTATTTATACTTTAATTGAAGCAGGATACCCTCCTGAAGCAGTACTAGTTGAAATGTATATGAGTAATGAGATGTCTTATACATATAAGAAGATGGCAGATGTTGGTTTAATTAAACAAGTGGATTTTCATTCTCAAACAAGCCAATACGGAGCTATGAGTAGGGGTATACGATTCAGAAAAATTCATTTAATACCAAAGATGACTGAAATTTTAAAGGAAATTCAAGATGGTGAATTTATAAAAGAATGGGAGAAACCTCTGACTAAATTGAAGTTCAAGATAATAAAATTTTTTGCCACAAAGCAAAAAATAAATAAATTAGAAAGGCAAGTTAGAAAAAGTCTCAAATTGAAAGAATATGACATTTATAAGGAAGAGGCACCAACAGAAGAGGAAATGGCAAAATTAAAAGTAATTTCAGAGGAATTAAAATTATTTGAACAATATTATGAATAAAACAAGCATTCTATCTAAAATAATATAATTATTACTCCTATAATAGTCAAAATTACACCTAGAAAACCCCATTTTGTTATATTTTCCTTATTTATAAAATAAGTTAGTGGAAGTGCAAATAAAGGGGCAGCACTTGCAATCAAAGATACCGCACTTGCCCCAGCTATATGTACAGATTCAGTATACAGATATGCCCCTAACGATGTTCCTAAAATTGAAGCAACCAATAGTAGTATCCATGTATGGACACTTTTCTTTTGATTTGGTGAATCTTCTTTTCTTTTTTTTATTTTATTTTCTCTCCATACCATTGCACTTAAGATCAGTAATGCAAATGGGAATCTAATAACATTCCCTATAATAGAACTTAATTCTTCAGCATGAATAATTTGGTCTATTTGAATAATTCCAAAATCAATTAAAACAGCACCAATAGCCCATCCGAGAGATGCTATAAAACAAAAACATATTGCTTTAATGATATTTTTACTAAAAAATTCTTGAAATCTGGTTTTAATGGAAATTTTATTGATAGTGCTTTTTTCATATATTGAATTCTTAAAATTTATTTTGGATTTTCCAATAATCGTAATTCCTATTCCAATTAGAATTAATGATATAATTAAGTTGAGTTTAAATTGGCGATCAAGAAAAATGAGAGATAAAATAAAAGTAAAAAGAGGGAATGTCATAGAAATTGCTAGAGCTATGGTAGTACCTAATTCTTTTTGTGCAATAAAATATGCTGTATCCCCAATCACTTGTCCAAAAATGAAACTTAAAATTAACACTAACCATAATTCCCATGGAAGCATAAAAATGAGATTTGATTGATTTAAAAATAAAATTATAATTATAAATGTTAAGGTGCCTATACCAGTTCTGAAAAAATTGATAAAAGCTGGTGTTACCTCGTGCTCTGTTTTACGAAAAATTACATTAGATCCAACAAAGGTTAGCACAGCTAAAATTGCTATAAATTCTCCTAACATTGAATAAATAAATTATGAACAACATAAATTGTTTTGCATTAGAAAATCTATAAATTTAAAAATCAAAACTTTGAAAAATTAGTTAAGTTCTTTATTTAATCTCTCTATTTTCTTACCAAATTCGTACAATTTTGAGAAGGATTTAGCACCACGCTCAATAGACGGATAAACAATAAAGTTAGCATCAATAAGAAGTTGATAATAATCATTACGAATTTTAGTGGGAGTATCTGCCAAAATCAATATCAAAATCTTATTTAAAGACTCAATATGATCCCGAATTTCTTTTAAATTATTGTAATATCTTTCAAACCTCTCTTTGTCTTCATAACCAAATGCATTAGTGTGCATAATTATAAGATCAATATTTTCTGTAATTGCAGCCTTACATAATTCAACATATTTTTCTGATCGGGAAATCCATGGTAAATCTAAAGGGTTATTGAGAGAACCTACTTTAATTGGATATATTTCCATTAATCTTTGTTTTATCTCACTTTCAAATAAAGGTAGATTAAAGCCTAGTTTTGTTAAAGTATCAGTGTTAAGAATTCCTAATCCCCCTGACCACATAATAACTAGGACATTATTACCTTTAGGAAAATATTTGATTCGTTCTTCAAATATTAAATCTCTATATTTTTTAAAAAAGCTATGAAAAATAAACAAATAATCAACCATTTCATCTAAAGAACTTCCCACTTCAATCAATGGTGTTTGTTTAAAAACTCCTTCCCATATCCTTTCATCTGATCCTAAAGAACCAGTATGAGTCTGAACTGCTGATTGAGCGCGATCTGTCATTCCTCCTCTTAAAAATAATATGGGTTTTTTTATTTTTTTTAAAATAGTTAATAACTTTTTTCCTGCTGATTCTTGGTATTTTGAAAAACCTTCAAAATATACACTAATTATATCAATATCATTATCATTTTCAAAATATTCCAAAAAGTCCGTCACTTGCAAACTTACACAATTGCCTATACTTACTCCTTTTGAAAACGTAAGTTGATATCTACTATATCCGTACATTATTACTCTTGAATGTAAATCGCCAGAGTGGTAAATTAATCCAATATTCCCATCGTCTAGTGGAAATCTAGGGAGATATGCAGTCTTTCCACCGGGGCAATAAATACCCATACAATTAGGACCTATAGCTTTTATATTAGTGTGATTATCAAAAAAATTTTTTAATTGTTTTTCAATTTTCACACCAATATCATCGAATTCTCCTGTTCCCGCAGTAAAAATATGTATAAAATTGATTTTCTTTTTCGATGTAATTTCTTCTAAAGATGGCATAAGTAATTCTCTTCTAACCGCTAAAATCAGTAAATCGATTGCATTATCAGGTATGTCATCAATCGATTTATAGCAATTTATACCAGAGATCTCTTCCTCTGCTGGTGATACTAAAAATAATTTCTCTAAATTATATCCTTGTTGTTTAAAACCCTCAATAAAATATCCAAATTTTTCTTTTGCTTCAAATATTGCAATATTTCGGGGTTTAAATAAAAGATCTAAGGATTTTTTATTCATCGCACTAACCATTTTTATGATCTATTAAATAACTGAGACTGAAATTATTTTATATAACGTGTGTTAAACATTAGATTTAGATTTTTAGATTTTACTCTAAAATAAAATTGAACTTAATTAAAGAATTATTAAATTAGGAGAAAAAACAAAAATATATAAAAAAAAATTAGGATCTGTTTACTATTTTGATTTTATCTTGCTTAACTTTTTTCCATATTCATATAATTTCAAAAATGATTTAGCAGCAGCTTCAATTGTAGGATAAACAATGAAATTATTATTCAATAGTAGTTGATTAAATTTTGCTTGAGATTCACTAGGATATTGATGTAGGATAATAATAAATACCTTATTTAATGATTCAACATACTCTCTTAACTCTAATAAATTATTATAATAACCTTTGAAACGTTCACCTTCCATATCTTTCCAAGCATCGGTTTCAACAAGTATTAAATCAAAATTCTCGTTAATAGCGGATTTACACACATCCACTAGCACTTTTTGGTGTGTTATCCAAGGTAAATCAAAAGGGTTTGATAAACTACCAACCTTTATTGGGTATATTTCTTTTAACTTCTCTAAAGCATCACCTTCAAAATAAGGTAACTCTAATCCTAGCTCTATTAAGGTATCTGTTGCCAATATACCAAAACCACCAGACCAAAGAATTACTAGAGCTCTTTTTTGCTTAGGGTAAATAACACTCTTCTTTAATGTACGAAACCGAGAAATATAACTTGAAAAAAGAAAAGTATATTCAATTAGTTCATCCAAAGAAGGAGGAACTTCAATAATAGTGGTTTGTTTATAGATCGCACTCCAAATATCACCTTTTGTCGCTATAGCTCCTGTATGAGTCAAAACAGCGGTTTGACCTCTTGAAGTTCTTCCACCCCTCATAAATAAAACTGGTTTTTCCATTTTTTTAAGAATATTCAATAATCTTTTTCCCTCATTTTTGTGGAATGGTGAAATTCCTTCGAAATAAACACATATTACATCAGTTTCAACATCATTATTGAGATATTCCAAAATTTCTGAGATTTGTAGATCTATACAATTACCTATACTTATTCCAATTGAGAACCTAAGATTATATCTTCGTGAACCAAATTTTATCATTTTAGAATGTAAATCTCCTGATTGAAATATAAGACCAATTTTACCTCTCTCTACAGGAAATGAGGAATAATAAGCAGTTTTTCCACGTGGACTATATAAACCCATACAATTAGGGCCTATTGCTCTTGTAAATTGATGATTATCTAATAACCTCTTTAGCTTTCGCTCAATTTCAATACCTAATTCATCAAATTCCCCAGTTCCTGCAGTAAAGATATGGATAAACCTTACTTTTTTTTTTGATAAAATGTGTTCTAAAGACTCTATAAGCAAATCTCTCCTTATTGATAAAATTAGTAGATCAATTGTATCTTCTGGAATTCCCTCAATCGTATTATAACATCTTAAACCCAAAAACTCTTTCTCTTTTGTTGAAATTAAAAATAACTTTTCTAAATCAAAACCTTGTCTTTTAAATCCTTCTATAAAAAAAGAAATGCTCTGATTTATTTTAAAAATTACAACCTTTTCCGGGTTAAATAGTCTCTCTAATGATTGTTTTTTATTGTTTATTTCCATTATTATTACCAGTTATTATTGATAGATCTGTATTACATTTATAACAAAATTTAGGGACAGATTCAAATTCAGTTCCACAATTTGGACACACTTTTTTGCCTTCACTTGCTAAGATAGATAAATCTTCGATTTGAGTTATTACTTCTTTTTTAGTAATTTTCTTTATTAATAGTGAAAGTCCTATTGAAATCCCAATAATTACTAATCCAAGCAAGATTGTATGTAAAAGATGAAATTGAAAATTTAAATTAAAATAATCTGGTGAATACTTCCATAAAAAAACATAAAGAAAAAAATTTGGAAAGAAAAATGTCATTAAATTCATCGAATATGCCTTCTTAAAATTATTAAAAATGAAAATAGGCAATAATGATACGATTATCCAGCTTATATAAATAAAGCATAAACCCAATAAGTCATCAAACAAGATATAATTTGCTAAAAACTGAATAATCACTTCTTGTTCTATTAATGTACCTGCATCAAAATTAATTTTGAAAAAGTATCCCAAACTATAAATAAAAGAGCTTAGAAGTAATATTTGAATAAGAAATAATATTATTCTACTTCGAAAAAAGTCAATTATCTTCATTTATAGTTATTTAAATATAGTATTAAATTAAACTCTTTTAAAAACAGTTAGAAATTATATCTATTTTGTTTAAAAAAAAGATATTGAAATTTAATATATTTTAGTTTTTACTAATGAATTAGTTTTTTAAATTTCATCTTTGAAATGATAAAAACTGATATACCTACTATTAAAGTTATAGTCAGAATTTCAATATAATAACCTGATATAAACGGTTTTTCTTTACTTGCATCAAAATATGCTGTAAATACCGGATCATGAAGGAGTTTTCCTCCTCCACTCTCACCATACTTAGGATAACAAGTAATAAAGAAAGCTGCAGTTTCATTAGGATGAAATCCGTCCCATGCATCTTCAAAAGGAATTCCATTTGTAAATTGATTTGTTTGATTAACAGCATAACTAATTACCAATCTAGCAAAATTCCCCATTAATGGAAGCATTCCTGAAACAAATTCAATAAATTCTGAATCATGATTAACATCCAAGCATTCATAAAGAACTGGATATGTATTAGGTGTGGTTCCCCCAATATCTGTAAGCTCATATGTTGGTTTTTGACTAAATCCAAAATCAAATGCATGAGATCCTCCTAAAGTCGTTTCTACAGTAGTTAAACCTGTTTTATGAACAGTAGCATTAATTTCTCCTTTTTCGTGATCTGTCATTGCCCAATCTTGATCTGCCATGATGAAACTCCATGTACCTAATGCCATTGCCCAACTATCTGGCATATATCCAGGGGCTCCATCCCCTACCTCTACCCAAGGGCTGACATTTGAAATCCTTGCCATTAAAACACCAAACTCTCCTATTTCATAATCTTGATGCAAGATAGCCTCACCAGCAGTTGTATCTATCTCCAAAGTATACGTATACATAACATAAGTTTGATTACCGATTACTGATGATCCATTAATATAAGAACCGGGATCATCATAATCAAAACCCCAATCAAAAATTCTTGTTCCACTAACATTATCGGTATGTGGTACATAAAAAATAATATCATTATATTTATAACTCCAAGTATATGTGATGATGGGCCCACTTACAGTTCTTTCTATATTCGTTACTTCAGTTCGAGGATTTGAATAAATACCCACTTGTTCTCGCATCTCTTTATTAGCTACACCCATATAAAAAAATGGATTTATGGATTCTCCATCCGTATAATTATCATCAGCTATGATAGTATCATCAAAACCAAACCAGGCACAATGCATTGATGCAATTAGAATTTCTGAACCATTCAAATAAGCATGTTGCCACCAAAATTGTGCTGGTGTTGTATATGTTGAATATTCTCCCATTTCAAAATGTGTTTTGTTAACAAATGCTAGCATACCCATTTCAAAATTTCCTTCTTTAATCCATTTGATATTCCAAGTATTATTTAGCCACGATGTCATGTTATTAACTTCAGGGTGATCCCATTTTGAATTATTAAATACATTTGTATCCCAATAGCCTTCTTCAAATGTATGACCAGAGCCGAACGCTTCTTCAGGAGTGGGGGGGCCATTATCTGCTTTCGCATTGAATGTTAACAATCCAAAAATAAGAATACTCATAAAGATTAAACTAAATAATCTTGCTTTTTGAAAATCTTTCATTTCTACCTCTCTTTTTTTTTTTAGTGAAAAAAATATTTAAAGTATCAAATGCAAATTCGCCTATTTAAATATATTCGAAAATTTAAAATGCCCAAAACAGTAAAATTTTTAATATTTGTTATCTTTATTAACTTACAGTGGAAGACTCGTACTCTTATTTTTTAAGATTAGCATTTTATAACTGTTATAGAGGATATTTTCTCCCATGAATCGTACTTCTTCTTCAAATTTTATTAATGAGGGTTGTTATTTGGAGGTATTTTGTATATGAATGAAAATATAGAGGTTTTGGATTTATGAGCTATACCTTCAGTAGGACGAAGATGATAGAAAAAATAAAATTTGGTCTCTTAAGTCCAAATGAAATACGTAAGATGTCTGCAGCAAGAATTATTACTGCTGACACCTATGACGAGGATGGACTACCAATACCAAGTGGTCTGATGGACCAGAGATTAGGTACTATCGAGCCTGGACAACGATGTCAGACTTGTGGTAATCTAGTAAGCAATTGTATGGGCCATTTTGGTCATATAGAACTCGCTCGTCCAGTTATTCACGTAGGTTATGCTAAAAAAGTTTTAAAGGTTTTGAGAAGCATTTGCCCGGAATGCAGCAAATTAATGCTCACGGAAGATGAAAAAGAGAAATTCAGGCAAGAACAAATAACACATCGAAAAATATTTTTCGAGGGTGATGAGGATGCTGCTAAGATTGTATTTAAAAGAGCAAGAAAAGCAAAAATTTGTCCTTATTGTGGTGCTACTAAAAAGAAGATAATTATCGAGAAACCAACTACGTTTTATGAAGAGGAAGAAGGAAAAGGTTCACGGAGAATAACACCTATTGAGATTTTAGAACGTTTAAAGAAAATTGGTGACATAGATCTTAGGATTCTTGGCATTTCACCCGAAAATGCACGGTTAGAATGGGTCGTATTTACAGTTTTACCAATTCCTCCAGTATGTGCGAGACCATCAATTACTTTAGATAGCGGTATTCGTTCCGAAGATGACTTGACACATAAATTAGTAGATGTTATTCGAATTAACCAAAGATTACGAGAAAATATTGATGCAGGAGCTCCTCATTTAATAGTTGAAGATCTCTGGGAATTATTACAATATCATATTACAACATATTTTGATAATCAAGTGTCTGGTATACCTCCAGCTAGGCATCGTTCTGGGAGAGCACTTAGAACTTTAACTCAAAGGTTGAAAGGTAAGGAGGGTCGATTTAGAAGTAATTTAAGCGGTAAAAGGGTTGATTTTTCGGCCCGTAGTGTGATATCACCTAATCCATATATCAGTATTAATGAAGTAGGAGTTCCAATAGAAATTGCGAAAATTTTAACAATCCCTACGAATGTTAATGACTGGAATATCGAAGAAATGAAGCAAATGGTTTTAAATGGTCCTTTTAGACATCCAGGAGCGAATTATATCATTCGGAATGATCGAAGAAGAATTGATTTACGGTATGTAAAAAATCGAAAGATAATAGCTGATATGCTCGCACCGGGTTTTACAATCGAACGTCATCTTAATGATGGAGATTTGGTTTTATTCAATCGGCAACCTTCACTTCATCGAATGAGTATAATGGCTCATGAAGTAAAAATAATGGAAGGAAGGACTTTTCGACTCAATTTAACAGTATGTCCCCCCTATAACGCCGACTTTGATGGGGACGAAATGAATTTACATGTACCTCAAAGTGAAGAAGCCCGTACAGAAGCAGAATTACTTCTCAAAGTTCAAGAACACATATTATCTCCACGGTTTGGTGGACCAATCCTTGGTGGAATCCAAGATTTTATTTCAAGCGTATTCCAATTTACGAGTAAAAATTCATTATACAATAAGAAAGACACCCTAAAATTGTTGTATTTTGGAGATATTTATAAAAATAATCCTAATTTTAGTTTGGTTCAACTCACTCCTGTAATTACTGATCCAGAACCAATGTATTCTGGCAAAGAAATTTTTAGTTCATTATTTCCAGATGATCTAAACATTAAAGTCAAGTCCAAATTTTGTAAAAAATGTGAAATCTGTGAAGAAGAAAATTGTTCTTATGATGCTTATGTAGTCATTGAAAATGGTAAATTAATAACTGGAACTGTTGATGAGAATTCTTTTGGTGCTATGCAATCAAATAGTATATTACAACGAATTATTAAAGATCATGGGAATGCTCGAGGTGCGCAATTTTTAGATAGTGCTACAAAAATGCTCTTATATGTTATTCGGCAAAATGGGATGACAATGGGATTAGATGAAGTGTATGTACATGGACATGCATATGAAGAAATTCAAAAAATTTTAAAAGATGCAAATCTAGAGTCTGAGAAATTAATAAATGCTTTTTACGAAAATGATACAAAAATTCTTAGAAGAGCACCTGGACGTTCAATGAGAGAAACATTAGAATTACGAATTAGACAGGTATTAGCGGAAGCAAGAAAACAAGCGGAAGAAACAGCAGCAGAATTCATTGGAGATGAAGCCCATTCTGTTATCATGACAAAATCTGGAGCTCGAGGTAATATTTTAAATTTAGGCCAAATGTCTGCTGTTGTTGGACAACAAGCAATTAGAGGTGAGAGAATTAATCGAGGATATAGTATGAGAACATTACCTCATTTTAAGGTTAATGATCTTTCTCCCAAATCGAGAGGATTTGTATCTTCTTCCTATAGAAATGGATTAAAACCAGTAGAATTTTTCTTCCATGCCATGGGAGGTAGAGAGGGTCTTGTAGACACCGCTGTACGAACAAGCACATCTGGATATATGCAACGGAGATTAGTAAACGCTTTACAAGATATGATTGTTGAAAATGATGGCACTGTCAGAAACTCTGACAAAAATATTATTCAATTCCGTTTCGGGGACGATGGTATAGATGCCATGCACACAGATCATGGTGCTGCTGTAAATTTGGATGTTTTATTATTGAAAGCTAAAGCTTTAAATGTTCAAGAAGTACGTAAGGTACTCAAAGAAAGCCCTACAAAAAAACCATCAATAACGAAAGAAAAACAGGTTTCTGAGAAAAAACCCGTTAAAACAACTGCAGATAAACCAAAACCAAAGAAAAAAACAGTGGATGATAAAGCTTTAATAGAAGAATTTGAAGCTGAAACTGGCAAAAACGCAATTTGGCGTGGTAAGGAAACTAAAGCTTATTTAGAATGGAAAGAAGAAAAATTAGGATAAATATTTATTTAACTAAAAAAGGAACAGAATAATGGCAAAAGTAAATCCAGAGCATTTAGAAGAACAACTAAATATGTTGAAAGAAGATGGAATTCCCGATGATTTAATAAATAAAATTAGGGAAAGACTAATTGACGAGGATTTAGAAGAGGAACAACTTGAGTATTTATTAAACAAAATATATATTAATTTTACCAATGCTCTTGTCGAAACTTCAGAACCTGTGGGTACTGTAGCTGCTCAATCAATTGGTGAACCTGGAACTCAAATGACGTTACGTACCTTTCATTATGCGGGAGTAGAAGAGTTCTCTGTTACACAGGGACTCCCTCGGCTAATAGAAATTGTTGATGCGAGAAGGTTTCCTAGTACACCACAAATGACGATCTATCTTGAGGAACCATATAATGAAAGCGAAGATAAAGCAATTGATGTTCATAACCGTATTGAACAAATACGCATAGAGCAAATTACTCATGATGTTGATTTAGATTTTGTGAATTGGAATATTGTTATCAATTTAATACCAGAAATTTGTGAAAAAAAAGGAATTGAAATTAACGAAATTCCAGAAATCTTAAAACGTTATAAAAAGAAAGGAACAATAAAACGCGAAGGAAATTCTATAATTATAGATCCTGGAATAGAAGATCTGCAGAGTCTGCAAAAATTAAGAGAAAAGATACTTAAAAAAGTTGTAAAAGGGATTAGGGGTGTAAAGAGGGGATTATTGACTCCTTCAGATGATAGTAAAGAATGGATAATTAAAACTGAAGGTACTAATATGCAAAGTGTAATACAAATTGAAGGAGTAGATATAACAAGAACTGTGTCAAACCACATTCATGAAATAGAAAAACTTTATGGCGTAGAAGCAGCACGTCGAATGATAATATTAGAATCTCAAAAAGTCTTAGAACAACAAGGATTAGATGTAGATTTGAGGCATCTCCTAATTTTAGCAGATCTAATGTGTTATTCTGGATCAATTCAATCTATTGGAAGACATGGAATTTCAGGTTCAAAATCAAGTGTGTTTGCAAGAGCTGCTTTTGAGGTTACTGTTAATCAACTACTTGATGCTGGTCTTTATGGAGAAGAAGAACGTTTACTTGGGATACCAGAAAACGTGATTGTGGGTCAAATTAGCCCAATTGGTTCTGGACGTGTGAGTGTTATGTTTGATCTTGATGCGAATTTAGATCTCTTAAAAAAAAAGAAAAAAAAGCTGTAAATAATCGAAAAATTTTAATTAGGATCAAATAACAAAATTGTGCCTAAAAAAAAATTAAAAAAGTATTATTCTTATAACTTAATATATAGATACTGATTGATAATACTATGGCAAAGGGAAAAAGTAAAACTGTAACAGAGAAAGTTGATCTAAGTAGGAAAAAAACTAAGGAATTTGATATTGACACCAATCTTAGAGTTGTATACAAAACTGGTAAAATAGTTTATGGTAAAAATCAAGTTCTGAAGAGATTAAAAAGAGAAAATCCCTTTAAAATGCTTATAGTAAGTTATAATTGCCCTGAAGAATTAATGAATCAATTAAATTATTATAATTCTCTTTTAAAAGATCAAATTTTTATCTATAAATACAAAGGTTCAAGTTGGGATTTAGGGCTGGCTTGCGCTAAGCCTTACATGATTTCTATTATAGGTATAATTGATTTTGGAGATTCAGATTTGATAACCTTAAAAACTAAATGATTTTAACAATTTATAACGCGATTTTTGCATGTTAAAAAAGAATATTAAGATTGATCGGGAAGCAATGGAACTTATTTCGCTATTTAATAATATATCTGGAGCTATTATAAAAGATTGTTTGATTTTTAAATCACCTGATAATGGCTCTGAAATTATTATTTTTTTAGTAAAAGAAGAAGACGTAGGGAAAGCAATTGGAAAAGCTGGCGAACATGTTAAAGATTTAAAATCAAAGCTCCAAAAAAAAATAGATGTTATTGCATTCTCCGAGAACTTAAATCAGTTCATTCAAAATATATTGCAAACTACAAAAAATTCAATAATGGTTCAAAATATCGAAATTAAAGAGAGTAGAAATCTAAAGAAAACAGTGATTATAACAGTACGACCTCAAGACCGTGGAAAAGCTATCGGCAAAGATGGATCAATGATAAGAAAAATTAAGGAATTAGTATTACGATATTATGAGGTTGATAATGTAATTATCAACACGAAAAATATCTGATTTTTATTAACTAAATTATACTTAATAATTGCGAATAATTTAATCATAAAGTAACAATTTAATGTGATTACTATTTCAAAATTGAATCTATATGACGAGCGCGCTGCTATTAATCATGTTAAATCGCTAGGATTTAAACGTTATGCTGCAACTGATGGTGAAACAAAAACAATAAATTATATCCTAAAAGAACTAGATAAAAAGAATCTTGATGCAAAATTAGAGTCTTTTGAATGGACAAAAACATCAAGCAAATTAAGGAAATTGTTTTTTTTATCGATATTTACTGTTAATATAATTATTGAGATATTATTATTATACCCAACTTTTATTTGGATAATACTTCCTCTTTATGGTCTATTTTTTCTAACATTAATTTTCGGAGGGAAATATGCTTTTGAATATTCTAAAATTATATTTTTAGGAAAGAAACGAACATCAAAAAATGTCATATTAACAATTCAAGCAAAAGATTTATATCCAAAAAGACCTGTTATCATATTTTCAGCTCATCATGATTCAGTTTCATCAAATCTTCCATACAAAGTTATGAAACCTTTATACCTTTCAATGGTTTTATTTCTTATCATTTCTCTACTTACAAACTTAATTCTTTCCTTTTGGTCAATTTTAGCATTGTTTACAGCAATTGATATTAATATCATATACGTATGGATAAGAAATCTATCCCTAATAATTGGAATTATTTTACTTACAGAAATTTTTATAAATTTTTTTAGGAAAAAGACTAATGATTCCATAGGGTCAATAGATAATGCCTCTGGTGTAGCAATTCTATTAGAACTAGCGAAATTAATCAAACAATATCCTCTTGAAAAAACAGATGTAATCTTTTTATGGAGTGGAGCAGAGGAAATGGGAATATGGGGGACAAAACAATACTTTTCTAAACATTTTGAAGAATTAGATTATGATTACGATTTAAACAACTCATACAATATCAATATAGATAAGGTAGGTACTTATATAGGATTAATTGAGGAGACGGGATTATTTAAGAAAAAAAAATTAAATGATAATCTGAATGACGTCTTAAAAGCCTCAGATACACAACAGAAAATGGTTTTTGAAAGTCCAAAAATGGTACTCGGAACAGGAAGTGATTATTTAATTTTTCACACTCTCACAAAAAAAGCAGAGAAAAATGGTTTTCAAGTAAGTTGCTTTTTGTCAAATAATGATTCAAAATACGTACATTCTAAAAAAGATATTCCCGATTTATGTTCTGCAGACAATCTAAATGGATGCATAGATATTTGTTATAATGCAATAAGAAGTCTTGATCTAAGAGTAGAATAACCTATTCAATAGTATAAATTTTTCATAATATACAAAAATTTTAAGTTTAAAGAATCATTTTTTCTACTACTAAAGTTTTGTCAATTAATTATTAATAGGTGTTAGATATAGGCAGCCCAAAAGGACTCTATGCAGCTAGAAAGCTTCAAACCAACCGAAAGAAATTTCGATGGTCTAAAACAAAGTATAAAAGAAGAAAAATTCAACTGAAAAAGCGAGTAGATCCGCTTGAAGGATCCTGTCAAGCTCTAGGAATAGTTCTTCAAAAAGTTGGTCGAGAAAGTAAACAGCCTAACTCTGCAATCCGTAAGTGTGTAAGAGTCCAATTGAAAAAGAATGGAAAAGGAGTAACTGCTTTCCTTCCAGGGGATGGAGCCCTTAATTTCATAGAAGAGCATGATCGAGTTCTTATTGAAGGAATTGGAGGAGCAAAAGGGAGAAGTATCGGGGATCTCCCCGGTGTAAGGTATAAAGTTGTAAAAGTAAATGGTGTTTCACTAGAAGCGTTATTAACAGGAAAGAAAGAAAAGCCGCTCCGCTAAAGAGGTTATAGTTTATGAGTAAAACAAAGAAAGAAATTAGACTTTTCAATAAATGGGCTTTTACAGATATTAATGTATCGGATAATACACTTGAAAATTATATTAATCTGAAACCTATTATCGTTCCCTATTCTGCCGGTAGGCATGAGCATAAAAGATTCTGGAAGTCCTCCAAGGTCTCTATTATTGAACGATTTTCAAATAGATTACTCTCTCCTGGTTTTATTGGTAGTAAAATTAAAGGACACAAAAGTTCTTATCATTCTGGTAAAAAAAGCAAACTTCTAAGAAGTTTAAAAAATGCTTTTACACTAATAGAATTAGTCACAGGGGAAAATCCTATCCAAGTTTTAGTAGATGCGATCTGCAATTCCGCTCCTAGAGAAGAAACGACAAAGATTGCAATGGGGGGTATTTCATACGCTTCTGCTGTTGATATCGCTCCACAGCGACGAGTTGACTTAGCTATCAAATATCTCGTTCAAGCTATTGGCGCTCGTTCACATGCTAATGAAAAGATGTTTGAAGAAAACTTAGCACAAGAATTAATGCTAGCAGCAAATAACAGTCAGGAATCTAGAGCAGTTAAACGTAAAGATGAAATTGAAAGGATTGCTGTCTCAGCGCGATAATTCTATAAACACCTTTTTAAAAAATCACTTTTTATAAAAATAAGTTATACCTTTTGATAGTTGGAACTAGTTATTCATTTATTCTTTAAGATTGGTTTCGATCTTTTTTATCAAATGCATTTCGATGTACTTATACTTCAAAAGTTTACCATTTTCCTTTTAATAGTATAAATTAACTTTGATTATATAAGGATATATATCACAAGCTTATTTACATATCATTCGCCCTTGCTCTTAATCGCTAAATTAAGGAGGTAATCAATAATAAAGGCGCTAAAAAAACAGGATTGGTTAGTTAAAAAGGAAGATTTGAGAGAAATGAATCCAAAAGAATATTACAAAGCAAAATTTAAAGAATTAAATCTAGAAATTAAAAATAATGAAATAAGACAGAAGATCAATTAATTTCAATTAAATTTATTACTGATCTTAAAACAAGCTTAAAATTCTTTTTTTTTAGTAAAGGCTCATCTATTATTAATAACTTACTTTTTTAAAAAGTTAAAATAGAAAAAAAAATTTTGAGGAGAATTGCTTTACCATCTTGAAAGAATTTCAAATATTAAAGAAATGTTATACATACTATATATCACAGCACCTATGACGATAACTTTAATGTACCATTTTATGGGTTTTATATCCGAAAAATAAAAACTATTAACCGTTGCCTTAAATGCCACTAACGCGATGATTACTGATCCGATTATTGTAACATATTCCCAAACTTCGAATAATAATATATAAATGTGCGCCATATAAACAGAAAATTTATAAATAGATATGAATAGGATAAAAAAAGCTGAAAGTAGAAAGAAAAATCCCCAAAACAATTCTCTAATTCTCATGGTATCTAAAATAGTGCCTATAAGTGCTACAATAAACGATCCAATTATGAATATAAATGAAATCCAAAACTCACTAGGATGCATGACTTCGACTTGAAGAACCATCATTATAAACGTAATCAATACAAATTGTGTCCAAAAAGCCAGAATCTTTGTATTAAGTGGTTTTTGAATAATAAAATTAGTTATAAAAGCAGCAATTCCATAAATTATAATGATTACTAGCGGTATTGGGATCCATAATTCTTGAGCCCAAAATGTCAAAAACAAGATTGACGAAAACACTATAAATAGGTTAAAATAGGAGAGAACACGCCTTAAAACACTCTTTTGTTGGTCTATTTTATACCACATGACACCAAATGAAATAAACAAAATCCAAGCGATGATCAAATCTAGTGCCTGATCGGGTTGAAACCCAATATCTATTATATAATGAGTACCCCAAAAAGCGAAAATCATTCCATAACCTAGTATTTGTGTAAGTAAAATATGATATGTTGATTTTCCAATTAAGGTAATAGCTCTCGAAATCGGTTGTTCTGATTTTTGAGGCAAGAATCTCAATGCTAGCAAAAATAAAAACGCAGAATATGGAATAATTAAGAAATGATAATCTCCTCTTAAAAGTAGTACTCCATCAATCCGTATTCTATAACCAAAGAATTGATACATTATTATAAATGCTAAACTTATTGGAAATAAAATCCACATAAAAACATTTCGTTTAGATTTTAAATCATGGTCAAAAGAAAACCACATCCCCAAACCGATACTGGGAAGATAAAATAAAGCACTTGTTATAATTAAATAGAGAATATGATATTCTTCATAAGATCCAATATTTCCAATTGTGAAGAATATCATTAATTGTAATGCTACCTCTACAACAAAACATATAATTAATGTTAAAACTGGCTTTTTTCTAAATGCCCAGTAGAGTAAAGGTAAGATTAAGATAGATTGGAAGAGCAGAGGAATAAACCAATTCCCAGGACCCCAAAATGGTAAGAATCCTATGAACAAGTGGATAAATCCATGATTTGGATAAAATTGCCCATACCACATATTTGAGAGATTAAATCCATACATAAACAACCCTATAAAGGTTGATGCTGCATATAAAACTAGAAATGGTAAAATATACCGCAAAATCTTGTGTTTAAAGTAACCCCAAGAATATAATTCCTTTAATGATAAATCACCATCTTGTTGAAATGATTTCCCCATATTAAAACCCATAATTACAAGAAAAACAGGAATTGAGATTCTTTCCCATAGAGTAACACCGATTTCACTTTTAATGTTCCAATGGACCATATGATCAAAAATAACTAAAAAAATCATTACTACTTTTAAAAAGTCTATTTGAAAAAACCATTCTTTTTCTTCTTTTAAAGTCTCTTTACTTGTATCTATTAAGTAAGGCTCTTCAATTTGTTCAATATCTTTCATATTTAAATCATACCTTTTTTTTTATAGTTAATTGAAAAATAGTTTTTATAAATTTCTACCAAATTCATAATTATTTATAATATTAGGAGTCCAATTCTTATAAGTCCAAAAATAAAAAAATGAAAACAATTTCATTATAAAGGTATTTCTGTCATACCAGAATGATTGTATATTGAATTAAATTGTATTATAGATGAACTAAGACAATTGAAATCCACAAAATACACAATACTTAGCATCTGGTTTAGCTGGGGCTCCACACTGTTTACATACTTCTGAATATCCTTCAGCTTTAAATTTAAACTGGGATATAGGAGTCTGTATGATCTCCATCTCACTTAAATTAGATCCACATTTAACACAAAATTTAGGATTTCCCTTTACTTTGGTGCCACAAGAAGGACAAGTTATAAGGATTCTTGTACCACATTCTTGGCAAAAACCACCTTTTCTTGCATATATTTTTCCACATTTAGGACAAAATCTTACATCTCCAGATGTATATTCTAAGATTGTGGGAACTATAGCCAAAATAAGCAAACTTCCGACAGGGATCAAAGGTATCCAATATTCACTGGGTTGAAAAACTTTACCTATTATAAGCGCAGCGAATACAATAAGAGTTAATGCAAATATGGTCCATATTCCAACAATCCCGATTTTAATCTTCCTTTCAGACTTAATATCCACAATTGTGGTTGCAATAGCTAATACTAATAAAGTGCCAATAGGAATTATCGGGATCCAAATCTCATCATACGAAAAAACATCTCCTAATACAAGAGCTACCATTACGATGGTAGTTAATCCAAAAATAACCCATAATCCAATAGTTCCAATTCTTAACTTTTTTTTTATTTCATTCCATGCCATTAAATTACCATTTTACTTGATTTTAAAATTAAATATCTAATATAAAAAATATTTATTTCTTTTTTATTAAATTAAATTGTAGTCCAATTTTTAATTTCTAAAAAAAAAGATTTATCATGAAATTGTTTCTTTAAAATTTTGGTCTGATATCACCTACATATTATCCTTATTCATCAACCGGCTAGGAGATTCCTAAATTTTTATATAACTATTAATCATATAATTTAGTTAAACAGAATTAAAGAAATAGAACAGGGTCAATAATTAAATTGGACACCGACAAAAATCAAAATATATTAGAAAAGCAACTAAAAGCACTGAGTCAAAAGGTAAGGGTTGATATTTTAAAAAAATTAAAATATAGTTCTACTCCGTTATCGTTTTCAAAGCTTCAAAAAGAGATTTTTGGAACTGATCTTAGTTCTGGCAACTTATCTTTCCATTTAAACACGTTAAAGAAAAGTGATTTAATTATATCATTAGAAGATGGATATTCAATTACATATTTAGGAGAGCAAATTATCGAGAGGATTTTATCTATTGAGCAAATTTTAAATAAAAAAAATAAGGCGCTGATGATCCGAACTTCAAAATACTCTAAAGAAGTATTCGATATAAAAAAAATTGAGGAATATTTAGTGAGAGAGGGTGAATTGGAGCGTTATTTAGCAAAGCAAATAGCTCATGAGGTAGAAGAGCGTTTATCTAGAACAAATATAGAATATATGACTGCACCATTAATGCGGGAGTATATAAATGCAATACTATTAGAGAATGGTTTAGAAGAAGTAAGACACAAATTAACTCGGCTAGGAACTCCTCCATTTGAAGCATTTAAACTATTTAATTCGAAAAATTCTGAGATTACTCCAGAAGAATTTATTAAAAAATTAGGTTCTGACGTTTCAGAGCAATTTTTACTTTTAAACCTCTTACCAAAAAACCTGGCAGATTTATATTTAACGGGAGAAATTGCTTTACTTCATTTAAATTACTGGGGTTTAAGACCATTAAGTTTGTATATAAATTCAAAAACCTTGATTAATTATCTTTCAAAAATTTATTCAAATGAGCCACAGAGAATTAAAAATGCTACAGAATATACAAGTTTAATCATGAATTTTTTAGATTTACTACAAAAATTAAAACAGTTTTATTCTGAGGATTTACTTCTGAGTGATTTTAATACTCAATTTATTCCTTATTTAGAATTCCCAGAAATACAATCATCCAATTATAATTTCTTTACTTCTCAAATTCTCGTATTTAATACCCTCTATAATGATGGTAAATCACATTTATCATTAGAGTTTAATTACAATGAAAAATCATCAGAGGAATTTTTAAATCAAATTAAATTAGATAAAATTTTTCTTAATTCTTTAAAAAAACAGAAGAATAATCACATAAAACCACTACTTATTTTTGAGTGTTCTAAAATTTTTTCATCAGATTTGAGTAGCTTTATCATAAAAAATCTTCTCAGTAATGATAATAAAGATCAGCTAATTATTTACAATAAGGATTATTCTAGTCTATTAAATTCATCTCTAATTCAGATACAAAATCCCAAGAATGATATAGTTATTTTAGATAAGATTTTAGTTAATTTACACTTGATTTCAGTAGAAGCAAAGCAAAATGACGATTTATTTTTCGATCTATTACAACATAAATTAAACTCTGTATTCGAATTGTTTAAATTTAAGGAGTCATTGGTACAAAAGAAATTAAATTCTCTTAAACAATGGGAATCCATAGCTACAAGGATTTATAACAAAAGTTCGATTGAAATATTTAAAGATGCAATAAAATCCATTAGCTTTTTTGGTTTAAATGAAGCAATTTTAAACCATTGTGGAATAGAACTTGACAGAACAGAAAATAGCGAAGATTTCGCATTAAAAATCTTAATTTTAATGAGAAAAATTATCGATGAGAAAAATCAAGCTGAGAATAGTAATTATATCCTAAGTCAACCTCATAAAGATACCTATTTAAAGGACTGTTGGTATAATAATATGGTAAAAACTAATCCAAAGATTAATGCATATTCCACAAGGATAATCAGAAGAGAATCAAATCTTTCCCTGCTTAGAAGAATTACTTTAATCAAAAAATTTGATGAAATTTTTAATGGTGGGACTTTATTTATTGAAAAAAAACCAAAAGAAATGTCGTTTCAAAAATTTATACAAACGTTATTTCATTCGAAAATAGGTACAATTTCTTTAAGTGAATGCTTAATCTAAGAAATAGAATTTCAGAAATTATTCTGTCAATAATTCCGCTAGGAGTGCCTTCCTCATTGGAATTCCATAGAAAGTTTGTTTAAAGTAAACTGCTTTTTCTGAATTATCAACATCAGGAGAAATCTCTGTGATTCTTGGTAATGGATGTAATAACTTAAAATCATCTTTTGTTTCTTTAAGATCTTCCTGTTGAAATATGTAAAAACCTTTAATTCTTTCATACTCTTCTGAATCAACAAACCTTTCTTTTTGAATTCTCGTCATATAAAGAACATCTAAAATGTTCAATATTTTCCTGTAATCTGTAATCTCTTTGTATTTAACATGTCGTTGCTGTAAAAAATCTTTATCCCTATTTCTCATTTTTAATTCTACTGGACTTATGAAATAAATATTAACTTCAAAATTTGATAAAAGTATTGCTAGTGAATGTACGGTTCTACCGTATTTTAAATCACCCATTAATCCTATATTCAATCCGTCTAATTGACCTAATTCTTCTGTTATTGTCAATAAATCTAATAATGCTTGAGTAGGATGTTCTCCACTTCCAGAACCAGCATTAATAATCGGAATTCTCGTAAATTTCGCTGCCATCTTCGCAGCACCTTCAAGCGAATGTCTCATTACTATACAATCGCTATAATTTTCTACTGTTCTTATAGTATCAGCAATACTCTCACCTTTTTTAATTGAAGAAACATCTCCTGAATGGAATCCGATTACATTTCCGCCTAATCTATACATTGCAGATTCAAAACTTAGACGAGTACGAGTAGAAGGTTCAAAAAATAATGTTGCTAAGATTTTTCCTTGAAGAAGATTTGAATTTTTAGTATTAATCATTTCCTTCCCCTTTTTCAAAATATATTCAATATCTTCTCTATCAAATTGCTTAGCACTAATTATTCCTTCACTAAATTTCTCTTTGAACATTTAAAACCTCATTCATTATGTTTTTATTAACATTATGTAAATAAGATTTAAATTATTTTTTATTACACCATGGCTATACAAAAAGAACCATCTGAACTAATAAAATTTAAAATTTATAAATAATTACTAAAAATATACTTAAAATTGTTGATTACTGATAAATGAAGTACCCTAAAACAGTCAACCGTTATTGTCCATCTTGTAGATCACATACGAGGCAAAGTGTCTCGCTTTATAAAAAAGGGAAGGAAAGAATGCTCAATCATGGAAGGAGAAGATTAGAAAGGAAAAAGGCGGGATACGGCTCATTTCCTAAGGAGATTTTCCATAAAAATGCAAAATTAAATAGGAAATCAACTCCATTATTAGAATGTACTGAATGCGGTAAAAAACAATATGCTAAATCATATCGCGTTAAGCGCCTTGAATTAACTGAAGTATAAAAATGTGAATACTTATGACTAATAAAAAAGAGAAAGAACTTATTCCACAACCAAAAAGCAGGTTTTTACGCGTTAAATGTTTAAACTGTGGAAATCAACAAATCATATTTGGTTGTTCTGCCACAGATGTAGAATGCTTAGTGTGTGGGAAAACTTTACTTCAATCTACAGGTGGTAAAGCAAGAATTCTTACTAAGATTCTAGAAGTTCTTTCTTAAAGAGATTATTTATTCTCTAAATTTTAAAATAGAAAGGCATATAAAATACAATTATTTAATCTGAATTAAGATATTTTACTCAAATTTTTCCTAGATCTATTCATAACCTTTTCGGTTGCTCCAGAGGCCAACCTCCCGATCTGTATCTTCAAAGAAAATTTTAGTCCCCATTTATTATAAGCAAACCTCAAAAAAAGCCCATAGATTATAACTGTTATTAGAATATAAAACCAAATATTATAAAAATATAAGGATTGATAAAAAAAGAAGTAATTAATATTCTGTAATAAAAAAACAGTTAGAGAATAGTAAGAAAAATAATATAAAAATCTATAACTTTTTTCTGGTTTAAAAATTTCATAAGTTTCAACAGTAATGAACACAGAAACTAAGATTACTTCAATCCCTAAAGAATACATTAACCACCATATATTTGATTTTATTGATAAAACTTTTTCTGTAAATAAAGAAGGATACAAAAAGTAAAACCCAATCACAATTAAAATGGTGCCTATTAACATAAAGGGATATAAAAGCTTAGTTTTTACAGATTTCCTCTTTTCTAAATCATTATCAATGAGAGAAAGGTCATAGATTATGTCACCTATAACTGTTCCAACTAAAAAAAATGGTAAAAATGACAAAATAATGTTTTGGTCTATAGGATGATATAAACCATGATATAAAAAACCGAATAAGTTGAATTGCCCTTCAAATGGAGTTAATAAAATTAAAAATATCTGATTAAATATCCAAATTAACGCTCCAAGGACTAATCTAAATATTTTTGATGTCTTTAATAATGGCCATGATATTAATAGACATACTCCTAAAGTTAATAATATGAACCACGCCCAAATTTGTAAGGGATCCATGTATAATATTGCCACAAATATATTATAAATTAAACCAAGAATTATTATAAACAATGCTCTAAATAAGTATTCATATTTTACTTGAGAAAGGTTATAATTATCAAGTTTTTCTACTTTTATAAGCCGATTTCTATAAGATATAAAAGTACTTATTCCGGATGTGAAAGTAAATCCTGCGGCACCTAATGGAGAAAGAATGGAAATATAAAAACTCATCATAATAACTTTTATTTCAGGAACTGGCCACCATGTAATCAAGTGCCCTACTAACATATATAACATTGCTAATCCTCGAAACGTATCGAGGCTTTTTAAACGTTTCATACAATTCTGTAGAAAATTAGAGTAAATTAGAATAATTTGATGTTATATCCCAGAATTAATAAAATTTTTAATCTTTTTCTAAAATGAGAGTTATTAATATATTTAAATGGACATTTGGTTCCTAATAAAATGAGAAATTATTCACGCCATGTATGTTTACATTTAATACATTTAAAGAAGTGAGTGCTTGGTTCATCAGAACTTCTTATTTGGATTTGCCAGGTTTCAGCTTCTTTGTTATTACACTTAGGACAATTTTTTTTTGTTATAGGATGTACCATAATTTTATCTTCTTCCGAAATAATTAGTAAATTCTTTTCTAATTCGTCCTTCTTCTCTTGGATACGATTTTCTATTATGTAATTATCTGTTAATGACTCCTTTTGATAACCACATTTACATATTAAAAATAATTTGTCATCTATTCTTCTTTTACGTAAAAGATTTGAACATTTAGGACAAAATTCCACCATATTGATTATTAACCAATAAATTTGAAAAAATTAACTTTTAAAAATATTAAACTTTAAAAAATTTTATCCTAATTATAAAACTATATAAAATTTTTATATGAATGTGAAATCGTTTGAAAATTTTAGCTATATCCAATAACCAATTTTTAAAGAATGAGTTTTATGAAATTTAAGCAACTTATCACTTTTTTGGGAACTAAAGATCATGAAAAAACAGCTAATTTTTATCAAAATATCATAGGCTTAACCTTGTATAAAGACCAAGTTATTTTTTTGATATTCGATGTTAATAAACAAAGTAAAATTGGTTTTTTGTGAGCATATGGATTTGATCTATAAAGAGAAAAGTCCAATAATCACTTTCATAGCGGATAATGTAGATGAAACTTATAATAAATTTATCAAATTAGGGCTAGAAATTAAAGATAAACCTAAAATGAATCATAAATTCAACATTTATCATTTTTTCTTAAAAGATCCTAATGGGTACACCCTTGAAATACAAAAATTTTTAGATCGATAAACCAACCTTTAAAAATTTATATCTTAATCAAGGTCCTTTTTAAGCTGATACAATTTTTGATAGTATTTAAAATTCAATTTATTCATATCTTGAATTATATCTGCGTTAATCAGTTTTTCTCCTGTAGATTGAAGTTCTAGATCTCCAATAACATTAATTAAATCATTCTCCTTAAAATCAAAATTCTCAATCCTTAAGATGTTAACTTTTATTTCCCCAGTTTCATCATTTAGAATTATTTGACTTTCATTAACTCTAGTTTTAATGAACCCAGTAACTTGGATTCGTTCATCATTAATTGTAATATCTTTGACTATTCTTTGTTTTGCGTGCTGAATTGACATTTTTTTTTAAATATGAATCATTTTTTTATTTAGTTCAAATTGAAAAATTTAGGATAAGTATAAATAATTAATTTAATACCTAAAGTTGATATTATTAAAAGACTAATATCAATCATTATTAATAATGTGAATTACATAATATTATCTTATTTATAATTGAATAATTTTGCTGAAAGAATATGAGTTTTAAACTAAAATTAGAAAATAGTCGGATATTGAAAGGAATTGTTGAAACTCTAGCAAGTATTATTGATGAAACGGAATTCCGAGTTACTCCTAAAGAGTTTACAATTTCAGCGATGGATCCTAGTAGAATTTGTTTATTAAAATTGTCTATTAAAAAGGATAATTTTGATGAATATCAATGTGCGAAGGAGTCAAAAGTTGGATTAAATTTAGATGATTTAGATAAAATTTTGAAGAGATCTGCCGCGAATGACTCCGTTGAAATTGATTTTAATGAAGCTGATCAGAAAATAAAAATTAAAATGCAACGCGAGGGTATGACACGTACTAGAACATTTAGCCTAGCGTTATTAGATATCGACATTGAAGAAATTCCTATGGATAACTTATTAAAAATCGAATATCCTTCAAAATGGGTAATTGAACCAGAGTTTTTAGTTGAAGCAATAAAAGATGCTGAAATATATTCAGAAATCCTTAACATGACCTCAACAGAAGGTCAGGGGTTGATATTTAGTTCAACGGGACAAATTGGTGAAATGGAATATAATCTAAGCGAAGATGACTTAATAGAGACGGATATTAATGGAACCAGTAGTGGAGCATATTCATTAACTTTTTTAAAAGCCATATTAAAAATTGCTTCTATCACGGAAAAGTTAGAAATATCTCTAAAAACGGATCACCCCTTAAAAATGATATTTAATCTTCTTGAAGGTGGCGAATTGAGCTACTTCTTAGCACCTAGAGTTGAAGAAGCAGAATTTGATGAAGATGAAGATATGGACGAATTTTAATTTAACTACGATGGAATCATAAAAAAAATATCAGATTCTAACAATTTGGTCTTTCCTTTTAACACTTTTGGGAAATAGATTTTAATTCTATCGATTTTTCCATGTTTCTCTTCTGAATCGATTAAAATTAAACCAAATCGAGTTAAATGAAAATTAAATAGAACTTTTTTTTCCCAATCAATAATTTAAGGACAATGGGTGCAAACACAAAATGCATCTCGTAAAAAACAAAAGCAAAAATCATAGAAATTTTAAAATTCAAAGTACAAATTTAGACCCTTAGCGAGCCACGGAACCCCCTAACGCCATAGAAAGAGGGTGCACTATTATGATACACGAAGACATGGTCGTAGCGGCGATCACAAAAGATGGCACCACCAAGTTTTCTAATATTAGAAGGTGTTTTCACCCAACTCGACGTCTTCGTATCGAAATTTCCAAGTTTCTGCAACTCTCGATATTGTTCTTCTGTTAAAAGTTCAATGCCCATGGTAGCTGCCATATCAATAGCGTTACCTTCTGGATGCACCCCTTTCTTTTCCCTCGCCTCCTGCCCTTCACGGTCGTAACAAACATTTCTGCGGCCTTTAGGACTTTCCGCTGAACAATCATAAAAAATGTATTCACCCGTCTTTTTATCATGACCAACAACATCCGGTTCACCGCCAGTTCTTTCCATTTCATTGAGTGACCACAGTTTTTCAGTAAAAGCTTCCAGTTTTACTTGTACTTTAACCCATTCAAGACCTTTATGGCGGTTCATATTTTTCTCAAAACGGGCTTTCAATGCTCTGAGTAGTTCTTCACGTTGTTCTGGTGACAAATCTTTTTTGAATGCAGTAATTGGTGGCTTGCGCATAATCATAGTATTCATCCTGAGTTTAAAAAATTATCTAGGCAGGGAGGGACATTTTTTATCCGAATTGCGGTTAAAAATTAGAAAACAATCGAAGAGGAAGTAATTAGATGTATCATATGAAATTATATTCATTCAAAAACTAATTAATTCCTATTGTCAATATTTTTCAACAAGATATAAGTTCTTTAAAACATCATAGCCAAAAATTTCTCAAAATATATGATTGAATGTCAGAAAATGCATTTAACATTAAATTTCAAAGAAAATTTTTTCATTATTTAGTGGTAGTTTAAAAAAATTTCTCTTTACTTATTACTTATTAGTTTATTAATAGATTTATTAAAATTATCAGTAAATTAATTTACTCTTAATCTATTAAAGTTTATTCTCATCATGTTTTTTAAACTTTAATTATTTATATTTAATATTAGAGAAATTTTGGGTAATGAGTGACATCTATGATTTATTAAAGCGGTATCCATGGCTTCCTTCATTAAAAAAGTACTATTCTGGTATTGCTTCAGAAGATCCGTTCAGTTTTATTAATGAAATCATGACATCTGAAAAAAATGAAAATCTTAAACTCAAAATCTTAAATTTATTCAATGATGCTTTCAATAACGTTGAAAAAGTGACTGATTACGATTTTGATGAGTCCAATATTTTTATTTATTTAATACTAAGAATCTTACTTTATATTTTGAATAATAAAATTCTTGCAAATCGCGTAGCAAATATATACTCCAAAACCACCTACAGTGAATTAAATAAAGAAAATGAGTATAATTTATACTACATTTATAGAGATTTAGAGTTAGATGTAATTTATGAAAAAAACCAAATTACTTACAAAAAAATTGTTGTAAAAGACCAGAAAGAATTGTATAAAACAAATTTTAAGATTTCTTACATAGACTACCTAAAACTAACATCTAATTTGAAGGATGAATATCGAAGATTAGTGAATAATGCCTTATTGAATGGTTATATATATCTCAAACCTGAAAATATAAATAGATTATTACAAGAACACGTTAGGATGAAATTATTAATTCAAAACGTAGTTGATTCTACAAATTTAAACAAATTTAAACAAAAATTATTTGAAGTTCAAGAATTTAAGGATTTACATGATTCTATAACAGCAATATGGGAATTCAAGAAAGAAGAATTTGAATATTCATTAGATATCAAATATGTGGAAGGGAAAGATATATCAGAATCTTTTCCCCCTTGTATAAAGGAAATACTTACAAAAGCGCAAGAAGGCCAGAATTTAATACATACAGAAAGGTTGTTTATATTATGGATTTTAAATGCACTCGAGTATCCTGAAGAAGAAATTATCAATGTTTTTTCAACTTTACCAGATTTTGATCGAGAAAAAACTGCATATCAAGTGAGATATGCAATTAAGAAAGGATATACTCCATATTCATGCAAATCTTTAAAATCATATACTCTATGCATGGCGAGTAAATATAAAGATAAATTATGCTTAGAAGGTTATTTTTCTAAAAAATTACAAGAACAAAGGCAAATATCTCACCCCTTATTTTATATTAATCTTAAAACCAAAAATCATTCAATAAAACAAAATTCCGAAAAGAAATGAATGAAAAAAATGACTAACGAGAAATATTTGAAAAGACTTTTTCAAGCTTACTATAAAGAAAATCAATCTGAAATTCCAATAGTTAATCTTTTTGAACAAAGAGAATTTGGGTTTATTCCTTGGGAGAAAAAAATAATGAATAGGCATATTGGATTTAACTCTCCGATGAATTTGAAAAAATATTTCATAAGTAATCCTCCAAAACACGCTTATGTTAGTGGCGCACTCTACCTACAACCCGAATATCAGGATATGCAAGGAAAAGATTATCTTGGCTGTGATTTGATTATTGATATCGACGTTGATCACTTCTACACTCCATGTAAAGAAGATCATGATATCTGGTATTGTAAGGAGTGTGGAGAAAATGGAAAAGGTATGATAGATAAATGTCCTAAATGCGGTAAATTAAAGTTAAAAAAATTAAATTGGATTTGTGAAAATTGTTTGAATACTGCTAAAATTGAAATAATTAGATTAATTGATGAGTTTTTGGATCAAGATTTTAATATTAGCCGTGAAAAAATGAAAATAGCGTTTTCAGGACACCGAGGGTATCATTTGAAAATCGAAGATGAAAAAATTAGAACTTTATCTAGTGATGAACGTAGGGAAATTATTGATTATATCACTGGAGAGAATATTTCATTTGAAATTTTAGGTTTACAAGAAAAAGGAGGAAATATCTTTGGGCTATCTAAAGATACAATAGGATGGTCTCAAAAATTAATTAAAGAAATTGAAAAATTATTAATAAAACCAAATATCGAAATAGAAACTATACTATCAGATAAAAAAACCTTCAATTTAAGCCAAAACATTATCGAGAATTTTATAAACTTTAAAGAAAATTTTCGCAATATTATCAAGGGTGATTTTAATAATAATTGGACACTAGTAGGTTTTAGTTTAAATGCTTGGCACAAATTCTTATCAGCTATGGTTGCAGAAATAGGAATCAAAGTAGATATTCCTGTTACTATTGATATACATCGATTAATTCGATATCCTGGCTCTTTGCACGGGAAAACCGGATTTAAAGCTCAAGAAATATATTATGATGATCTTGATATGTTTAATCCTTTAGACGAATCAATTGATAAATTAGATCCAATAGTATTTCAAAGTGATAAGGCTTTTACTCAAAAGATAGAAATAATCGAACGTGAAGTGCCGTTAACAAAAATTAAGGGTGTTTCATATGGACCTTACAAACAAGGAGAAATAGTTGAGGTCCCGCATCATATTGCTGTTTTTCTGCTATGCAGAAGTGTAGCAAAAACTAAATAAGTTAAAAAATTTAAACTTAAAATCACTGTTTATAATATAAACCTTCTACTAAAAATTCGATATTTATGGATTTGCAGAAAGATTATGAGAAACTTTATCAGCATTGGCTTGAAGAGTTCCAACAAACAGATTTAACCGAATTAAAAGAAGAACTTTTTAAATATTATAAAAGAATTTTGAATTTTATTAATGAATATAAATTAGAAAATAGAGATGATCTAAAAAATCATATACTAAACACTTACAAGGAAAATATTACCTTTCTATTTAAAGATTTTTTAAAGATTCGGGAAATAAAAATAATAAATTCTGCTTTATTAATGGGGGAAATAAATTTGAATAATGTTATTGAAGCAGAAAAGTTATTATATCAGAACTTAATAAGCTCTATAAAAGGCTATAACAAAGTGAAAGCAATTTCACTTTATGGAGAAGAAGGGGAATCCAAATTTGAAGATCTTATTGAATCTGTATTAGAACCCAAAAGCCCTGTTTTAGAAGAATCAAAATCGAAAAATGAAGTAGAATTAATTATTGGGGATTCAAAGATTACATCTGATAAAGAAAAAATTAAATTTGTTCTCGTAAGATTTTTAAAAGGAGCGCCTCCATTAGTTGGTATTGATCTTATAAATTATGGACCATTTGAAGAAGACGACATTGCAAATTTGCCCGAAAAAAACGCAAAAATCCTTATATATGAAAAATTTGCTGAAGAAATAGAAATTAGTTAATTTTATTTAAACTTCTTATCGAAATTTTCTTTAAAATATTTTAGTCGATATTTTCCATATTTATCTATTGGAGAATATTTTGGAGGTCTCGGATTAATTAGCTGACCTCCGCAATAACGGCACTTTGATTCAGGATTTTGTAATCCGTATTTATTACAATTACTACATTTTTGAAGGTATTTTGTCATATCTAATATCAAATCTCGAATTTCTAGTCTCTAATAAATTCAAAAGATCCATTATATTTTTCAGCATTTTGTTCAATAATTTCTAAAGCGTCAGATAAAATATTTTCTGCATCTAAATAATCCTTTGAAACAATTTCTAATCGATAATATGGTGCTGCAATATAATCAATATTAATATTTCTGGTTTGCTTTGGCTCTATTACATTTATTGCTTTTAATAATGAATCTTTAATCTCTTCTATCCCATTTTCTGAAGGAATTGATAGTTTAACCTTACCAGATATGCTCACTGTTGAAATACTTACATTTTCATTAATTATCTTTAATAAAGACGATTTTGTTCCATCCGTCATTCCAGGTAATTCAGATAGAAGTTCATCTCCACTTTCTTTAAGACTTTCAACAGCTTCTTGATATGAATCGAAATAATCAAGGATAGGAAATCCTATTGTCTCATATGCCTTATCTAGTGTTATACCAATATTTTCTGTTTCTGTAAGAAATTGTAGTAAATTTTCAAATTTTAATGCATATTTCCATTCTTTTATTCGATTTTTTCTTTGAGCAGAATTTACTCGTCTTAATGACAAATCTACATGTCCCTTATCTGTATCTACCCTTAATACTCGTAAAACTACTCTTTGACCAATTCGAACATAATTACGTATATTTTTGATCCATCGAGAACTTATTTCTGATATATGTATCATTCCTCTAGCACATTCTTCAGAGTCTAAACCCTCAAAATCAATTAAATCAACGTAAACATATTGATCTTGCACCTCTGTCACTTTAGCAACTACAAATTCTCCTTCCCTTGGAAACTTCGTTTTACTTTTTACCATTGTATTGAGAACACCATAATTTATTATATTACTTTTATAAATTCTTAATTTAATTTAATAATCTATAATTTTTTATTTTTTTCATCATTCAAATAAAGAAGGTATTTGAGAAGTGATTCAAAAATTCCAAATTGGTATATTCATAATAAATGGGCTAAAAAAGCCGGAATTAAAAATAATATTGCGTATTTGATTAATAAAGCACTTGATTATGGATTTGAATGGGCGATTCATCATCAAGATGATATAAAATTAGAAGATAACGATGAGGGTATCATTTTCCAGCAACTTAAATATTTTTATGAAAAGGACTCAAATAAGAAAGGTTATATTAAAGCTCTTTATTTACATCATCTCTTAGATTTTTTTAAAGAGACTCATGTAAATATTTATGATATTGATCTAGTTTTCGAGAAATTTTTAAAAAACAAAGTTATAGTTGAAATTAATGATTTAGACGGGGAAAAAGTAAATTTCCAAGAAGAAATTAATGAAATCTTTGATTTAATACGAAAAAATAAAGATAAATTATTCAAGGATTTAAAACTCTAAGAATAGAAAAATTTTTTGGAGGTAATAATAAAGAATATTTCTCTCTCTTTTTATTAAGTTTAGATAATCCAATCAATTTCTAATTCTTCAAGTTTTGCTTTAGTAGGTATCCCATTCTCATTCCAACCCATCATTTTATAATATGTCTTAATTGCGCTTTTCAACTTTTCAGGATCAATAGAGACTTCAGACAGAGCTCCTGAAGTATGTGGTTCGAAAAATCTTTCTGGTAACCAATCATCATTCTCAGTTAATCCTTCTCGGGTATTATATACCCTTGCCATTGTAGAAATCCTCTCTCCTGCTTTCATTAATTCCCATATTGAAGTATTCCATCCAGTCACTGCTTGTACTACTTCAGTGAGATGATGATATGACCAAGAAAGGAAGTAACACATGAGCAATGCATTAGATAGATATTGCCAATTTGTATGATATAGTACTGCTCTTACCTTCTTTGGACTTAAATCATTCATTTCTAAAGGTTCTAATATTCCTATAGGACCGTGGCGTGCCATAACTCTACTATGAGAAATTGAATCATCATGGAGATTAGTCATATGTTCTGCACCAGTTGGTGAGAGTGCATACCCAATACCTAATCCTTGTTTGAGGCGAGGTTCATGCATTGGAATCTCAACACCTTTAACATGCATAGCATATTTATTTGAACCATTTTTTATCTTTTCAGCAGCTTTTTTAACACCTTCTGCTAATATATCTCCTAATCCTTGTCGATGGGCAATCTTTTCTATCATTTGAATCATTGCTTCCGAATTTCCAAAGTTAAGCTTAATCCCATCAGTATCTTTATCTGATAAAATTCCATTTTCATAGCATTCCATTGCAAATCCAATTGAAACCCCAGTTGAAATTGTATCTAGTGAATATTTATTGCAAAGTTCATTGCCTTTACATACCGTTGCTACATCATCGATACCACAGGTTGAACCTAACGCTCCTAATGTTTCATATTCAGGACCTCCATAAATGGAATCTATAGTCCAAGGATTTTCAATCTTAATGATCTTTTTACAGCGAATAGAACAAGCATAACAACCATCTTTCTCCATACCAAACGTTTCTTTAATATTTATGGGGTCTAATGCTTTAGCATTAGTGAATCCTCCGTCTCTGAAATTTCGAAAAGGAAGGTTACCTGAAGAAGCAGATCTTTCCATATAATCACCTCCAGTACCAAATTCAAAATAACCAGCAATAGTTTCTTGATAAACTTCATTATACATTTTTATTAATTCTCGAAGCTTCTCCTTGTCTTTTGCTTCAGGTTTTTTGTTCCCTTTAACAGCAATAGCTTTAAGATTTTTTGATCCCATTACACATCCCATCCCTGTTCTTCCGGCAGCATCTCTTAATTCATTAATAATACAAGCATATCTTACTAACTTTTCACCCCCAGGACCAATTTGTGCAATACGAATATTTTTATTATTCAATTCATCCTGTATAATTTTTTGTGTGTCACCTGTAATTTTGCCCCAGAGATGGCCAGCATCTTTAATTTCAATTTCTCCGTTGTTTATCCAGAGATAAACAGGATTTTTTGCTTTTCCTTCAATAATTATAGCGTCATATCCGGTATGCTTTAATTCTGCACCCCAATAACCTCCTACTTCTGCTTCTCCAAAACCTCCTGTTAAAGGTGATTTCGCTCCAACACTATTTCTACCCGTTCCTGGAATAGTCAAACCTGTTAAAGGCCCCGCTGCAAAGATTAATTTATTTTCTGGGCCTAGTGGATCAATACCAGCTTTTAATTCCTTTAAGAGATAGTAGGCTACAATGCCCTCACCTCCAATATATCTACGGTAGAAAATATCGTCGGGATTTTCTATTGAGGTCCTTTCATTCCCTAGATCTATTCTTAAAATATTTCCAGTATATCCATTTCCCATTTTAATCCCTTTTTTATCGACCAATATTAATTGTTATTTAGTTAAATTTCAACTCGTTTATATTTCTTATTTGAATCAAATCAATATTATCTAAAAATTTGAATAAAATTAACTTCCATCAATTCAAAAACATTTCTAATATGCTATGATAATTCTTCGAATATTATTAATATAATTAAAGATCTGCTATTAGTGTTTTAATTTCTTTTACAATATCTGTAGGTAAAGGCCCAAATTCTAGAGTTCTAGCATTCTCTTCAATTTGTTCAACCGTTTTTGCTCCAGGGATAGGGATTGTAGTTTCACTGGTAGTCATAAGATAGCCAAGTTGTCCTTGAATTAGTGTTCTACCATCCTGCCTTATTATTTCTTTTAATTCTTGAAACTTACTATTTATTTTTTTATATTGATCTTGAGAAAAATCAACTCCAGCTAACATATGATCAGCTGGGATCTCAGTGTGTTCATTATATTTCCCAGTAAGTATACCAGAAGCTAAGGGACTCCTTATCAATCCAATTAAATTGCTGTTCTCGCAGAGTTGTATCATTTGATCATTTATAAGTGTAATATTCATAGTATATTCTACTGAATTGCATTTTTCACTTTTTGCGAATACTTCCATTCGGTTTGGATCATCTGTACTCCATCCATATCCACCAATTAATCCTTCTTCTACTAATTCTTCTAAAATTATCTGTACTTTTCTTGCGTCATTAATATCATGGCCACTGGAATGTAATTGATAGACATCGATAAAATCTGTTTGAAGTCGCCTCATACTAGATTCAAGGGCATTGCGAATATATTTAGGACTTGTATCTTTCTTATCTAGAGTACGAGGATTTCCTTCCTCAAAAACACTACCAAATTTTGTAACAATTACAACATCATCTCTATATTCCTTTAATGCTTCTCCAAGAACTTTTTCACTTCTGCCCACTCCGTATATATCTGCTGTATCAAAAATAGTAATTCCAAGTTCTATAGCCCTATGGATTGTCTTTATTGATTCTTCATCATTTACTTTTCCATATCCTAGATAAGAACCATTGGAGCGCATAAATGGACCTCCAATACCAAAACATCCCATTCCTAAAGCACTTAATGTTTTATTAATCCCCTTTAGCATCCGTTTTATAAAAAATCACCTCTCAATAGAAGAATTCTTTTATATAAATTAAGTTAAAAATGTAATTAAATTAGTTAAGCTTACTTTTTCTTTTAAAATATTATTATGAACTTTATTAATATATAGTTTGAAATATTGAACTCCACTTGAAGTCCAAATTTAAACTAAACTAATACAAAATTAAGTTTCTTTTATTTATTTTATTGATAAAATATAAGACTCTAATCGGATAAAACCATTTAATTATCCGGTGAGATTATTAGAAATCTTAATTAAAAATTATCTATATAAGGATTGATATTTATTCATTGTAATACTTATTAAAACTCGATGATTACGCTGAAATATAGTAAAAAATATAAACTCAACAACATTTACAATTAACATCTAATAAAAATTATTTTATTTGATAATTAAAAATTAGAAAATTTAATTCAAAAAAAATTAAGGAAATTGATGAAAATGGTCGAAAAGGAACATCTGAATCTTGTGATTATTGGACACATTGACCACGGTAAATCAACCATGATGGGAGCAATGCTTATTGAGACAGGAGCAGTTACTGATAGAGAAGCACGTGAGTTAGAAAAATTAGCTAAGGAATATGATAGAGAATCTTGGTCTTATGCCTTTGTTTTTGACAGATTAAAAGAGGAGAGGCAACGAGGTATCACAATTGACTTAGCATTTAGAAAATTTGAGACTAAATCAAAATATTTCACCATCATTGACGCACCTGGCCATGCGGATTTCGTAAAAAATATGATAACTGGTGCGTCTCAGGCAGATGCTGCTATCTTAGTTGTCTCTGGGAAGAAAGGTGAAATGGAAGTTGGGATCGCTGCTAATGGACAGACTCGTGAACATGCTTACTTGGCACAAACATTAGGTGTAAAACAAATGGTTGTTGCAGTTAATAAAGCTGATGTTTATGATTATTCTGAGGGAAGATTCAATGAATGTAAGGATGCTGTTGGAGATCTTCTAAAAAACATTGGTTTTAAGCTTAAGGAAGTACCCTTTGTCCCTACTTCTGGTATGCAAATGGAAAACCTTTCAAGGAAAAGTGACAAGATGCCTTGGTATGATGGTCCAACCCTGATTGATGCTATAGATCAATTTGTTCTTCCAGAAAAGCCAACTGGTAAACCCCTAAGGCTTCCCATTCAAGATGCTTATAGAATTAAAGGAACAGGAGTTGTCCCTGTTGGTCGAGTAGAAACTGGAATTTTAAAGAAGGGAGATAAAATAATAATAATGCCAACTGGTTTTCAGGGGGAGGTTCGAAGTATTGAAATGCATCATGAAGAGATTCCACAAGCCATACCAGGAGACAACGTAGGATTTAGTATCCGAGGAATTACAATGGCAGATGCAAGTAGAGGAGATTGTTTAGGTCATCCAAGTGATCCACCAACAGTGATTACCCCTAAAGGGAAATGGACTGGACAGATTATTGTTATTTGGCACCCCACAGCACTTGCGCAAGGTTATACTCCCGTAATTCACGCACATACAGCACAGGTTGCTGCTAAATTCACCAGCCTACTTAAAAAGATGGATCAAAAGACAGGGGCTGTGATTGAGGATTCACCAAAGTTTCTTAAGAAAAATGAATCTGCTCTTGTAGAGTTAAGTCCTATCAAGAAAATGTGTCTTGAAAAATATGAAGCTTTTCCAGAAATGGGTCGGTTTGCTGTCCGTGATATGGGAAGAACCGTAGCCGTGGGAATTGTCAAGGAAATTAACACAGGAGCCTAAATTAATCCTATCTTGAAATTTTTTATTATATTCTTATTTTTAATTGATTATTTTTTTAAGTCTATTTATTAAGTTCATTAAATGAATCAAAAAGCATATTTAAAACAACATTAATGTTAACCTTTTTGATTTCAAATTACATTTTCTTTGTATTATATTATAGTATTCTTATGATATACGAATATTATTATCTTTTTTGAAGCTTAATTTGCCTTTTCTACTTAAGAAACTTCTATTTAGAGAAGGTTGATTTAAAGTTCTTTCAACTAAAACAAAAATTTGCTTTTTAGGGTTGAGTAGTGTTGGAAAATCATCACTGTTAAGCTTGCTCCAAGGTCGAGAAATATCGAAAGATACAAATCCAACAGTAGGGTTAGAAATTGAAGACTCGGTTCTTAATGGCAAAAAAGTAAATATTTGGGATTTTGGAGGCCAAGAACGGTTTAGGTTCATGTGGCAAGATTTTATTAGGGGAACGGGTTTAGCGGTTTTAGTATGTGATTCTACAGAAGATAACATTGAAAGGACTAAAGAAATATATGATAAGTTTTCACGCTATATGAACACTAAAATTATTGCTATAGCAAATAAACAAGATCTTCCTCAGGCTTTAAGCGCAAAAAAAGTTCAGAAGAAGTTGGGTGTTACTACATATGGAATGTCTGCAATAAGATCGGATTTACGAGATAGAATCCGTGAAATTTTAGAGTATGAAATTGAGGAAGATTAAAGCCCAATTTTAAAATTTAAAATAGTTTTCCAATTAGATGTGCCATTCTGACTGATTCTGGTAATTTGGAGTCTATACAAATTTTTTTTAAAAGAGATTCCACTTCTTTAATTTCAATACCTTTACAATGGAAAAATAATTTTGACATCCCCCCTGCAGTAATTATTTCCGTTTCATATAAATTTCCAGCATCAATAATGCATCTAAATTTGTTTTTATATGTTTTAGGGAATTTGCTTTTAAGAGCCTTTGTTACTATGTCAATATCTACTTCTCTTTCAGTTATAGCAATAATAGGTTTTTGGATTTCAGAATTTATTTTCTCTAGATTTATAAGATTAAATCCACCAAAGGTTATTGTGTGGGTTAAAATATATTGTAGGTGTTTTTCATTTTTTTTTGCCAAATTTATTAAGGTTTCTGTTGCATCATCCCCATCTATCATGATTTTATCTCGTAAAACACTAACCATTCTTGTACCTTGACAAATAACCCCAATTAATTGAGTATATTTGATTTCTGATTGAAAATCAAAATTTGCATCATCGAATCCAATTGTTATGGGATTATCTTTCATCTTTTTATTTTTCTGGCAAAAATTTTTTAATATAATTTAAAAGATTTGTAAAAGCTATAGTTGCATTTTTAAGTTCTTCAGATCTATTATATAAATCCCCAGTAAGATTTTCTTCCAAAAAATTAATTATTTCCTTTAAGGTCATTTTATTACTTAACCAAACATAGGCTACTAATGCTTCAACTGTATCAGCAAGATCATGAGCATCAGCTCTTGTTTTTGCATAATTTTTCATATTAGCATGTTTTAATGCTACTTCTAAAACACTTTTACTTACTTTTTTTCCTGTTCTAACAATTTTGTTGTTTGGATTATTTTTAGTTAAAAAAACAGATTTTGCAACAGAATAAACTAAATTAACAATAGCATCTCCGATTTTAGCCAAGCCTTTATCGGTCCCAATAATCTTTTGTGACTTATTAATATTTAAATCCGATATTAAAAAATCGTAATCCATTAAGATATGGAATTAAGGATTCTTATAAAGTTTTATAAAAAGAGTAAAATGCTAGGTTAGTTTTTTAAATAATTTTTGAACCTCGCTAACTTCTTCTCGTAATAATTCAATTCCTTTATGTAAAATATCTTTAATTTCACATTTTTTCTCAAGACGGATGAATATTGTTGCCGGTTCAATTTTAGTATATTTATATGCTGCTATGTTAACACCTTCAATATCTAATAGATGTTTTATAAGTATATTACAAAATCCATGTGATTGGCCTTCAATGAATAATTCATAATCATTTTCACCACTTCCCTTTTTAATTCTCAAATTGAGGTATTTATAATCTGGAAATCTCGCTTCTTCTTCTAGTTCAAATTCTAATTCTTCCTCATCAATAGTTTCTTCAAGAGAAGTAGGTTTTGATTTTGTTTCTTTTTTTTCTTTTAATTTGGGGTAAATATCATCCATTTCACTATCTTCTAGTAATTCCTCTGCAAATTCATCCATTTCCTCTTCTTCTTTTTCTTCTGGTTTAACAGCTTTTTTTTTTGCCATTATTATTATTCCTAATGCTACAGATTTGATAACATTAATAAAAATTATATAAAATATAATAAATTTTTTATGGTTTTATAAAAAAAACTGATTTCTTACAAATACCGATTTGCTAGATCCTTCAATCTTTCTGTTGCCAAATTTTGGAGATCTTTTGAGCCAAAAAGTGTGACTTTAATGTTTTTACCTTCAACGGAGACATTTAGATTGAGGTAATTCACTTTCTTCTGAATGTTTTCAAGAAATTGGATTGTATTATCTAATGAACCACTATTATTGTAAAAATAAATAACTTTTTTCCCGACTTTTCTCACTAATATACACTTGAATTTTTTAGAAGTAAAAATAATTTTTAAAATCTTAAATTATTCGTTACATTTCCAAAATCATTCGCAAGTTTTCTACTCTCCACATTTCCACAACGTTCACATTTCAGTTTATTATATCCGATTTTTGTAAGATTATTTCCACAGATTACACAATCAGCATATATAACTCCAAAATTTTTTCCAATGGTACTTAATTTGTATTCATTATACTCCTGATCTACAACACTCGCACGTATTATATCTGTTATTTGAAAGGCATCGTTTATTTTCTCAACGTACCTATCTGAAATCTGTGATACGTGTATGTTTCCAAAATAACTTGAATTGAAATGTATTTTCCTATTTATAGTAAAAAAATTAATACCAACTGAATATTGTCTTAAAAAAAGAATTACACCAATAACAGTATCTCCTATTTTAACAGTCTTCCTATCTTTTTCTTGATGGGTACTTATTTCAATTCTCTTCTCTTTATCATTAATAGTAATCATACCTGTTTTACTGGCGAATATTTTGCCATCCTTAGTAAATGTGGATTGTTTATCAGGAAGGAATTCTTCCACTACACCCAAATATTGGCCAGTTAAAACAATATCCTTATTTTTGAGGGATTTCTTACTCAATAATATCAACAATAGTTTTTTAATTTCTCAAACTCTTTCTACCTTAAGTAAATATTATTAAATAAGATAAATAAATTTAATGTATTAATTTAAAAAGAGCAAACATTTTTTAGGATGAAATTTAAAAAAAAAGAATTAGTCTCTATTATTCAAAAAACCGAATCATTTAGCCATCCCAAAATTGAATTAGAACAATATACCATTGATGCAAGATGTGCTGTAGATATAATTTATTATGCTGGATTTGAATATAATGATATTAATAAAGCATTTATTATAGATTTAGGTGCTGGAACAGGAAGATTATCTATCGTGAGTGCTTTTTTCAATGCTAGCTATGTTTTAAGTGTAGATATTGATATTAAAGCTTTAAAAATTTTAACTCGAAATAAATTTACACTTGATTTAAATCGGATATTTCCTCTATGTGCCGATATTGAATATTTAGAGATTTCAAATAAACATATCCCAAAAAATATGAAAGTAACAACTATTATGAATCCTCCATTTGGAGTACAGACTAAGTATGCAGATAGGATATTTTTAAAAAAAGCCTTTTATTTTTCAGATATTGTATATTCTATTCATTTGGCGAATAAAAAGGTCAAAAAGTTTATTGCAAACTATATTGAAAAGTCCAATTGGAAAATTGATAACATTCTTCCTTTTAGAATGATTCTAGAAAAATCATTCCCATTTCATAAGAAAAAAGCAAAAGAAATTGATGTTGATGTTTATAGATTTATTAAAAAAATAAATAGAAATGAAATTTTTATTTAGACAAACTTTTTCCATGAATCTAAATTATTAGGGTAAATCGCATTATCTCCTAAGATTTCTTCGATTCTTAATAATTGATTGAATTTAGACGTTCGATCAGATCTACATGTGGCACCGGTTTTTAATTGACCTGTACATAATCCTACAGCTAAATCTGCAATGAATGTATCTTCTGTTTCACCAGAACGATGTGAAACCATCACATTAAACCCATTATCGAAAGACATTTTTGCAGCTTTTATAGCTTCAGTTAATGTTCCTATTTGATTTACTTTTAATAATAATGCGTTTCCCGCTTTTTCCTTTATTGCTCTTTCGAGAATCTTTATATTTGTAACAGTTAAATCATCATCAACAATTTGAATAGATTTATCAACTTTTGCAGTTATATTAGAGAAGTTCCTAAAATCTTTTTCATCAAAAGGGTCCTCAATTGATTTGAAAGGATATTCATGGATTAGATCCATATAATATTCTAATAATTCTTCCTCAGAAAGCTTTTTACCATCAATATTATAAGATCCTTCCTCAAAAAACTCACTAGCAGCAGCATCCATTCCCAATACAAAATCTGTGCCTATAAGAAACCCTGCTGTTTCAATTGCTTCAACAATTATCTCCACAGCCTCTGATGTGAAAGATAAATTTGGAGCAAATCCTCCTTCATCACCCACATTGATTGCAGAAGGTCCATATCTTTTTCCTAATAATTTCTTTAAGGTTTGATATACTTCAGCAACATTTTGTATAGCTTGGGAGAAAGATTTGGCACCGACTGGTAAAACCATAAACTCTTGTATAGATAGATTGTTTCCCGCATGTTCACCTCCATTAATAATATTACAACATGGAAGGGGGAGTAAATAATCATTTCGAGTCTTCTTGTATGCTATATTATAGAGATGAACAAATAATGGGACTTCTGATAATTGGGAAGCTAATTTAGCTATTGCTAATGAGACAGATAAAATCGCATTAGCGCCTAAATTACTCTTATTTTCAGTTCCATCAATGGAAATCATTTCCTCATCTATTTTAGTCTGTTCTCTCACATCAAATCCGATTAATTTTTTTCCTAATATTTCGTTAACATTAGTAACTGCTTTTAATACATGTTTTCCCATGAATGATTTTCCACCATCACGTAGTTCGAGTGCCTCTGAAACACCTGTTGATGCTCCAGAGGGAACAGCAGCTCTAGAATGGAGTTTTCCTGCGAAAACCTCTGATTCGACAGTAGGATTTCCTCTTGAATCTAGGATCCATCTGGATTTTATTTTTGTTATTTTAAAATCAGTCATACTAATCTTATTGTTTTTTATCAGATATGAATATTAATAAAGAATTAAGAAAATTTAATTTTTAATATAATTTTATAAAATTTAAATCACACTCAAATAATATGTCTTTTGAGAATAGACCTTGGGTTGAGAAATATCGACCAAGAGTGTTGGATGAAGTTGTAAATCAAGAGGGAATTATTAAACGCTTAAAGCAATTTATAAAAGACAAATCTATGCCTCATCTCATTTTTGCTGGTCCTGCAGGAACAGGAAAAACAACTTCTGCGTTAGCAATGGTAAGAGAATTATATGGGCAAAAAATGGCAGTAAATAGAACTTATTTGGAACTAAATGCTAGTGATGCTCGTGGTATTGATGTTATTAGAACTTATATTAAAGATTTTGCGAAAGCACGACCTCCAATAGATATTCCTTTTAAGGTATTGATTTTAGATGAAGCGGATAATATGACAGCACCTGCTCAACAAGCATTAAGAAGAACTATGGAAAAATATACAAAGAACTGTAGAATGGTTTTAATTTGCAATTATTCTAATAAAGTAATCCCACCAATTCAATCCAGATGTGTTGTATTCAGATTTGGTTTTTTAAATGGCGATGATATAAAAAGTAGAGTAAAATATGTAGCAAAACAAGAAGGTATTACTTTAACACCAGGAGGCTTAAATGCTATAGTAGATGTTTCTCGAGGTGATTGTAGACGAGCTATCAATTATTTGCAGTCATGTGGTACAATATCTAAAAAAATTGATCAAGAGATCGTTTTTCGCGTTGCTGGAGAGGTTCCTCCTGATAAAATAAAAGAAATTTTGAACACTGCAATAGAAGGGCAATTACAATTATCAATCAAGCTTTTAAATGATTTAATAAAAGAATATGGGTTGTCTGGACAAAATATTATCAAGAATTTACATAGAGAAATCTATGATCTAAAAATTCCAGAGGATTTAAAAATTGAATTATCAAAATTATTAGCTGAATTTGAATATAGATTAAGTCAAGGTGGGACTGAGGAAATACAACTTCAAGCTTTGCTAGCTAAAATCGTTTTGTTGCAAAGCTCTGAATAACTGGTGTTTAAAACCAAATTCAAGCTCCTTGGTTTGGAAAAAATTATTTCTTCTTTCTTTTGATTTTTGATCTTCTATAAACATAATTTCATCATTAAATTTTATATCCCACAGAATTAAACCTCTAGGATCTGCTGGTTGATAAGAAAATGCTTTTGAATCATTAAAGAGTTCTAAAAAATCATCATATGTAATCTCGTATTTTCCTAATTCCAAAACCTTTTTAACTATTCGTCTGATTTGTTGCCTAAGAAATGATTTGCTTTTAAATTGGAAAATTAGATAATCATCTTTTGTTGATAGTGTAGCTGAATCCATATCTCTTATAGTATTAATCATATCGATCTCCTTTTTTGAGAAATTAACAAAATTATGACGACCTTCTAATTGTTTGCAAGCTTCTTTCATTATCTCCACGTTCAAACCCGATGTATTTTGAAGATAAGATATTGGAGTGGAAACGATATATACATAATGACGCAAGATAGCATTATATCTTGAAGAAAATTCCAAGGGTACTTCTGAATACGCCCAAATGCCTATATCTTTTGGTAAAACACTGTTAATTTCCATTAATTTTGGTTCTTTTTGAGTTACGCATGTAAAACAAGCCCCTCTCGCTGAAACAAATCGATCTGTTCTACTTGCGAATTCAAATTCCGAATTATTCGGTTTTTGAATATATTTTTTTTCTATTAAAGCATTTAAAAGGCAATGCTCAATTGTTATAACATCACTTTGTCTTTGAGAACCATGATACTGTTGACCTCCGATGTAATAAATTTTAAAGAGAAATCTTGATTTTCTCATATATATCATATCTTTTTTTTTAATCAAATTAAAATTTTCAGTACTCTTTTTAGATTATTTAGAATTATACAAAATGTTAGAAAAAATGTTAGATAAATTTTAATCTTAAGGATTTTTTTTATAAACAAAATTGAATTATGGTTATAAAAATACTTATTAATTAAGTAAAGATTGAAAACTTATGGTCAAGATCCTCGCTTCAATAAGAAATTTCCGTGATCGTCTCAGAACATCAATATCATTGAAAGTACGTAATATTTTGTTCTTTATAGCTATATTCTTAGTTGTCTTTTTAACTATCCTATTAAGAATTAGTCCAATTTTAAGAGGGACTTTTCTAATTAAAGCTTTTGACCCTTGGATCCAATGGTATAATGCGGAGTACCTAAACACACACACTATTTATGAATATTTTAATTGGGTAGATCTTAAAAGTTGGAATCCTCAAGGTATTTACCGAGGAGGGTTAAGACCGGGATTAACTTTTACTGTGGTAGCTATTTATAAAATTCTTCATTTTTTTGGGATTCCTATATCATTATATTATATTTGTTACTTCTTTCCTGCAATTATGGGTGGTTTAACCGTATTAGTCATTTATTTTTTAGGAAAGGAAGTTTTAAATCGCTCAACTGGTTTGCTTGCGGCATTTTTCTTGGCATTTAATCCGGGGTTCCTACAACGAACTACCGCAGGATTTTTCGATAATGAAACTATTGGTGTTTTTGCTTCTTTAATGACATTCTTATTCTTTCTAAAGGCAGTAAAACATGGAAAGTTTACACATTCCGTAATTGGGGGAATTTTTTTAGGCTATTTGTCTCTTAGTTGGGGCGGGTATCAATTTGTTTTTTTGATAATCCCAATAATTAGTATAGTACTAGTTTTAACAAATAAATATAATGAAAATGTTTTAATTTCTTATGCTGGTGTACAAGGTACTGGTTTATTAGTATTTTCTTTATATACATTATTTAGACATGAATCTTTGTTCTCAAGTTTAGAAATAGGAGGTATTTTTCTCTTTACAATTATATTGATAATTTTTCATATCATTCAAATAAAAAAAAATGATCACCCCAACTTTTATAAAAATCTAATAAACATTATAAAATGGGCTCTTATTCCAGGAATTCTAATATTAGCAGTGATTGTTTGGATCGCTCCTGATGTGATTCCTTTTGGTTTTGGAGCTCGATTTAATACTATTCTTAGCCCTTTATTACGTAGGGATATGGCGTTAGTTGCTTCAATTGCAGAGCAAATGCCCAGCGCATGGAGTGTATTTTACTATGATACATTAATTCCTGTATTATTAATCTCTTTAGGAATATTTTTTTGTTTTAAGAGGTTAAACGCTGCAGATATCTTTTTAATCGCATTTATATTATTAATGTACTATTTTACAGGAAGTATGATTCGTATAATTCTAATATTTGCTCCAGCAGCAGCATTAATTGGGGCATATGGACTAGTAAATATTTTGAAAATTTTTGGTAGCTTCACCGGAGAAAAAAAAGTTGGTGTTAGTAGAAAAAGGAGAAGGCAGTTAAAAGGTACCGTAGGAAACACAGAAGTTTTAATAGTCTATTTAGTTATTGGGATTTTATTGTATTCTCAAGTTACTCATACGTCGTTAATTGCTATTCAACAACATTCATATGTTCAGATGGTACCTGGTGGAGTTATTCATGATTGGGAAGAAACATTAACATGGATGAAAGCTAATCTAAAAGGAACTGATGTAGTAGTTTCCTGGTGGGATTATGGTTATTGGCTTACTCCAATTGGTAATGTGACAACTGTTAACGATAATGCTACAAAAAATGGAACTAGAATAGGCTTAACTGGTATGGCTTTGATGCAAACTAATGAAATTTATAGTGCAAAAGCATTTCGTAGGTTAGGGGCTGATTATGTCTTAGTTTATTTTGGTTTTCTATATTCTGGATTAGGAGGAGATGAAGGAAAATGGACTTGGATGCTTCAAATTTGCAATAACCACTATGTTAGTTACAAAAATTCTGGTTGGGAAGAAGATAATTGGGCAGATAATGCAGTTTTTGATGAAAGTAAATATCATAATCTGACAAATGGAAGGATGGAAGATAGTTGGTTTGATAGTCAGTTGGTTAAGTTAATGTTTTTTGGTGAAAAAACTAATCCTGATGAAGCTAATCATCAATTTGATAAGAATTACGCTCAAGAGATTAATAGGCGAGCAGATGACAATGGACAAACGTGGAAATCTCATATTCCTGATAATGGACTTTATAATACAATAGTTTTTGTTCCAACATACTTCTCCAGATTTCATATGGTAAAGTTATATAAAATAGATTATACTGCATTAGATTCTAGTTTTACTATTAGAAATGCAGAAGTTTTTGATAGTGGATACGGTACCATTAAATTACAAAATACTGGTAAAAAAGATTTAACAATTACAAATGTTAAAATCAATGGATTGGAGTATGATTATGTCATGAGTAATGAAAGTAATACAATAGAACAAGGAGAAGAAGATATGGTTTGGATAGATATAGAATCACAAGGAACCACATTCCAAAAAGATGATGTTGTTTCTATTGAAGTCGATGCTGAATCAGTAGCGACATACGGACCATATTCTTTCTCTAATCATACTAGCAATTTTTTTGTTAAAGAAGCAATACCCGGAGAAATTAGAATTAATAAGCAAAATAGTATAGTTATTCAAAAAAATCAGTCTCACGTCGATATATTCCTTGAGGTGGAAAATATTGGTGATACTACTACAGTTTTAGATAGATTTTATTTAAACGACGACACTATTGAAAATAGAATAAATGAAACCAATATTGAATATCTAAGTGGGGCCCTAATTCTCGAACCTGGAGAAATAGCAAATGTTTATTTACCAGACGTATCAGCTATCTTTTCTCTTACTTATCCTATACTGTATAATAAGATAGGAGTAGCTACTCCAAATGATATACGAGATGAAATTTTATTTACATCTAATATAGAAAGTTATTCTCTTTCGATATTGAGTGAAGAAAGAATAATATCCCCAGAAGTATTAGCAGCTCTTGATAGAAATTTTAGAAAACATATTCCAATAGATTTCAGTAACTCCTATGCATATCGGTATGATAATGGAAGCACAATTTTAAACATAAAAGTAAAAAATACAGGAGACCTTATTTTTGGATTAGATTCTGTATATTTAACGGAGTCTTTAACTGAAGTTGACTTCGAAAAGTGGCATACGATTTCAACAGCTATAAACTTGGAAAGTAATACGGAAGATGTAATTATTATAGATGCAACTGATTATGTGGGGGGAGATATCAATGAAGAAATATTGGTTTGCATCACCGGAAGTTATGGAACTACAGTTACTTCGGATATAGGATATATTCACACTATAAGAGATCAAGAAGATATTCAAATTATTGAAAATATTGATGGATCCGCAGTATCATACATAAATGCGAATGAAACAGGTACATTATTAATTAAGAACACTGGAAATGCCCCAATAACCCTAGTAAATGTTACCATTAATAGTACTTTGTCACTCGATTTTTCAAATCCTAATGAAATTGAATTCCTCTATGGAGATTCTTCATTAGGCATTCAAGAATGTGCTTTGATTTATTTTGATATTCCAGGTTTTCAAATAAACAAATCAAATGAAGTTATTGCGAAAATAACAACTAATTCCACCGCTGAGTATGAAACAGTATTTAATGCAATCGTTGATTCAGAATTATATAGTATTACGGTTGATCCAGCCTCTAGAATTGATGATAGTGATAATAGAGTTACTATAAAAATCGTAAACGATGGACAATTGAATGTAACAGTAGATTCAATATATATAAATAGTACATATATTCCTCTTTCCAGTTTTACATTTCAAATTGGTGATTCTTTTGTAATCGGCAATCTTGGAGGTTCAATTACAATTTATCTTAATAATCTTGAATCCTTCATTGGTTCGATCTCTCCAGATGATAAATTCATAATTCTTGCTCGAACATTAGAAGGCGCTGAGGATACTCAAGAAGAAATAGTAGTGGCATAAATTTCCAAATCTTTATTTATATATTAATAAAAATCTTAAGTTATGATATATTAGAATTTCATAAGTCTTACCTTTAATAAATTAATTCAATTCTAATATTTAATGAGTGATAAAGTTAGTAATCTTCCCGTATGATAGCTAAATTTAAATTAGAATCAGATTTTCTTCCAGCAGGAGATCAACCCGAAGCAATAGAAATTCTTTCTACTAATATTCAGAAAGGTAGAAGGTTTCAAACATTATTAGGAGCCACCGGTACAGGTAAAACTTTTTCAATTGCTAATATAATTCAAAAAATTCAAAAACCAACCTTAGTTATGGCACCTAATAAGACATTAGCTGCTCAATTATATAATGAACTAAAGGAACTATTTCCTCAAAATGCAGTTCATTATTTTGTTTCTTATTATGACTATTATCAACCAGAGGCATATATGCCAATTACTGGCTTATACATTGAAAAAGATTTTAGTGTTAACGAGGAAATTGAACGTCTAAGACTAGCAGCTGCTCATGCTGTAAGAACTCGAAGAGATGTTATCATAGTTGCAACTGTGTCCTGTATCTATGGATTGGGGAATCCAGATCTTTGGGAAAAAATTGCGCTCTATGTAGAAGTAGGTACACAAATAAAACGATCTGAAATTTTAAAGAAACTTATAAAAATGAATTATGAACGAACGGAAATTGAATTCAAACCGGGAAATGTACGAGTAAAAGGAGATATAATTGACATTTATCCCGCGTATCTAAATAATGGCGTCAGAATTTCTTTATTTGGAGATGAAATTGAATCTATAACAGAAATTCATCCGATAACCAATAATCCAATAAATAAAGTGCCTAATTATAGAATATTCCCCGCAACGCATTTTATCATTCCAGATGAAAATAAAGAAAGAGCTCTAGAGTTAATAAAAGAAGAATTAGAAGAAAGAATTGAATTTTTTAAAAGTCAGAAGAAATTTGCTGAAGCACAATGGATTGAGAGAAGGGTTAAATTTGATTTGGAAATGATGAAAGAAATGGGTTGGTGTAAAGGTATAGAAAATTATTCGAGACCTTTGGATGGTAGACCACCGGGAACTCCTCCCATGACTTTAATGGATTACTTTCCAGATGATTTTCTGATAGTTGTTGATGAATCTCATATAACAATACCACAAATCCATGGAATGATTGGTGGAGATCGATCTCGTAAAAAAAATCTTGTAGATTATGGGTGGCGCTTACCAAGTGCTTATGATAATAGGCCACTTACATTTGAAGAATGGGAGAGTAAAATTAAATACATTATTTTTATGAGCGCAACTCCAGGAGATTATGAGTTAGAGAAAAGTGGAGAAATTTCTGCAGAACAGATTATTCGACCAACTGGTCTCGTTGATCCATTGGTGGAAGTAAGACCTGCTAAAAATCAAATTGACGATTTATTAGGTGAGATAAGAAAAGTAATTAAAAAAGATGGTAGAACGCTTATAACAACTCTTACAAAGAGAATGGCTGAAGATATTGCTGAATACTATAATGAAATAGGATTGAAAATAACATACTTACACTCAGAAGTAGATACTGTCGAAAGATTTGAAATTTTGCGTCAATTGAGAGATGGTACTTTTGATGTGCTTGTTGGAATTAATCTATTAAGAGAAGGTTTAGATTTACCGGAAGTCCAGTTAGTAGCAATTCTAGATGCTGATAAATTAGGATTTTTAAGAGATACTCGTTCTCTAATACAAACTATTGGCAGAGCCTCTAGAAACATCGAGGGAAAAGCAATTTTATACGGAGATCGGATTTCTCCCGCCATGAAAGCAGCGATTGACGAAACAAATAGAAGAAGAAATAAACAAATAAGGTATAATGAAGAAAATAAAATTACTCCTCACACTATTAAAAAAAATATTTTAAAGTCCTTATCTGAAGAAAAAGAGTTCAAAGATAGGGAAGTTAAACGATTAAAACAAAAAGTAAAAGATAAAATTAAACAATTAGAAAAAAAAGGAGATTTGGAGACAGTTATTGAGTATTTAGAAAACAAAATGTTTTTGGCAGCAAGAGAATTAAGATTTGAAGATGCTGCTTACTTAAGAGATAAAATCAAGGAAATAAAGGAAACTAACAAAATAAAAGCGTGAAATTTTTGTAATATTTTTAATTGAAATTATGTAGAATATAGGATGAACGATAACTCTATTATTATAAAAGGAGCAAGACAAAATAATCTTAAAAATATTGATGTTGTAATCCCACGTAATAAGATTGTTGTGATAACAGGGATTAGTGGAAGTGGAAAGAGCAGTTTGGCAATGGATACGTTATATGCTGAGGGACAGCGAAGATTTCTCGAATCTCTTTCTAGCTATGCAAGACAATTCTTAGGAGAGATGGATAAACCCGATGTGGATTCAATTGAGGGATTATCTCCTGCAATTGCAATTGAGCAGAAACCACTTTCAAAAAATCCAAGGAGTACAGTTGGGACTGTAACTGAAATATATGATTACTATAGACTATTATATGCTAATATTGGCATCCCTCATTGCCCTAACTGCGGTAAAGAAATAAAACCACAAACACCTCAGCAAATTATTCAGCAAATATTAACTTCTATAAAGGAAAATCAAAAATTTATTGTTAAAGCACCTCTGATTAGAGATAGAAAAGGAGAATACAAAGAGCTTTTACAAGATTTAAAAAAGCAAGGTTATGTTAGAGTAGAAGTAGATGGGATTCAATATACCTTAGACGAAGATATCTCTATGGAAAAAAATGTGAAACACAATATCAATGTTATTATAGATCGGCTTGTAATGCGAAAGGATATTAGAACAAGATTGGCTGATTCTATTGAAACTGCCTTGGAATTATCAAATGGGTTAGTTACTGTTGAGGTTATAGAACAAGGAGAACAGATTTTTTCTGAACATCTCGCTTGTATTGATTGTGGAATATCATTTCCTCCTTTGGATCATAAAATGTTTTCATTTAATATTCCTCATGGAAGCTGTAAATATTGTAGCGGTTTAGGGAATGTTATGGAATTTGATTATGGATTACTCTTAGGCACTGATTTAGATCTTACTCTAGAAGAAACACCAATTCGAGAAATCCCTGGATTTGGATCTGAAAGTGGTTATTCATGGCAAACAATTGTTCAAGTTGCGAAACATTATGAATTTGACACTGATAAGACTCCAATTAAAGAAATTGATCCAAATAACCTTCATAAGATATTATTCGGATCTGAAAATGAATCGATTGATTTTCATTTTGAAAGTGAAAATAATGACTATAGAAATCATAATGGAGAATTTAAATCTTCATGGCAAGTCTCTAGACCTTTTGAGGGTATAATTCCAATACTCCATAGGAGATATATGGAAACTCGTTCAGAATGGGCACGTGATACCTATGAAAGTTTTATGAATCGGATAGATTGCCCACATTGTAATGGAAAGAGGTTAAAGCCAGAAAGTTTAGCTGTAACTATAAATTCACTAGATATTGCTGAATTATCTGCTTTAGCTGTTAAGGATTCTTTAAAATTTTTCAAAGAATTAAATTTAAATGAAACTGAAAAAGTAATAGTTAAGGAAGTGTTAAAAGAAATTTTAGATAGACTCTCTTTTCTTGAAAATGTTGGATTAGATTACATCTCCTTAAACCGACGTTCAGACACATTATCAGTTGGGGAAGCAGAAAGAATTAGATTAGCTACTCAATTAGGTTCTAGCTTAGTAGGAGTATTATACGTATTAGATGAACCAAGTATAGGGTTACATCAAAGAGATATCAATCGTCTTATCAATATGCTAAAAAAGTTAAGAGACTTAGGGAATACTGTTATTGTAGTTGAGCATGATGAAGCAATAATGCGTAATGCAGATCATATTATAGATTTAGGGCCCTTAGCTGGTGAAAGGGGAGGGGAGATTGTAGCTGAAGGACCTATTGATGTTATTATCAATTCGAGGACTTTAACAGGAGAATATTTATCAGGAAAACGTAAAATTTTGATCCCAAAAAATAGACGATCAATAGATAATGAATTTATAGAATTAGTTGGAGCAGAAGAAAATAATTTAAAAGGAATTGATGTAAAAATTCCTCTTGGTTTATTTACTTGTATAACAGGAGTTTCAGGAGCTGGAAAAACTAGCCTAATAATTGATTGCTTATATAAAGGACTCCATAATTTAATAAATATACGGAGTTCAAAAATTAATCAAGGTAAGTTTGAAAAAATTGTTGGTTATGAGAAAATAGATAAAATTATTAATATCGATCAATCACCAATAGGTAGAACACCCAGATCTGTTCCTGCAACTTATACAAAAGCTTTGGATTATATTAGAGAAATTTTTGCTGGATTACCTGAATCGAGAGAGAGAGGGTATAAAAAAGGTAGATTTAGTTTCAATACAAAAGCAGGACACTGTAAAAAGTGTAAAGGAACGGGATATATCTTAAAAGAAATGTATTTTTTACCTGATGTATATATTAAGTGCGATTTATGTAAGGGTAAAAGATATAATGTTGAAACTTTAGAGATTAAATACCGCGAAAAGTCAATCTATGATGTTTTGAAAATGACGTTCCATCAAGCCTTAGAATTCTTTGATAGTTTTCCAAATTTAAAAAGAACAATAAAAACTGTGGTAGATGTTGGATTAGGTTATTTAGAATTAGGTCAATCCTCAACCACTTTAAGTGGAGGAGAATCTCAACGCTTAAAAATTGCAAGGGAATTGAGAAAAACCAGTACAGGAAACACTCTTTATATCTTAGATGAACCTACTACAGGATTATCATCATATGATATTAATTTCTTACTTAAGGTTCTTCAAAAGTTAGTAGATAAAGGCAATACAGTAATTATAATTGAGCATAATATGGATATTATAAAATCTGTTGATTACATTATTGATCTTGGACCTGAGGGTGGAGAAAAAGGTGGAAATATTGTTACAGAGGGTGTTCCAGAAGAAATTATTAAGAATAAATCATCCTTTACTGCCCAATATTTAAAAAAATATCTTTTTAACAATTAATTCTTAAATTTTCTTAAGATATTCTTAAGTTTAAAATAAAGTTCTAAACAAATGGTGGATAACATTTAACTAAGTAAAGAATAGTAAGTTTTAAAATTATAAATAGAAATTCGTGATATTTAATGACTGTGGTTGAAAACAAGATAATTAGAGCTCCAATTGTGAGCATTCTTGGTCATATTGATCACGGAAAAACCACAATCCTAGATTATGTTAGAGGTACTGTAGTTCAACAAAGAGAAGCGGCGGGAATTACCCAACATATAGGTGCTTCCTATTTTCCAACTGAGGATCTAAAAGAATTTTTAAGTAAATCTAAAAAAGAATTTGCTGAAAAGGATATTAGGCTTCCGGGGTTATTAGTTGTAGATACACCTGGTCATGCTGCGTTTTTAAACTTAAGAAGAAGAGGAGGTGCTGTTGCAGATATTGCAATTTTGGTTATAGATGTCACTGCTGGAACAATGCCTATAACTTGGGAATCAGTACGGATTTTAAGAGAAAGAAAGACTCCTTTTGTTATTGCTGCTAATAAAATAGATAGAATTTCTGGATGGAAATCAAAAAAAGATGCGGATTTCCTCGATTCATATAATCTTCAAAAACCACATGTGAAGGACTTTTTAGATGATAAAATTTTACAAATTATTGGAAATTTCTTAGAAGAAGGATTCAAAGGAATTGATCGTTATGATAAAATTAAGGATTTTACTAAAAAAATCGCAATTGTACCTACGAGTGGTAAAACGGGAGAGGGTATTTCAACTCTTTTATTAATTTTGATGGGATTAGTCCAACAATACTTGACAAAAAATCTAAGATTTTCTGAAGGATCTGCAAAGGGAGTTGTTTTAGAAGTAAAAAAGGAAAAAGGACAAGGAAAAACTATGGATGTTCTAATATATGATGGGATGATTAAAAAAGGGGATGAATTTATTGTTGGAGGACTAGAAAAACCTATTAAATCGAAAGTAAGAGCATTATTGATTCCTAAACCTTTAGATGAAATAAGAGATCCAAGACAAAAATTTGATTCTGTCGCTTTTATCAGTGCTGCAGCAGGAATTAAAATTTTAGCACCTAATATCGATGATGTTGTAGCAGGATCTCCATTTAGAGGTGTTGCGGATCCTTCTGAAGAAGAATCTATATATGAGGAAATTGCTGCGGAAGTTGAAAGTATAAGGATAAAAACTGATAAAGCAGGAGTCGTTTTAAAAGCAGATACTTTAGGGTCCCTTGAAGCACTTGAAAATCACTTCACAAAAAATGGTGTAAAAATTAGCGTTGCTGATGTTGGACCTATAAAAAAAGAAGACATCATTAATGCGAATATCGTTAAACAATTGGATCCATACTCTGCCACAGTTTTAGGTTTTAATGTTCCAATATTACCAGAAGCTAATGAACAAGCAATTAATGATAATATTAGAATTTTCACAAATAACGTTATTTATCGGTTACTAGAAGAATATATCGAGTATGCAGAAACAAGGAAAGCAGAAGATACTGCTAAAGGATTAAGTGAACTAATTTTACCAGCAAAGATGAAAATGTTTCCAGAATTTATATTTCGGAATTCAGATCCGGCGGTTTTTGGTGTACATGTTGAAGCTGGAACATTATATCCAAAAGTTCCTATAATAACTGATAAAGGTAAAAGAGTTAGAAGAATACATCAAATTCAAGATAAAGGCCAAACAATAGAGAAAGCACCTAAAGATTCAGATGTAGCAATTTCTATCCGTGGTATTGAAATAGGACGAGATTTAGAAAAAGATGAAACTCTTTATGTTAATATCCCAGAATCTCATGTTCGACAATTAATGGGAAAGTTCATAGATGAATTAACTACTGATCAAAAAGAAGCTCTTAGGGAGTTTATTAAATTAAAAAGAACTCATGAACATCCTTGGTGGGGAATGTAAACAACTTTAAAATTAATTATAATTTTTCAAATTATCATCCATAAGATTTTTTTGAAAAATCGAAATAATTTTATAATATACCATTAAATTTTACAATAAACCTAGTTTTAAAACCAATTCAATGGCTTCAATTAACGATGTTTTTATCAATGTTTTAAAGGAAATCATTCCTACTGCTCAAGAGGTAACTTTGATTGAGAATATTACTATTAAACTACAAAAATTGTTAGCTAAAAAAGCTAAGGAATTATATATAAATTATATAAAGATTGAACCTCAAGGTTCTACTGGAATCAAGCAAACACAATTAAAAGATGATTATGACATAGATCTCTTTATAGGATTAGATTTTAATGATTATAAAGATAAATATAAAGGTTTAAGTAGGAGTAAGTTAAAAAAAGATTCAAAAAAAGATTTTTTGACATTGTGTAATAATTGGATTCTGCCAAGTTTAACTTTAGATGAATTTCATAACCCACGGCTTTTATATGCTGAACATCCATATGTTACAGTGGATTATCTTTTAAATGATATAGAACTTAAAATTGATATTGTATTATATTTTGATTTGGATTTAGAATATATAAATAAGAATGGGCCTATTACAGCGGTTGATAGATCTCCTTGGCATGGCTATTTTATTAGAGATAAACTTAATCTTAATCAAAAAAATGATGTAAGACTTTTAAAGCAATTCTTTAAATCTTGTTATAGTTATGGTGATAAAAGTCCTATAGGGAAAGTAGGTTTTATAGGATACAGCGCTGAATTATTAATTTTTTATTTTAAATCTCTAAAAAATCTATTTGAAAATTTTAATGAATTACAATCAAAGCCATTGGATTATTTTAATAGACCAACGAAAAAATTAAGAAAAATTACTCACTTTCAGAATGATTATCTTATAATTATTGATCCTATAGATAAAAACCGAAATGTTGCCTCAGCAATATCCCAGAGAGCATATAATTATTGTAATTATAAAATTAGTGAATTTTTAAAAAAGCCAAGCGTTAAATTTTTTAAAGTTAAACCAATTCCCCAAGCAGACATAACCAATAAACAAGATCCTCTCCTTTCACACATATATATAGTTGAATTACTAAATACCAACAAAGAAATTCATTATACTATTAATAGAGACAAGTTATACTCTTTATGTGAAAGCCTTATAGTGAATGGAGAGAAAGAGTTTTCTCATGTTGAACGTTTTGGAAAGATAATTTTCGAAGTTTATTTCGAAGATGATATAAATCAATATAATATGGCTGTTTATTGCGAAAAACCTCAGATCTCCAAAACTTACATTCGAAGAGGACCTCCTATTGGAGAAAAAAAGCATGTCGCCAGTTTTAAAAAAAAAAATCCAAAATATTTCGAAAAAGAAGGTTATTTCTGGGTAGAAACAAAAAGAGAATATATAGACTTTAATAATTTCTTAAAGAACTTTGTTATTCAAAAAATTCCCGATAATTTTAGAATTAACAATATTTCTCCTGCTTTTGAAACTATTAGCGCTCCAGGAAGAATAACTATAAGTGTTCTAAAAGATATGATTTTACCTTTTGCTTTATAATTTTATAAATAAATTTATAGATGATTTTCTTATTTTAATTAAAAAATCTTAAGATCCAGTTTAAAATTGGTGGAAATTAAATGGATTCTGGTATAGATACTAAAGATTTGAGTATTTTAAAAGAAATAGTTATTTTCTTAAAAGATACAGCTGAGAAAATGCTAAATTTTGGAAATTCTTTAGCTAAAGCTATAGAAAAATTAGAGATAGTAAAACCAGTAGTAGAACCAGCAATGTAAGCAGGAAGCCAAGAAATTAAATCACATCTTTTAATACATACAATTGCAAAATTTAATGTTCCAATAAGAAACATAGTAGTTCTTGCTAATTCAAGAAGAACAAATTCACTCAAATCTTATGACCTTATAAAAAAAACATTATCTTCTCACTATTAAAATTATAATAGGATCAAATCTACTTAAATAAATTTGAATATTTATATCCTCCCTATAATCTGTTTTAAATGAAATTGTTGATTTATCTTATAGAATCATAAAACTTTTATGATTTCTTGTATTCTTTTCTTCAATTATAACTTGAAATTTAACTATTATTAGAACGATGTGAACATAAAATGGTTAAAGTGAAAAACCCAGACGAAATCGCTAGATTGGTTACTTCTGGTTCATATGAAAAGAAGAGAATTTTTAGTATTACTGCCCACATTGACCATGGGAAAACAACTGCTACTGATTACTTATTACGCAGAGCTGGACTTATGAGACCTGAAGATGCAGGTCAACTTCAAATGACCGATTCAGATGATGAAGAACAAGAAAGAGGAATCACGATTTTTACATCTGTTGTATTACTTGCTTTTCAAGATCCAAGAAAAACAGATGATGAAGAACCTTATATTATTCAGCTTAATGATACTCCCGGCCATATCTCTTTCACTGGTGAAGTCTCAAGGGCGCTTAGAGCTAGTGATGGCGCTATAATATTAGTAGATGCCCTTGAAGGAGTTATGACACAAACTGAAACTAATATTAGGTTATCAGTTGGTGAAGAATTCTGTAAACCTGTTCTTTTTATCAATAAAGTTGATAGATTAATTAGTGAATTAAAACTTAGCCCTCAAGAAACATTTGCTAAGATTGATAAAATTACAAGAGAAGTAAATGATTTAATAAGAAAGGTCAGACCTGAAGGATCTGATTGGGGTATTGACTTCGCAAAAAATTCAGTTGCTGTTGGATCAGCTAAACATGGATGGGGTTTTACATATGAAATTTTACTTGAAAAAGGTTTAAAACCTCAGGATGTTTTTGCAAAATACAATGAAGGAGATATTCAATGGTTAAGGGATAACTTACCATTAGATGAGCCTATGTTAAGAATGATTGTTGATCATCTTCCAGATCCAGTAACAGCTTCTAAATATAGAATTCCTCATATTTGGGGCTATGATTTAAATTCTAAACTTGGACAGGCACTCCAAAAAAGTGATCCTAAAGGACCATTATATGGTATGATTACTAAAATTTTCCTTGATCCTAAGAGAAATTATCAAGCTACACTTATAGGTCGAGTGTTTTCTGGTACATTTGATCAAGCCGACTCAATTTATTTAATAAATAGTGATTCGACCAACCGAGTGAAAAGATTAGGTGTAATGGAAATTACAGATATACTAGACATTCCTAGAATTCCAGCAGGAAATTTATTTGCATTATTTGGGTTTATATGTCCTTCTGGTGAGACTTTTATGTTATCAAATGATGTCCCTAAAGATAAAGAAGAGAAAAAGAGTTTACCATCTTTTGAAAAAATCCATTATGCTTGTGAAGCAGTTGTTTCAAGAAGTATAAAACCAAAAGATCCACACGAAATCGATAAATTAGATGAAGTCGTAAGCAAATGGTTAAAAGCTGATCCCACAGCAGAATATAGAAGGGATGAAGAGTCAGGTGAATTTATACTTTCAGGCATAGATCCCCTCCAAATCGAAATCTTAGTTAAGAGAATTAATAACCAAGTAGAAATTAATATAGGAGAACCAATTATCGTTTATAGAGAAAAAATAACAGAAAAGAGTCCAGAATATTACACTAAATCTGCAAATACACACAATCGGATGTTATTGTATATTGAGCCTTTGGATGAAATAACTGAAAGATTAATTGAAACTGGTAAAGTCAACGATTTACAAAATGAAAAAGATCGAGCTCAAATACTTAGGGAAGAAGCTGGATGGGATGCAAAAGAAGCAAGACGTATCGTTGATGTATATCAAGGAAGTGCTCTTGTAAATGGTACTACTGGATTGCAGAGATTTGATCGTGTTAGGTCCTATTTAAGTGCTGCTTTTCGAGATTGGCTTGGTAATTGTATTATCGCAAAAGAACCCGCTACTGGAATTAAAGTGGTATTTACAGATATGACTATACATGAAGATCCAAGACATACACAATATGGTCAGATTGCTGGAATGGCTTTCTCTGCTATGTCATTAGCTATGTTAGATGCAAAACCTCATCTCTTTGAACCAATACAGAAGATAGACATAAAAACACCTCAAGGAAGCGAAGGAGGAGTGACTACCATTATTACCAAACGCCGAGGTAGAATTACAAATGTCATCCCTGAAGGTGAATATGTAAGGATTCAAGGTCAAATTCCTGCTGCTGAAACAATCGGAATAGCTGATGATATAAGAGGATCAACCCAAGGAAGAGCATTTTTTGGATATGAATTCAAAGGATTTGAGAAAGTACCACCAAGTCTGGAAGAAGACCTTATTATGGAGATTCGAAGACGGAAAAACATGCCATTAGAATTACCAAACAGAAAAAGCTGGGAACGTTTTATTTATAAACGAACCTAAAATTGAATCCAAATGCCTTATCATCATTACTCAATTTTTTTCTCAATCCTTCAAAATTCAATATCACTTTCTTAAATAGTAATAGTCTGATATTTTAGATTTTTATAATAGAAGTTATTGATAAAATTACAGTAAATTAAATTGAATTTTTAAAATTAAAAAATATATATTATCTCAATATATTAAAAAATATTTTGAAGCTGGACATAAAAAGAAAATTCATATGGTAGCTCGTTGATATAATTTGTGTACTAATGTCTGAAAAGCTTCTCTAACCCCTTGACCTGTTAAAGCACTTGTCTTAAAATATTGCATAATATTGAGATCTTGAGCTAATTTCATAACATGAACATCTGAAGTTGCATAATTTGGGCTATTAGCTAATGCATTTTGATCTACTAAATCAGCTTTATTTCCAAATAATATTACTGGTATATTACCACAAGCTTCTTTTATATTTAACCTCCATTTGTCAATATGATAATAAGTTTCAATTTCTTCAGGAGCAAGAGAAAATACAATAATAGCACCACTACTTCCTTTATAAAATTTCTCACGTAAGGTACTAAATGATTCTTGACCTGCTAAATCCCATAAAAATAAATCAATCAATTCACCATGTAAATTTTCTTCATACTTCGAAAATTGCATACCTAAGGTTGAAATATAGTCTTTTTCAAATGTATTTACGGTATATCTTTTAATTAGTGAAGTTTTTCCGACAGCGCTATCTCCCACGATGGTTATTTTAAATCCAAAAGCTTTGTCACTCATAATTTAGCCTCTTTTTTTTTATTAATAGTATAAACAAGATTTTTTAAGCCTTACTAAATCATCAATGATACGTTATTTTATTACAATGTTTCAGTTCTATATTCCTATTTAATTTGGATTATGAGATTATATTATATCTAGAAATCCTAATCTCACTATAAAAAGTTCAAAATAATTAATTTATTAAATTTTTTGAATTTCTAAATTAAATATTGAATAATGTAATTAATTGTTCTGTGTTATCTACAAGAATATCAGGTTTATGTTCACTTAATGTTTCCTTTTTTGCGAGTCCACTTGCTACACAGATCATTTTAACTTCCGCAGCTTTACCTGCTTCAATATCTGTTGTCATATCTCCGATAAAAATAGTATCTGAAGGTTTTAGATTCCATTTTTTAAGGATTATTTGAATTCCTTCTGGACTTGGTTTTACTTCAGAAACATCATTAAATCCAATAATAGTATCAAAATATTTAGTTAGATTAAATTTTTCCAAGACATCCTCAGCATATTGACTTTTATTGTTTGTTAAAATTGCCAATCTTAGTTTTTTATTATAAATTTTAGCAATTAATTTATCTATACCTTTAAAAATTGTAGATTCAGCTTCCTTATATTTATTAAATTGATTGAATAAGTAAATAGCAATACGTAATTTCTTGAAAAAACTAATTCCTTCTAAGAAATTAACTTTTAATAATTCATAAGAATTAAGAAGAATTTTGGGTACAGGATAATTTTGGATCTCTTCAATTAAATGGGCAATCTCCTCCAAGACATCATCTGGATTAACACTCATTTCATATTTCTCTATTGAATCATTGACAGCTTTCCTTATCGCTTCAGAGATATCATATATTGTCCCATCAAGGTCCCAAATTAAACCTTTAAAATTTTCTAAGTTGATTTTTTCCATGTTAAAGTCTATTAATATTTAGGACAATTTTAATTATACGAATGTCAATATTTTAATTATATAACTATTAAAAATTTTATAAAATATCTCTTTTTAGTTGATAATGAACGAAAACCGAGAAGAAGAAAACGAAGAACTAGAAATAGATGAAATGGAATTAGAGGATGATGATTTAGAAGCATATCTTAGAGATATGAAAGCACTTGAGACTGATTTTTCAGATATTCAAGATTTAGATATGGAAGAGCTTCAAGAAATCCAAGATGCAATTGATAAAGTTAAGGAAGATGAAGAATTACTTGAAGATGAATTAGTTAGTGAAGCGCCATTGGAAGAAATAGAAATTATAAGTGAACTTAAAGAAGAACAAGAATTAAAAGAAGCAATGATTTCAGATTTTTCTGATATGGATGAAATTGATTTAGATGAATTAAGAGAAATGCAAGAAGCTATCGAAACAGTAAAACACGACGAAATTGAAGTTTTAGGAGATGAAGAAGATAAAATTCAAACCACTCCTGCAGTTTCAACTGAATTGGAACAAAGAATTAAAGAAGAACTATTGAAAAGAAAAGAAACAGAAGAAAAGGAACTTATTACTCCTGAAATGTTCTTAGATTATATCAAAGAAAAACGTGATAAGATTTGGTATCACGCTCTCTGTTATTTAGTGTTTAATGTTGAGGACCACACTGCTTCGAAATCATTATTATATGATGTTTTAAAAGAGGTAACCAGCAAATCTCCTATTGATCCAATCCCTGAACATCAATTTTATTTTGGATTGGGTTATATTCTAAGGTTAAATTATAATGATAAACAAGTTGTAAGATTTCTTAGAGATGGAACATTTAAAATAAATATTAATATTAAAACCTTAAGAGAAATTTTAGAGGAATCTGGAGAACCTATTAGCACAAGACCGATTATTAAACCAGAAGAGAAAAAAAGAATGTTTAAAGATTTTCTTGATGAGGACTTTCTTGACATATAAGTTTGGAATTAGTTAAGAGATAAAATGAAACAAAAACCCTTATTATTAGTTATTGGAAATTCAAATGTAGGAAAAAGCTCAATAACAAGATTATTGATGCCAAATCCTAGAAAATTTAAAGGTAAAATTGGAAAATCTCCAGGTAGCACTTTACTGATAAAAAAGTTTACTCAAAATAATTTACCTTATGAAATTGTTGATCTTCCAGGATTTGGATATATAACTCATTCCAGCCGTAGAAGAGGAGAACATATTAAAAAGCAAATTGTAGTTCATATTGAGAAGCACCATAAGGAATATTTTTTTGGGTTAATAGTAGTAAATATTTTAAGAATCGAAGATGAAATTGAAAAATATTTCATTCAAAATAGGAAAACAATTCCATTAAGTTTTGAATTAATTCAGTTTCTAAGCGAATTTAAAATTCCTCTTCTTATAATTTTTAATAAGATCGATAGGATTTCTAATCTCGATAAAGATAGAATAATCACACTCTTTATTAAATCAGCAATAGAATATGGATTAAACTTGGTTCACTTAAATCATTATCAACATGAAAAAGTGCAAGAAGTACCTTTTTTAGAATTTTCAGCATTAAAAAAAACAAATCTTTCAATGTTAAAAAAAACAATCCAGGGTTATTTGAGCTTACAGAAGTACTAATAAATGAGTTATTAAGGACTAATTATCTTTGGATCTTTATTATTATCCCAATTTACTGCAAATAAAAAATCTCGACTTGGTTCATTTCTATAAACTAATGGAAATCCGCTCACCCTCTCGAACTCTAAAGCAAAATCCTCTAAATAATCATACTCCGGAAAATATTCCTTAACTTGAGTTTTTTTTTTCAATCTTTTGTTTATTAATAAAGCTTTAGCTTGTAATGTAAAACCTTTAATTTCAAAGAAATTAGGATTTGCTTTTTCAATAATTTTAACATATTCATTTATATATTTATCAGCTATGTTCAAATTTTTTACTGCTGTTAGCCTGACTAATGTTCTACAAGATAAAGATTCAATCAATTCTAAACTTCTTATTATATTATTCCAACCATTTCTAATCATAGGACGACAAACATTCTTATAAATCTGTTCATTTGGAGCTGGTAATGTTATATATAACTGCGTAGGTAAGTGTTCCAGCTTTTCAATTTTTTTTGGTAAACTTCCATTAGTGACTATAAAGGTTGTCATATGGCGATTTCTAAATTCTTTAACAAATTCAGAAATTTTTGGATATAGAATTGGTTCTCCATCAAGAGATATAGCTGAATGATTTGGTGTCATTGCTTCATTATGAGCTTGCATTATGTCGTCAGGTGTTGTCAATTCTCTGTTAATTAATATTTCTAATTCCTCTCTGGATCCAATGCAACAATGGATATCATCATCTAAACTAAATTTATTGAATAAACGATTAATCGGTTTAATAAATTTTTGATTCTTCAAAAGAGTAATTGCCCTTTCAATTTTATTCTTTGAAATATGAATCTTTTTTCCAAGAGAATGTATATTATGGATTTCCTTGTCATTTAAAAGCATATAATAAAGAATATCAAGCATTATTTCATAATTGTCGAGATATCTCCTCAACGGTAGGTGATTCTTGATAATGTCCTTATGGTGTCGAAACATCTCATCAATAAGAAGCTTAGGATCATCTGGTTCAACAATAAATTCACTTCCGAGGGAACCTGACTCGATATCCCTCCAACAAAAAACACATTGATGATTGCAGAAGGGCAATGAAGGAGTATTTTGTAAACACTTATGACTTTGTATTCCGAAAACACCTTTATAACAATTACGATTATCTCTTCCTGTCATTAAACGTTGCTCAAGCCAATGACATGGTTTAATTGAAGAATGTTTATTCTCTCCAACTATCCTGTAAGTCGTTTTAGTGTAAGTTTCAACAAATTCATTTGTAATTTTATTATTGATGATAAACCGATTTTTCATCAGAGAACCACTTTAAACCCAAAATTCTCACTAGTTTATATAAATAATTGTGTTTTATTAAGATATTAAATTATATTCTTTCAAAATATAAGTACATAAATAATTAGTGCAGTACTTTTAGAATATAACTAAAATTATGGTTTTAGTTAATTACGATAAATAAAAAATGAATCAAAATGTTAAATAGAATCAAAAGCGAATTGTTAAATGTTGGTCTAAAATTTATAAGTGTTGATGAAAAGATTGTTAGAATGATCCTTGAATCAAGCTCCTCGAATGTAAATGAAATTGTAATCCTTCCAGCTATTAAAACGGTTATGAAAAAATTATTGAATAAATTGCAGAATAAAAGGATTTATGGAAGACTATATAACGGGGAATTAAATAATGTCAAGGTTACTATATTGCGTTCTCTAATTGGTGCACCTAATTGCGCAATGGCGGTAGAATCCTTAAGGCGATGTAAAACTAAAATTATTATAAGAATTGATGTATGTGGAGGAATAGAAAACGATAATAATCCAATTACTATTGGAGACATCATAATCCCAAAATTAGCTTTTTGTGATGATGGAACTAGTCCTCAATATCTTAGAGAATATCCTCATTTGGTCAATGAATTACAGTCTATTTCTAATCCAATGGGAAAATTTCAAAACTTATTTACTGGGAATCAAACAATTTTCATATCTAAACCCAATGAAAGACTTAGAGAGCTTTTTTTGAATAAATGCACTGAACTTTTTCCAGGTAAAGTCAAAGAAACTAATTTATGGACTACTGACGCCCTTTTCTGTGAAAGCATAGATTTCATAAGAGCACTAAATTCAATAAACGTACAATCTGTTGATATGGAATCATCTATCTTATTTTTACTAGGTAAAATCTACAATTTAAAAACAGTATCGGTTCTCTCTGTTTCGGATTTACCAGGGCATTCAAAATATGATTTACTTAATTCAAATGAGATCCATCCTGATATGGAGAATGGAATTGATAAAATAATTAAACTATTAATCCAGACCTTACCTAGTCTTAAACGAGAAATTTAATTTTATTAAAATTTACCAATAATTCTTTAAAGACCTTTAAGAAGTATTGTGAAATCTGGTTCATCGAAAAATTTATTATAAATTTTTAGCAGTTCAATATTTACTAGATGAATTTTCTTACCTGATTGATTTTTTGTGGACTTCACAAGATTTAGTTGTTTTAATTTTTTTATATGGTATAAAATTGTTCCAGAATACATCTCAAGAATTTCAGCCATTCTTGAGATTGTTACAGTTTCATCCTTAAATATTTGTTCTAATAATTTAGGAATCAAGGGATTTAAAAATATAATTTTGTATTTATCATAATCTTCTGGCACATCACTTAGAAAATAATGAAGAGTCTTTCCAATTTTCTTAGATCTTATTAACTTAAATCGTTCAAGAGTCATAACATGTTTTAAAAATGGAGTTCTGGTGATTTCTAATTCTTCTTCGATTTTTTCATCTCTAGCATGAATTCCTGGATTTTCTTTTATGAAATCAAGTATTCTTACTAGTTTTTCATTAGTAAGTATCTCTAATTTAGTACGCCTTTCATTGGTTACAATCCAATTTTTCTCTTCTAGACTTCGAATAGCGAGAAAAATCTCCTCCTTGCTGTAACCTTTTCTGTATGAGAGTTTGGCGATGCTTTTAGCGTATAATTTTTCTATTATTGGAAACATTTGGATTTGACTTTCTGATTCAATTTCAAATTCAGTTTCGTATCTTTTTAATTTTAGTATATCAGTAGCAATCTCCAATACATCCATTTCTATTTCGCTAAGCTCTTCAACAATCTCTTCTTTTTTTTCTTCCTTTTTCTCTATTTCTTTTAAAGGTCTAAAATCAAGACGCCTAAATGAACTATCCTCTAAAATTTCTTTTTCCTTGCTTCGTTTAGGTTCTCTTCTTTTTTCAAGCGACATATTTAGGTGTTTTCCTCTAAAAATTGAACAAACTTTATTTGTTCTTCAACATCCATAAATTTTAATTGCTCTACAATCTTATCATAATGTTCAGGTTTAACATTTGGGAGTTTTCTAATTCTATTGATTAATTTTTTAGGTATTTCTCTATAAAGGCTTGCTATAGCATCAATATATTTAACTTGTTCCTCTTTAGTTAAGAACGCAAGTTCTGCTAATAGCTCCCTTTTTTCCTCTTTAGATATTTTTAGATCTTTAATTTGTTTTCTTAAATCTTTGGATAATACTGAAAATATTTTAGAGAAATATTCTCTTACTAACTTCTTATCTTTATCATCTTTTACTGGTAAAAGGGATTCATGCAATTTTAATTCATATTCTAATTTTCTTTTTGCTCTCTCTTCTTCATCTACAATTAACGGGATCTCCTCAAACTCCTTAACTATAACTTCTTCTACTTTTTCTGGTTCTTTCCTAATTTTTTCTTCATCAGCTACTTGAGTTTTAATCGGGGGTTCTATGGTTTTTATTTCAATTTCTTTCTCTTCGAGCGCTACCATCTCTGACGGTTCTATTTTTTTATATGAGGGAGTTGGAGGAGTTGGAGGAATTGGAGGTATTGGAGCGTAATATGCTGGTTTTGTGACAGTTGGTATTTTTTGAATTTGTTCTGTCGGTTTTCTAAAACATAAAAAGAAAATCAATATTCCTTTTAAGAGTATAAAAATCCCTGCAGCATAGAAAAACAACCCAAAAATTCCCAAAAAGAAAAATTTTAACGAATCGCTAAATTCTAATTTTTTCTTCTCCGCTATTTCTGCTTTTATCCTGCTATCAATAATTAAAATAGCTAACGTTACTAGAAAAAACCCAAAATAGAATAATAGTGTTGTAGGAATCTCTATGTTAAATGGTAAATCTAATATTGCATCCCAATATTTAGCAATATAGATTTGATCTGAATATATTGTGTATATGCCAAATAAAATAATCAAAAAACCAGCTTTGGTTGAGATATAATTCAAAGAATTTTTTGCATACAATCCAAAATCAAAAGGTTTAAGATCCTTATTTTTAGAATCTGAAATAACATAGATTATAATAAAGATTCCTTTAATAAGAATTATAACCCCAAGCCCATATAAAATACAACCTAATATTCCCCAACAAAATGAATCTAGGAAAATATCATTAAACTTTTTTTCTTTTACTTTTTTTGCTATATAATTTCTATCAAATATTAAAAGAATTAGACTAATCATACCCTGTGAAATTCGTTCAAACAGGATAATTCCGATAAGATCCCAATTTACCGCAATTTCTGCGATTAATCCGAAAGAAACACATGTGAAAATAAATAAAGGTATAGAAGAGATTTTATTTAAGAATTGAATAAAATTTTCTAGTTTTGATGATTTCTTTTCAGATATTATGTGATCTAGTTTTTTCTTCCTTATATAAGGAGTCGGAGCTGGTTTAAATTTAACTCCTTCCAAAATAAAGGGAGAACCACATCTTTCACAATATACTTGAACGTTACTTTCTATTAATTGAGAAAGTTCTGCTGGAAATGTATACCCACATTCTCTACATACATATACACTTGACATATACTTTTACTGCACCTTTATAACTATATTCTTGTTCGTTTACTTTAAAATTTTATTTAAAAAGATCTTTTGATTAATTAATGAGAGACAGTTAGAGTCCAAAGGGCATTATCTAATGTTAGCTGTTTTCCACAATTTACACAAAAAGTCATTCCTTTTTTTTTAAAATTTATTTTCATTTTTTCAGAGAGTTTTCTCCCACATTCACTACAATATTCTAAAATGTAAGGATTATTGCTTCTCATACTATTCTGAATATTTATATCTTCAACTTTCTGTTTAGAAGATTTTCGATTCCCCGATACTAGGTAATAGAAACCTTCAAATAGTTTATAAAACCCATAACCGATATATTTAAGAAGATAATAAATACCCTTAAAAATATAATATATTAAATATGCTATTCCTTTAATGGTATAATATACAAGAGTTATAGCCAATATAAACAAGGTAAATAATCCAATTAATGCAAGTACTTGCCCATATACTGGTTGTTGAACAAACCAATCAACGAAAATCTTATACCAGAAACCAATAGTATCAAAAAAATTCTCCCATTCCAATTTTAATCCACCAATTTTTTTTTAATATTTCTATTGAAAAGAAGTTTTAAATTGATTTTAAAAAAATTGGAGTCCAATTTTTAAAATAATTGAGAAAGCAATTTTGTGAGGTTATTTATTATAAATTAATTTTTTCCAATCCAAAGCTAGAACTGTTTTTTTAAGAGTATGATCATCATCTACTACATTATATTCAATATTTGTAAAAAGCTTTTCTGCAAAAATCCGAGATCGCTTAAATGGAATAACTTTATCATATTTACCATGGAATGCTATAACTGGTACATTTATAGGAGAATAAACTTTAATATCTAAAACTTCAGTTGACAAATAGGGTGCAAGTAGAATTAATTTAGATACTTTAGAAGGAAATTTTAATGTAAAGAGTGTTCCCATTAGACCCCCAAAACTAGAGCCAATAACAATCCATTGTGCTTCATCCTTTAAAAATGAAATTAATTGCTGCATACGTTCTTTTAATAAGTTTTTAATTGAAATCTTTGGATTATATGGAGTAAAATTAGGAGTTAAACAATCAGTGAATATTTCTTTTAATAATTTTCCTTTAAATCCTTCACCTGAGCTTAATAATCCATGAATAAAAATTATCTTTTGCATTTTACCATCTTTTCTATGGATCTATTTCTGGAAGTTGCTCATTTTCCTCTTTCCATAATCTCATTTCCTTCTTATGGCCAAAAAATACAAGAAGTCCGAATATGCTAAAATAAATTGTTAATATTAATAATGTGAAGAAATAATATTTATAAGTAAAGCTCATAAAGTGCAAAGCTAACCCGATTATAAAACCTGTGAATAACCTTGATGCGGTATTGCTTTTTCTCAATAAAAGTCTTTGAGTTCCCCAATCTATTAAACCTGGTATGGGTAGGATTATACACATAAGTATAGCTATTTCTGCACTAAACTCTACTTGGAATATTTTAGCAGTTAAATAAGTTGTGAACATTGCAGATAAACCTCCAAGTATTACACCAGAACACCTCGTGCAAAAATAGATTTTAGTTCTACCAAATTGGAGAAAAAAAGTATGATCACTCGCAGATAAAGGATGATGTGTTAAGATAGTATAATATACATCTTTTTTCTCTTTTGCCAGAAATCTATCATAGATGAACAGTAATATTGGGATAATAAATATAACTGTGATAAGTGTTTGAAGAAAGAATTTAAATCCATAATTTACAATGATAAATTCAATTGTATTTTGATTAGGATAAATTGAAAACTGAAAACCAATAATAAGACCGAAAATTATAAAGGAAGTAATGATAAGAGCAATAAATGTATAATATACTTTAATTCCATCTTGATATTTTAAAGGATGATATTTATAGATCCCAGATAAAAATCCTAATAAGGCAACAATAATAACCCATTCAAGATAGAGAGAGTTATAAAAAGCTAATTGGTAGAATAATTCCCCCAGAAATCCCGATATTAATCCTTGTATTGCCCCCGCTAATATTGAAAAAAAAACAAATATCAGAAGAGTTATACCAAATTGTATTGAAAATTCTTCATTTGATATATAAATAGTGGAAATTGAGCCAAAAGGTTCAGAAATATATACATATGAAATTGTAATAAAAACTATAATTAAAATATTTAAAAATATAATCCGTAAAACATTTTTTTGCTCCCTTATTTGAGCAGATTCAGTCAAGTTAAACTCATACTTTTAATTTTATATTTCTAATTTTTATTGTGAAGAGTTCTTAATTAAAAATCTCATCAAGTTCATCTATTAACTTCTCTTTAGTCATTTCAAAACCCATTCGTAACACTTTTAGAATAATATTTTTTCCAAGAGGAACCTTGAGAATAGAGTCATCTTTTTCAACAATTGCAATTCCTTCTTCATTAAAATCGAGTTGACGTTTTAAAGCTTGATATGCTTTATCTTTTGTCTTAAATGCCGCTCTAGATAATTCATTATAGTCATTAACATCATCCTTGACATTTAGAAAAAGGATACTTTCTTCTATTTGCGTTACAAAACATTTCTTCGTGACTTCCTTTAATTTGTTATAATTATGGTGGGTATTTTTACACTGACGTTCTGTTTGATCATTTTCTAAGTAAACAGGAAAATTTTTATTAACAACCTTGTCAAACATTTCTTTTGAAATTTCTCCATTTTGTACTAATTCTCTTGCAGAATCAAGTGTAACCCGAATTTGTTCTCGCGTACCTACTTTTGCTTCATTATCACTCCAGTATTTATAAAATGATTTAATGATTGGTTTAACTACAAAATTTAAAGCACCAGTATCTATTTCAGTATCAATAAGATTTTTCCCATAATTAAGAGATGTTTCCATTTGTTCAATCATCCTTTTCTCTAAAATCTTATAGTTTCTTTTTATGTAATCCATTATTATGCTCAAATCTCATTAATATTGTAATAATTTTAAAATTCTAACATATAATAAAAAACAACTTACAAACTTTATTGGTAAAATCTATCATTAAATTAATTATTTATTATTATAAGTATCATTGAGTGCTTTAATAAACTCCTCCTTAGTCTCTTCAAAACCTTTCCTTAATGCTTTTACAATTATCTTTCTCCCAACTGGGAGCTTAAGAATAGAAGGATCATTTTCAACTATTTTAATACTTTTATCTGTAAAATCTAATTGATTCATTAAATTTTGTTTAGCAATTTCTTTTGAAGGAAATGCTAATCGACATAAATCTCCATAATTATCAACTTCATCTTTTATTTCTAAGAATTTTATGACTTCTTTTAAATAATTTATAAATGTTTCTTTAGTAAGGTGTTTTAATTTTTCATAATTTTTATGTTGTCTTGAGCATTGTCGTGCTGTTTGATCTGCATCGAGATATTTAGGAAAAGTATCGTTAAGAATTTCATTAAATATATCATTAGAACTACCATTTAATAATAATTTCTTACCTGCTTCTAATGTAAGTGTGATTTGTTTAAGAGTCCCCTCTCGTGCATCATTTTGAGCCCAATAATCGTAAAAAGATTTTACAATTGGTTTAATGATGAAGTTTAAAAGACCTGTATCTAATTCGGTATCAATGAGATTTCTTCCTAATGCAATACTATTTTCCAACTGTTCAATCATTCTTTGTTTTACGAGTTGATAATTCCTTTCAATGTAATCCAACGTTAATACTCCTTTTATCTATGGAAAAAAAATTTATATTAGCAAACTCAATTAATTATAATTAAAAGAATTTTTTTCTTTTAAAACAATTTCATAAGATTCATAATTTTATATGTTTAGAATAGATCTATTATAGATAAATCATTACCTCCTATCATAAAACGAGAAAAATAATAAACCATTAAAAATCATAAAAATTAAATAAATGACAAGGTATTATTTTAAAATCCTAATACTGGGAGAACCTGACACAATTCATTTCTATGTTTCACGAACTTTTGGGGAGCCCGGGGAAGATCAAGAAACACATTTCGAATGGTATAAAGAAATTAAAATTTTTGATGATGTATGTGACTTAGAAATTGATGCAATTACAAGTATCTCTGCAGATTTGGACGAAATTATTCCTATGGCAGACGGAATTATATATTTTTTGAATCCTATAATTGAAGAAGAATCCGAGTTATTTGAAATGATACTCCCTGACATTTTTTCATTAAAACGTGATATCCCTACTATCGTTATGTTTTATGATCAAAATGGAATCTTACCAGTATGTGTTAATGACTTATTGCAGCATATTTGGGTTAATTTTCCAAGATTAGAGGCTTTTGCAAATCTCCCACCAAACAATTTTCATCAAGTACTTCAATCTTTATGTTTAGCTATTATTAATGGCGATACTCCTTTAAATATTGAAAATGCCTGGATGCGATTTCCAATTTTTATTCAAATGGCAAATATATATTTCAATAATCAAAACTATTATTACGCTGCTCAAGCTATTAGAAAGGCAGCCCAAATCGCAGATGTATACAATAAAGAAGAATTCTTAATAATCTGTGAACAAGCAGCGTATCTTTATTCAAAAATGAATCTCTATTTAGAAGCAAGTCAAATTTTAGAAAAAGTAGATAAACGAAAATCAATAAACTTTAAAAAGTTATACGCAGAGGCTATTGTATCTGAAGGAAACAGACTATTTAACAAGGGAAAATATGAAGAAGCAGCAATAAGTTATGAAAGAGCGGCTCAATGGTCAAGTATAGAATCACTAGATAAAAACCTTATTTATGAGGCTTTTAAGTTAGCAATAAATTCCTGGATTTCAGCTTGTAGAGTTGATGATGCTCTTAGGATTTTAGAAAGTTTACCACATCAAGATGTAATTATCATATTAAAAGAAATCTCAGATAAAATTGGGGCTGCTGCAGATTATTTAGTAAGTATTAATAATCTTGAATTAGCAAGAGAGCAGTTATATATAGCAATTAAAAAATATCAACTTGAAGCTCTTTCTGAAGAATTAAAGAACTTGATTAATAAATTAAATGAAGTTTTAATCATACTTTTTAAACACCACATAAAAAAAAAAAAAAAACATGCTGCTAAGACTACTTATGATGAAATTGAAAATATGTGGACTTCTTATAGAGTGAAAAAAACGGATTTGGACTCGACTTTAGAAGAACTTATTTCTCTTTTTTTTGAAGTTAATAATTTTGGAATGGCAACTATTTTAATAAACAAATTAAACTCGAGAAAATTAAAGCAACAATTAGCCAAAATTAGAGATGATTTTGAGGATAAATATAACAAATTAAAAAAAAAAGAAGTAGAGGATTATATTAACAGGGGAGTTGAGATAATAAGAAATTTTGTTGAAGCTGAAATTGAGATAATAGTAGAAATGAATAAGCAAAAAATATCTAAAGCAGATGAATTTGTAAAGCAAAAAAATCATTTAAAGGCAGCAAACATCTTAAATAAACAAGCAGAATATCTTAAAAGAATTGGTAAAGAAGATATTAGAGATCAAATCCTCACGAAATCCTTAGATATTTTATTAGATGGTTTACTTTTTGATGATTTTTTTGTTTCTTTTAACGAACTTTCAGCCGCTATGAAAAAAAAATACTTAACAAGAATCTTTCCTAAATATTTCCAAAAATTACAGGAACTTCGAAAAGTAGAAGACTTTACAAGAAAGGAAAATATATATGAAAATTCAATTAGAATTTATCGGAATCAAATGCTTTATGACCAATCTAAGGAAATCAGTTTAATTTTTATAAAAGTAATTAAAAGTGAAGCTTTAAGAATTTTGGAAAGCGAGGGAAATCTTTCAGCAATTGATAAAGCAGAAATATCTGTAAAAAAAGTTTTAAATATAGCATCTGCATATTTAGAAAAAGACGAAAATGTAAATATCACATTTAACAAGATATACAAGAAAGTGTCTGAAATTTATATTGAATTGAATGACTTACATTTAGCTCACGTTTATAATGATAAAATTGAAAATAAAGAATTTAAAACTGAAATCCATAAAAAAATTGAAATATTAGAGGCTGAGCAAAGTGCTATTAGATCTAAAAAAGCTATCGAAACACGAAAAAGTGAAGAATTAAAAGAAAAAGGCTCTATTATTGAAAAAAGAGCACAAGAAGCGAAGATAGATAAGGATAATCAAATGAGGGAAAGAAAAGGGTTAAAAAGAGCTTATTTTAACGAAGGTTTGACTCATTTGAAGAATCAACAATATAATAAAGCTTTTGAAATATATAAGGACACAACTAATCGATTAAATTTAATAAAAAAATATGATCTAGCCGGAGTTTCGTTAACTGTGGCAATTCTAATACTTATGAAACAGAAAAAATTTGAAGATATCAAAAAGTTATTAACTGAGACAAAAATAAACTTGTCCGGTTTAGGAAAATCTTTTTCTGACACATTTGCAGTGACTCTGATAGAATATATTATTGATTTAAAAATTCTTCAGGATGATCAAAAATTCAACGAATCCTTAAAATTATTAGATAATATTCCGTTATTTGAAGAAGAAATCGCCTTATTTGAGGATTTTTTAGGTGAAGATTATTTAAAAGTAGAAAAATTAGAAAAAGCAGAAGATATAGAAATTTCAAAAGAATCAGTAAAAGAGATATTATCAAGAGAAGAAGTTGGCGAATTATCTAAAAAACAAGTAGAAATGGATCAGAGATTTGGCAAAATTCAATCTAAAAAAGGAGACGCTAAAAGAGATAAAGAAAGGATATTCAAGAAAAGAAAGCCAATGAGAAAAAGATATTACTCACCTATATTAGAATTGCTAAAATCACAAGAATACGAAAAAGCAGCAGTCAAATACTTAGAATTAGCAAATACTCTTTCAAAAAGAAAAGATTTCGAAACTAGTTCTTTAATGGTAAATTTACATGGACTAGCTCTATTAAAAGCAAGAAAATCAATAATAGTGATTAAAAATAGTATTAACGATTATTTGAATAACTTAGGAGTTAATAAAAAATTAATTGAAGAGACATTCTATGTAATGCTAATATTATTTCTAATTGACAGTAAATTATATAATTTTATAGATTATCTCCCCGAAACTAAAGAAATATTGGATATTCTTCCTTTATTTGAAGAAGAGAATCATTTGATAGATGTTCAAGAATAAATTCATATTACATTAATTTCTCCCATCAAAGAGATCTTAGAAATCACTTTTAAACTCTAATAAATTCAGTAAATCTTATTAATCAACCATATTTACGTACTTTTGCAAGTCTTTCACGCGCATGCGAAGAGTTACTTCAGTAACTCGCGCTAACTTACTTATCTCTTTCTGTGTTCTGTTTTCATTACAAATTTTTGAACCTATATAAATAGCGGCTGCAGCAATTCCTTTAGGATCTTTTCCTGCCGAATTAAACCCACTATCTTTTGCTTTTTCGATTATTTTAACAGCTATATTCCGACATTTCATGGAAAGTTTTAACTCTTCATTAAATTTATCCACATAACGATTCGCAGAGAAATGTTGAACTTTAAGGTTTAATTTAGGTAGAACTTCCATTAAAATTAATCTATAACTTTTAATCACTTTCTTTTTAGGAATTTGTGCCACTTTTGTAATTTCTTCAGCAGTTCTAGGTATTCCATGAACTCTTAAAGCAGCAAAAATCGAAGCTGATAATAAAGTATCAATACTACGTCCCATAGTTAATTTCTTTTTTACAGTTTGAGTATAAATCCGTAATGCATCTTCTGCTACAGCATCAGGAATTCCTAATCTCTTCTGTAAACGTTGTAAGTTTGGCAAAGCAATCCATAAATTCCTTTCGTAACTAGTTGTCAGAGATCTATGAATCTTAGCTAATCTGTTAAATTTAGATTTATATTTAGGGCTTAATAATGTGCCTCTAGCATCTCTAGAGCCCCGAATAATTGTTCTAGGCCCAATAGGGCTATATACTCTTTCATTACTCTTTCTTTTTTGGATTTCTTCTTGAGTAAAAGCTCTACGAGGGCTATCGTCAAGAATCCTAGAGTATACGAATCCACAGTTTAAGCATACATAAAACCCATCCTCCTCACTAATTTTAGGACTATCACAACAAGAGGGGCCTTCCTCTGCATTTTCCTCAAAAAAATCATTATCTTCAAAATGGGACGGCATTGTTATTAAAATGATAAAGGATGGGAATTGACTTTTATAAAATAATCCTTAGAAATACATAAATTCATAAATATTTAAGTTTGATCAATTTCAACTTATCTTGTGAAAATTTAAATCTTAATCTTTTTAAATATTATCTTAAAATAAATAAGAATAAAAATTAAATCAACCTATTAATAATAGTATGTCTTCAGAAGCTTCTAGTTTTATAAAAGTCTTTTCAAAATTCTTGGATCCCAAATCCGTGAAAATTAATAAATTACAAAATGTCGATGATGTTATTAAGTTACCAATTCTATCATATAAATTCATAGATAAAGAAGAATCAACGATAATGAAGCAGTTATTAGAAATTTCTACAATTGGTGATGCTTCTAAATTAAATAAAGAAAATCCATTTGAGACAATAACTGAAATTGAAGAAACTGATGATTCAATTGAATTAGCAGTAAACTTACAAAAAAAAATTGAGGAATTAAAGATTAAATACCCATCCTTCGAAGAAAAATTAAAGAAAACAATAACAATTAGCTCTCTAATTGTGAGTGTTAAGGAAGAAAAAGAAGGATTTGAAGAAGTAGGACAAAAAATTCTTGTTGCGGGGCTTGATAATGCAGGCAAAACAGCAACTTTATCAAAATTTAGTGGACGCTTAGGAATAAACGATATGATCTCAACACATCCAACTAAGGGCGTTGTTCGAATGAAATTTGGAAGCAAAAAATTAAATCTCTTTATTTGGGATTTGGGTGGTCAAAAAGAATATAGACAAAGGTATTTAGAGAATCCAGAACAATATTTTGTACAGCTTGATTTGTTAATTTATGTAATAGATGTACAAGATCCAGATAGATTTGATGAAGCTCTTGAATATTTTGAGAAAGTTATAGACTCAATAATTTTACTGGAAGAAAATCCTTATATATTAATCTTTATCCATAAATACGATCCAGATTTAAAGAATGACCCTAAAATCCTCTTAAATGTGGAACTTTTAAAGGATAAAATAAACGAATTATTTAAAAACAAGAAAAATGACTTTCATACTGAGATATATTTAACATCTATATTCTCATTAATTTCACGCGAACCGCAATTCGCAAAATATATAAAGAACCTTATGAGTGCTAGTTATTCTCTTACTGATCCAACTGTTAGGAAAGTTGAAGGTCTTGGAAAAACATTAGAAGAAACTTTGAATGCGGTTATACGATTATCAGAAAGTATTTCTACTCAACTCAACGAACTAGACAATCGTCTTAGAGCAATAGAATCCGGAGCATTTCAAGTTGCGCAAAGTGGAATCCCTATTGAAATTGCTAATCCAAATAAACCCTCCGTAAGACCTCAAGAAAGTGCTAGATTACAAGTATTAAATGAGTTAAAGGATTTATTTGGGAAGAGACGTAGATTGGATCTCTAGAAACTAGTCTATTTTTTCTTAAATCGCTCTTTAATTTTTTTATTAATCGCTAGTAGAAAAATTGTAAGTAAAATACTAAAAATCAGTAAAAAATATCCTATATTTTTAAAAATCATTGAATTTATTTGTCGATACTGAATTTCAAATTCCATAATACGTTCAAAGAATCTTAAGATTTGTAAAATAAGCGGACTAGTTATAAATATAGTTATTAAAAAGCCTATAATTCCAAAAATGCAACCAAAGATAACATCCGAAGGGTAATGTACACCAAGTTGAATTCTTGAAAAGGACACAATTATAGCAATTATTACAATTAAAATAGTAACAAGAAGTGAATTCAAAAAGAATATTCCGAATAATAAACCTTGTGCCATAACATTATAAGAATGCCAAGAGGGAAAACTTCTTGATGAAGGCATTCTCTCTAAAACAGTAATTTTATCATTTTTAAATCTTTCGAAAGGTCTTTTTCTTTTTACAATTTGTTTTATCGCTAATATTAAAATTAACCCCGTGAGAAATATTCCTGAAATATAAGCCAGCAAAAAGGGATCATACCAAATAAATAAATAAAACGCAATTAAGAGAAGCCATAAAGTTTCTCTGCCAAGAAAAGAAATTATTCTTAAAATAACTGTGATGGACTTACCTCCTAAACCATTGTATTTTAAAATAATTTTTTGGTCCCATTGATCGATTTTATTTGAAAATTCTTTAAATTCCATGATGTCATTAATTTCATACTTTTTTAAAGTGAATTTAATATCTTATAGGCATCTATTACTTTAGGGATGTTTTCTTTAAAATAATCTAAAGAATGTGAATCAGACCCAACAAAAAACTTTATTCCTTCTTTCTTCAATATTTCCATAATCTCCATAGATGGAAAGGTTCTATTTATTGGAAATCTTAAACCAGATAAATTCAATTCTACTTTTATTTTGTTTTTTATACATAGACGACCTAAGTCTAGTACTCGATTATCAGATACATCACAATCATCAGTAGGTATGAATTCATTATTATTAATATAACGAAAAATAGTGTCGATATGACAGATATTCTTGAAAATTTGGGAATTAATCATTTTTATACTTACTTTAAAATAATCATCTATAATCTTTTTCATCGGTATTTTTTCTAATAGTTTAGATAGTCCTTCTTTTGTTGTAATTGGATATCCGATTATCCACTCATGAACAGATCCTCCGATAAAATCAAATTCTCTTTCATAATCATCCATAAATTCAATTAATTGAATCTCCTTATTCTCATAATACTCAATCTCTAAACCACTGAGTATGAAATCATATGATTCTTTATATATATCAATTTCTTCAAGATAATCATTTACTTTTCCATTATAAAATGGATTAGTCTTGTCATTCTCCACATAATGGAGTTCAAAATGGTCAAGAAAACAGATATTAATTTGATGCTCTTCTGCTATTTTTATATAATCTTTAAAAGTAGGACCGTCTTCTGGTACATCTACGCTCCAACCTTTTGTGTGTAAATGATAATCAGTAAATTTAAATCTCATAAAATAACTAGATTGATAATTAAAGAAGAAAAATAAAAATTTTGATAAATCAACTAATTGAATCTTCTTTATCAAAATACACTCTGTAAAACAATTCTTTTTCTCCGATTTCTGGTGGAGTTATTTTGGTATATCCTCCTTTATGAATAACACGAATCGTTTCTTTATTTTGAATATGAATATTTCCATAGAATCCCTTTATGCCTTTCTCCTTGGCGATAATAATTATATGTTGATATAAAAATGTACCAATACCTTTTCCTCGATAATCTTCCCTAACGATAAAGCTATATTCTGCCATATTCATTTGAGGATTTAAATAATATGTTGCACTCCCTATCATTTCTTCCTTTCCAATTTCCCCTATAAATGCTCCTAGTGAAAAAACATTAATATAATCAATATTTACTTCGCTTTGAGTTTTTGAATGTGTAAATTCTTTTCTAAGCTCAAAAAATCGTAAATATCTATCTCTCTCATTCAATGAATAATATAATTCTTTAAGTGCTTGTTCATCCGTTGTTTTAACCGGGCGAATATTAACTTTTTCTTTATCTCTCGTTATGAAAATTGTTTCATATTCAGAAGGGTATAAACAAATTCGACCCTCTTCATCACAAGGAAGCATCTGATCAGAAAATATATAATTCAATTTTTTAGCTTCATCTAATAATGATTGTCGAAATTTTGGGTGAGCTATACATATCAACTCAAGCACTCTTTCACGAATTGTTTTACCATGCAGGTATGCAACACCCCATTCAGTCACAACATAATGAACATCTCCACGAGACAACATTATTCCTGCACCTTCATCTAAATGAGCTACAATTCGGGATTTTTCTCCATCTCTTGAGGTTGAAGGCATTATTATTATCGGCTTTCCACCTTTAGAAAACGCAGCTCCTCTCATAAAATCTATAGTTTCTCCTAATCCTGAATAAAAACTATAACCTTCAGTTGCAGCATTTACTTGTCCAGTTAAATCAATTTGGCGAGCAGAATTAATGGAAACTAATTTCTTATTCATTCCAATGTATTTAGGATTACAAATATAATCCGATGGATAGAATTCTATATATGGATTGTTGTTGACGAAATTATATAATTTATTAGTTCCTAAAGCAAAACTAGTAAGTATTTTCTCTGGATGAAAATTCTTTTTTCTACAAGTTAAAACACCTTCTTCAATAAGGGGTATTATATTGTCTGTTATATAATGAGAATGCATCCCTAGATCTTTTTTATCCTTAAGAAATTTTAATACAGCATTAGGTAAATCACCAAAACCAACATGAATGGTAGATTTATTTTCTATTAAATTTACTAGATTTTGACCAATACTTTCTGCAATATCATCAGGTTCGTCGAAAATAAATTCTAATAAAGGTGTGTTATTATAAATAAAAAAATCAATTTCTTTCATATGTATAAAACTATTTCCTAAAGTCCGAGGCATTTGTGGGTTAATTTCTGCAATAGTTATATAAGCTGTTTGTGCTATTGGTTTTGCAATGTCCACATTTATCCCTAAAGAGCAAAAACCGTAAGGATCAGGAGGAGTAGTTTGTATAAGTGCAACATCGATATGTTTTCTACCTGTTTTAAATAAAGATGGAATTTCACTTGTAAAAATAGGGGTGTAGTCTGCTTGACCTTTATTAATTTCTTCTCTAAGAGTTTTGCCAATAAAGAATGCATTATGCCTAAATAAATCTTCTGCTTTATCTTCAAAGTACTTCTCTGGGCCTATAGTTAAAAAGTGAAGTATTTCAGTATCAATTAATTTCTCTGATTGTTTAATCAATTCTGCAGTTAATAACTGTGGTTCTGAACATCCAGAATCAATAAAAACTCTATTCCCGGGAATAATTTGATTAATTGCTTCTTCTGCTGTAATTTCTTTGTCTTTCCACTTTACTCTCCAATCTTCTGTCATGATAACATATTTCACTATTTTTTTGGTTTAAATTAAATATTTAAAATAAAAATATAATCTCTAATCTCTTTATTAAATGTTTTATCATCAATATAATGTTTTTGAAATTATAAATAAAATGTTTAAATTTTATATATCGCTTTTTTGAATTAAGACTATCGCCTATTAAATAATAATTTTAGATGTCTATAATTAATAAAATTAAAAACATAAATTTATGAAATTCTAAAATATAAGAAAAATTTAAAATCGTGAAATGTAATGTCAAAAGAAGAAAGAATGGAAAGTATTCTCACTGAAACACGTAGATTTAATCCCGTTGATCTAAATCCTGAATTTGCAAAAACAGGAATGTCTCTGGAAGAATACCAAAAACTATATAAACAATCTATAGAAGATATAGAAGGTTTCTGGGATGAACAAGCAAAATCCATTGATTGGTTCAAACCTTATGATAAAGTCTGGGAAAAAACAGAGTTGTTTCCCGGTAAATGGTTCGTTGGTGGAAAACTAAATGTTAGTTATAACGCATTAGATAGACATGTAAAAGCAGGAAAAGGAGAACAAATTGCCTTGATTTGGGAAGCAGATGAACCCGGAAATATGCGAGAATTTACTTATAATGAACTTTTGAAAGAAGTCAGTAAAGTTGCGAATGGAATGAAAAAGCTTGGATTGAAAAAGGGAGATAGAGTCACAATTTGGCTCCCTATGGTTCCTGAACTTGCTATAATTATGCTAGCCTGTGCTCGAATAGGTGTTATCCATTCAATAGTTTTTGGGGGATTTTCAAAAGAAGCTGTTAAAGATAGGATTGAAGATTCTAATTCTCGTCTTTTATTTACAAGCGATGAAACATTAAGAGCGGGAAAATATTATCCAAAAATAGAAGATGTCGTTCAAATTATCGATCAAGTTCCTACCATCGAACATGTTATTGTTGTAAAGCGTTCAGGAAGACAAGTGCCTCATACTGACAAGGATATTTGGTATCATGACTTTATTGATGGTATGAACGAAGAATGTGAACCTGAAATTATGGATTCTGAAGATACATTATTTATTTTATATACAAGTGGAACAACTGGAAAGCCAAAGGGCGTAAAACATACCACAGCAGGATACATACTTTATACATCATATACTCATAAGGTTGTATTTAATTACCATGAGGGAGATATCTGGTATTGCACTGCTGATATTGGATGGATAACAGGGCATTCTTATATAGTATATGGACCTCTTGTAAATGGAGCAACGTCTTTAATGTTTGAAGGAGTTCCAACGTATCCTGATGTTGATCGTTTTTGGGATATTGTTGAACGTCATAAAGTAACTCATTTCTATACAGCACCGACTGCAATACGTGCTTTAATGAGGTATGGTGATGAACCAGTTAAAAGACACGACCTAAGTTCATTAAAAGTACTTGGAACTGTTGGAGAACCAATAAATCCAGAAGCTTGGACTTGGTATCATCGAGTAGTAGGTAAAGAGCGTTGCCCAATTGTAGATACATATTGGCAAACGGAAACTGGTGGTTTTATTATGACACCTATTGCTACAGCAACACCCACTAAACCAGGCTCTTGCTGTATGCCATTCTTTGGAATTAAACCAGTTATATTTGATTTAGAAGGAGATAAAATTACAGAACCAAATGAAGGGGGTTATTTTGCAATTCAAACGCCTTGGCCAGGAATGTTAAGAGATGTATGGGGCGATACTGACAGATTTAAATCAACTTATCTTGATAGATATCCAGGATATTACTACACTGGTGATGGAGCACGAAGAGATGAAGATGGTTATTATTGGATTTTAGGACGATTAGATGACGTTATTAAAGTATCTGGACATAGAATAGGTACTATGGAAGTAGAATCTGCTCTTGTAAGCCATCCAAGTGTTGCAGAAGCTGCAGTTGCTCCTTTTCCTCATAAAATCAAAGGTCAAGCAATATGGGCTTTTGTGACTTTAATTCAGGGAGTTCAAAAATCAGCTAAATTATCCAATGAAATTAGAATGCACGTGAGAACAGAAATTGGACCTGTTTTTCAACCAGATGTTATTCAATTTGCTGATGACTTACCTAAAACTCGAAGTGGTAAAATAATGAGGAGAATTTTGAAAGCAATTGCCACTGGTAGTGATATTGGAAATGTTACAACATTAGCTGATCCTTCTGTTGTGGATGCTTTACTTGAAGAACGTAAAAAAATGGATGTAGAAATAGGTTAATTTTTTTTATTTTAATTTTTTTTAAATCAGTTCTATCTAGTACTTTGTATAAACATTCTCTCTTTGTTTTGTTCTTTTTCCCATTTTTTACGCTCTGAGCGTAATTTAAATAGATCTATATCTTTATAAATTAAGCCTTCTTCTTTTGCGGGTAAAAATCTTTCAGTACGATCCTTTTCTGGGGTATATATATGAGATTCACCGTATTCAGCAATATTCGCAAAGAAACAATAACTGTAAATAGATCTCCGAGCATCAAAATGTGCAGCTTTAAAATCAGCTGTAACTGGTGTGAAAGCTGGATTAATGATGATATCTATAGGTGGTTCAAAATTTTTTAATTCTACTCTAAGATCCATGTCTAAGAAGTCTCGACATATAAGAATAGCTATCCTTCCAAATTTAGTATTACAAACGATTGTTTTACGAGGAAGGGTACTTGTATCAATCGTTTCCCTAAACTTTTTCCCTCCAAAATGTATTAAGGCAGGTATGTGTTTTTCCTGTTCCCAAAGAATTCCCTCAGGACCAATTACCATACTTAAATTACGTTTTGTAGTTTGATCATGATAAGAGCCTGGAATTATGTACATTTCATAAATTTTAGCTAGATTCGAGAGTTCTTCTAAAAAACTTTCATAATTTAAGTCAATTGTCATTTCTGGAAAGATGAGAAAATTAATACCATTTGAATTAGCCTTCTCTACCATATTTTTAAATGTTAATTTAACTGTCTCAATTTTATTTTCTTTAAGCCTTAATAGTCCTGAAGCATTTAATTCAAAAAATTCATTCAAAATATCTCCAGTTTCTGAGAGCCCTATTTGAGCTATTCCAACTCGACATTCCCCTCTTTGGATTTTAGGGTATTCCTTGAGTAGATCTTTATATAATATATCATATTTCTTTTCAATCTCAAATTTCTTTTCTAGAACTTCACTTATCGCATCTGTTAGAAACTCTTTAAGATTTAAAAACTCAATTTGCTCTTGTAATTTTGAATTGCGAATAAATAATGCTTTCCATTCCTCTATTTGATTGAAAACTTGATTTTGTTGAACAATTAATTTTTTTGAAAGCAAATCCAATCCTTTATTTTCTGCAATTACGAGAGCTTTAGTTAATAATTTTTTTGAAACCTCAGCATTTCCCTCGATTAAAGCAAGTTTTGCTTGAAGGGAATATAATTCGACCAATGTAATAATAGATCGTTGTTTATACGCAATACCAGAGATTCTATTAAGTAAATCTTGAATTTCAACAAGTATATCTTCTGATCCAGAATACTTTAATTCTTCTAACAATGAATCACACAGATTTACTTGGACAATAAATTCAAAAAGATAATCAAATTTTGTTTCAAGAATTTCTTCTAAAATTTGCTGTGCTTGAAATCGATATTTCGCACGTTGTTTATTTTTCAATATAATAGCTTCACATAATTTCTTAAATATATTAGACCAAGGCCATTTATGAGCAAACTTGGAAATCTCTTCCATTGAATCTTCAATTTGGTTCAAATCATTAATTTCAACAGCCGATTGAATCAATAATAAATAAAATACAATTAGATCGTAATCAAATATAGTATTATTCGATTCACATAAAGATTTATGCGCTTTTACTGCTTCTCGAAGGTATTCAATTGATTTTTTTATTCCGTTTTTATAATAGTAAATCCATCCAATATTTCGAAGAGAATAGCAATAACTATGTGTCACTCCCTTTTGAATATCTGACTTTTCATTGAACATAGTCAATACTTTATGATAATATTCTAAACTTTTATCAAATTCACCTATTCCACGATATATTGATCCAAAAATAGCATATACTGCTGTTAGCCCTCTAAAATAGTCCAACTTTTCATAAAGTGCTAAACTCTCTTGGGCATATTCTCTCGCTTTATCTAAATCCCCTTTATAAAAATTGGCAAATGCTATTGAATATTTCGATCTTGCGAGATACTTTTCATCTTGAATATCATTTGCAAGATTTAACATTTTATGGAAATATTTCAAAGCCTCATCCAAATTGCCTTGAGCTCGTTTAATCCAACCAATAGCTTCAATCTGGATAAATAATGATTTTTTATTGTTCAAACTTTCATAAATTTCTGCGCTACGATGATAAAAAATTATAGCTTCTTCAAGCTCCCCTTGAACGCTTTCAATAGCGCCTTTTATCGAAAAAAGTCTGCCAATTCCATTTTTTATGAAAGAATCTTCCTTATCACCATCATTCATTTGTTCTAAAATTAGTTCAGAAAGTTTAATTTCTTCATTAACCTGATTATGCTTTTTTAAGGCCATTAACGCTATTATTCTCATTATTCTTGCACCGAACTTCTGAGTTAAGTTTATTTGAGTAACTTTTTCATTTAAAATATTGTCAACTAATGATAGAGCTTTATTGAACTCCCTTGCTTTTAATAATGTTAAACACTCTAAATATTGCTTATTTATTTCTTTTCTTTTTTGAGACGGCTTTTCTTTTTTCACTTTCCTCAAATTGCGTTAAATATCATTAATTACATATTTTCAATGGGGTTTCAACTTTGAATATTCAATATAAAGGTCAATGTATGAATAATAAACAGTTATATCAATTTATAATGTTTTATGAAAATGGCTTAATCTTAAGTTTTAATAAAGATTAATTAAAAAAACTTTGGTTTTAATTAGAATTGAAAAATTAAGAAATCAATCTTTATTTCTTTAAAATTTTAATAGTTTCATTTACAATCCTATTTGTATTCGGCAGAACTTGGTCCTCCAACGCTCTTGAATAGGGAATGGTAGTTTCAGTACAAACACGACCAAATTTGAATGATATATCATTTTCTAAAAGCATGGCACATATTTCACCTGAAAGTCCAAAATTTTTGTAATCTTCATCAACTATTAAGAGGACTCCTGTTTTACCTACAGAGCTTTTTATTGCTTCGATGTCTAGCGGAGCCACACACCTTAGATCCAATACTTCAGCTGAAACTCCTTTTCCTTCTAAGATATTGGCAGCTTCAATGGAACGATGAACACCAACACCAACACTAACCAAAGTGATATCATTTCCTTCCTTCATATAATTTAGTTTACCTAAAGGAATTGGTTCCCATTTATCAGGCACTTCTCCATCTAATCCTTTTTCTGGAACATCAAAAGAAACTGTTGTTCTCCCACCACTACCCATAAAATCTAGCCAGTAATCTGCCAGTAATTTATGTTCAAAATAAATTACAGGATTATTTTCATAAATAGAAGAAAGCATCAACCCACCTGCATCGGCAGGATTGGATGGAACCACAATATTTAGTCCTGGTATATGAGCTAACCAACCCCATAGACTCTGTTCATGTTGCCCAGCATCACCATAACCACCACCACATGCAGTTCTTATAACTAGAGGAACATTCCATTTACTTCCTGAAAAGAAAGATATTTTTGCTGCATGATTAATGATGGCATCCATTGTTACTCCAATGAAATCTACTAACATAATTTCTACAATAGGACGTAAGCCTGCCATTGCTGCTGTGACTGCAGCACCTACAAAGGCACTCTCACTTATAGGTGTGGGCATTATCCTTTTTTTACCAAAACGGACAAAAAGATTTGGTCGCAATACGTGTACATCCTCTCCTAAAATAACAATATTTTCATCTTCTTCCATAGCTTTAACGATGGCACTTTCAATTGCTTGAGCGAATCCTAACCTAGGCATTTTTCATCCCTCCTTCAAAGATTTCTAATGCTTTATTAATAGTTTGCTCTATTTTCCTTGAGACCTCTTCTTCTATCTTTTTAAGACGATCTGGGTCGTTTTTTAATTTTTTCTGAGTAACAACTATTGGATCTACTTTTTTCTTTGTTTGACCACCAATTTTCCGAAAAAGCAGAAGAATCTCATCTAAACTTTCGCCTGGGTATTCTTTGAGAGGTTTGACAACTTCAGCTAATAAGTTTGGATTTCGCTGATATCTCAGTAGTGGATCTCCAAGAAAATGCGCTTCTGTATGCACACAATGTGCATGAATAAATTGAGGTCTATTATAACTACGGATTTTTGAGATAGCTTCGTTTGCTGCTTTCCAAACTACTTCTACATCCTTTCCATCAACTTCGTATCCTTCAATACCAAAACCTTTTGCTCTATCTAACAAACTCCCTCCTATAGTATCATTTGTATCTGTACTAGCAGCCCAATCATTATCTTTACAAACAAAGAGGACAGGTAAATTCCAAACAGAAGCTAAGTTCATTGATTCAAGCATCATACCTTGATTTATTGCTCCTTCTCCAAAGAATGCAACTGCGATATTTTTTTGTTCTTTATATTTCAAAGCCAAAGCAAATCCCGTAGCTGCTGGACCTGAAGATCCTACAATACCTGAAGAAGCAATAAGATGTTCTTTCGAAAAGAGATGCATATGACCTCCCTTCCCAGAACAGAGACCTTTAGGATGACCTAAAAATTCTAGTAATAATAAAATTGGATCTATTCCTCGCATTATAAATGGAGGTGTTCCACGGTGATCAACGGCTATAGCATCACCGTTTTCTAATTGTAAGACAATACCGGCTATAATTGCTTCTTCTCCGGTTCCTAGATGCATTTCACCTGAAATCTTTCCTTTTTCCCATAAATCCTTTACTGCATTTTCAAAAAGGCGACTATACAACATACTACGATAAAGTTGCCATATTTCGAATTCAACCATAGGCTTCACATGAATTTTTTTTTATACATAATTTTTTAATTTGTGTTTTATTTTTATAAAGCTATATTAAATTTGATTTTAGGTATTTTAAAATCTCCTGGGTTTAAATTTAAGCAGAGCCTACAAAAAAGAACCTTTTTCTCAACCTTTCGCAAAAGTGCCTATAGCGTAGAGTAAATCTAATTCTGTTTTAATCTCTTTTCCTAATACCATCTTTATACTAGGTCCATTTTCAAATTTAGTTAAATAAATCAATTCAAAGATTCTCTTTGGTAAATTTTGATGTTGAGCTATTATAATATGATTAGCCCCCAAAGTTATACTCCTATTAATTACCTGTAAAGCTACATCTAAATCAGTTGCAACTAATGGTCCTAACCGTTTATTCGCTAATAATCCATATCCTTCATTTTCAATAGCTAAAATTTTAGCACCCAATTTAATTCTCATGTTTAAATAATTTGACCTGTCAAATCCTATTGCTTTCTTATCAAGACTTAACACCCAAGCAGGAATTGTACTTAAAATCTTAATATCTTGAAGAACAATTCCTAATTCTGGAGGATGTTGTGGCAATTGATACATTTCACTATAAAACCTTCTTTTAAAGCCAAACCTCTTATATATTGGCTCTCCTAATTTGGAAGCGTAAAGAATCTTCGTCTCACAATTCATATTATTTGAAATTTCTAATAAATATCTAAAAATTTCAGTTCCTATTCCTTTTCCTCTGTAATCCTGCAATACGGCCATGTATCCAAAACTACTAACTTTTTCAAATATGAAAACCCCCCCTAAGCCTATAATCTTTCCTCTTTCTTCAGAAATAAGGAATTTTCCAATTTCCCATTCTATTAAAGCTTTCCAAATTTTTTCTTCTGCTTTAATATCTTCTGGAGGGTCCCTCCCAAAAGAAGAATACAACACGTTTATACTTTTGGAAATTTCTTTATCAGTAAGTTCTCTTATATTATATTTTGTCATATTAATTGCTACAAACCATATTTCTTAAAAGAATAAAAATAAATAAATCATCTTTTTATTAATATTTCAAAGATTTTTTTGTTTACTTTACTTTACTCACAATAAGTATATCTTAAGGTTTTAAAATTGAGTTTTAATAGTGAAAAATTGATAGAAATGATAAAATCAATGGAAGAAAATGAAGCTATTGAAATGCTTCTTTCAATATTATCTACGTCAAAAAATGTGGAAAGCAAATTAAAGGCAGCTGAATTACTAACTTCTTATAGCGATAATGATAAAATTCGTTTCCAAGATATAAAAAATATTTTTCTAAAAGACCAACATCCTCAATTGAGGCTTAAAGTAATCGATTTATTGACCATCTGTTACGGTATTGACGGAATTGATTTCTTAAAAGAACAATATAAAAATTGTAAAGATGGATCAGTAAGAAAAAGACTTATTGAAAATGTTGGACAAAGAAGTTTAAATGATTCAATACCCTTCCTCATTGATGCTTTAAGCGATTCCGATATTGAAGCTAAAAAAGAAGCTATTATTCTATTAGGAAAAACAAATAGCAGTGAAGTGTTATCACCATTAATGAATATTCTTCATTTTAGGAACATTGAGATTCATGATTCCTTATTAGATGCTATTGTAAAAATTGGTAAAAAAGGAAATCTGAAAACAATTAATGAATATATTAATACAGAAGATATTTACATCAAGCGAGAAATTCCAGTAATTCTTGGAAAAATAAAAAATAAAAATAGTGAAGAGGTTTTAATTAAATTTTTAAAAGATAAAGATTCAATAATAAGAAAAAATTCTGTAAAAGCATTAGATGGGATAATTGAGTTGAGGAATGTAAAGTTTATTATAGCTCTTTTAAAAGATCAAGATATTGAAGTAAGGAAAGAAGTTATCCGAGTATTAGGTAATATTGGAAGTAAGAAAGCAATCAAACCATTAATGGAATTATTAAAAGAACCTGATTCAAAATTCAGGAATCTTGCGAAAAATGCTCTTTACAAAATTTTTGATAAATCTAAATCATATGAACCTCTTTATGAAATTATAAAAGGAAGAAACATTAATGCAAGAAGAGAAGCGATAAAATTATTAGGAATGTTAAAAGATGTTGATGCTATTGATTTATTATTATCTGTGTTTAATAGCAAAGTAGCAAGCTTAAGGAGCTCTGCTTATAGGTCTATATTAAGGATTTTGAATAATAATATTGATAGTAAGATTGTTAACTCACTTTCAGATAAATCTTGGCAAATTAGAATGTTTTGTACTAAAATTGTAGGTGAAATTGCTGATCCAAATACCATTGATCATATATTTAATTTAATTGAAGATGAAAATGGAAGTGTGAGGAGAGTAGCTGTGGATGCATTAACTAAATTTGAGAACAGAAAAGTTGTAGATTTTGCAATAAAATCACTGAAGAGTGAAAATTGGAAGACTCGGAGGGCAGCAGTTAAAATTTTATTAAGGATTGGAAGTCCAGAATCATTTAACTCACTTATATCTTGTTTAAATGATGAAGATGTATATATAAAAAGTTGGGCAGCAATGGCTTTAGGAAAACTTAAAGACGTACACTCAATTGACCCATTTATTCAATTGTTAAATGAACATGACTTTAAAATAAGAATATCTGCAGCTAAAGCCTTAGGTGAAATTGGAAACAAAGATGCAATTAAATATTTAATTCAGGCATTAGGAGATGATAATTGGGAAGTAAGAAAAGCAATCGAAAGTTCTTTGAATCGTATTGATGAGGATTGGATGAATTATTTATAAAAATTCAATCCCATCTCTAATAGAATCTTAAAAAAAAAATCAAGGTAAAATTACATCTTATTAACTTTTTCGATTATTTCCTCTAATTTATTCATAATATATGAGATATTAGATTCTCGATTTAAAATCAATATAAAAAAAGTAGTAATGTTACATTCAAAAATTAATATTGTTTTTTCTTCTAATTCAGCAATAACTTTTTTGAATTTTTGATTGCCTATTGTTTCTCCTATACCTACTGCACTTTCTAAAACAGTGGCACACATAGAAGTAAAGTTTTTGCTATTAAATTCATCTCCTACATTTTCATATATGAGTACTCCATCTCTGTAGGCAAAAATTATCCCTTCTAGATTTCCCTTATTCTTAATTTCATTAGCCAGTTGAAATGCTTCTTTGTATTTATTTGAATTAGAATGATTCATATAATTCATCAAATTAAATATTTCAGTTTCTATAAATATGGACAATTAAATAAAACTATTTAATTATTATAATATAATATGGAAAAATTGAATTCTGAAACAAAATTAATTGCTCTTATAAAAAATTCTAATGAGGAATTTATTGAAAATGAATTACGTCCCTTTTTAAAAATTCCGAGTAATACTCTTAATCAAAATGGTATTAAAAGAACTAAAAATTACCTTCTTTCTTACATCTCAGATTTTTCTGAAGATATAAATGAATACAATATTGATTTAAATCCTCTAATAATTGCTAATGTAAAAGGAGATCTCGAGGACTCCCTGTTAATCTATATGATGTATGATACGCAACCTGTTAGTAAAGAATATGAATGGATTAGTGATCCATTTGGTGCAGAAATAAAAATACTTCCAACTCCCCTTGATAATTTAGGAAATTGTATCATAGCCCGAGGAGCTTATAATTCAAAAACACCATTATTATGCTTTTTAAATATAGTAAAAATTTTGAAAAAAGAACAGAAATTACCTATCTCTTTAATCCTTTTATTTGATGGTGATGAGGAAAAGGGTTCACCTTCATTATTAAAATTCCTTGAAAGCAAAAATTATGGAACAATGTTTAAAAATTGTCTTGACGCTTATTACCCTGCAACTAAACAAGATCTTAATAAAAAATCTATTTTAAAATTAGGATACAAAGGAGTTTTATCACTTACAATTAAAATTTCATCTAGAAATAGGGAACCACATTCAGCTTTTAGTGGAATGATCCCGAATCCTGCTATGGATTTAGTTTCTTTACTTAATACAATATACTCTGATAACAAATTTCAGATAAATAGTTTAAAAAGCCTCTATAAAATTTCACCTGACGATAGGTATATCATAAGGAATCTTATGAAAGAGCTTGATATTGAAAGTATAAAAAAAAAAGCAGGCATTGAACAAACAACTGAAAAAGATCCTGAAAAAACATTTATTAACTATTTATTTAAACCTACCTTTAATATCTCCACCTTGAAATCAGGATTTTTGGAAGAAGGGACAAAAAATTATGTTCCTAATAAAGCTATTTGTAACTTAGATATTAGATTCGCTCATGATGTTAAAATTGAAGAAATATTTAAAGAAATTAAAGAAAAAGTCGAAGAATTTTCCAAAAAGACTAATTCTCAAATTGAAATAACTAAAAATATAGGTTATGAGAGTTCTCGAGTAAGGAAAGATTCAAAACTTGTTAAGAGTCTTATAGAAAGTGCTAATGCTTTAAAGGTATTGACTGAATTATGGCCTTTAAGCGCTGCTGCAGCTCCTTTAAGTAGAGTTCAAAGAGAATTAGGTTTGGATTTTATCACTGGAGGTTTAGGTATTGGTGGATTTGCCCATTCCGCAAATGAATTTATTCAATATGACTCAATAATTAATAGTAGATTATCATATTATTATTTCCTAAACTATTATTCAAAACTCGTGAAAAAGAATTTGTAATTTAATCGAATAATCCTCCTATTCCCCTACTTTTGGCGATTATTGCATTTTCAGGGCATAATTCCATACAACATAAGCAGGAAATACATTTTTTTCTTAAGTACTCTGGATATTTCCCTTCTATAAATTTTATTGCTTCTACCGGACATATTTGAGCACATTGGCCACATTGTGCACATTTTGATTTTACTAAACTAGGGATTTTTTTCATTACCTTATAAGCAAGATGCCCAGACATGTAACTAATAAAACTTGTCATAATGCTTCCAGGGACATTAAATTTAGGGGTTTGCTTTTTAGCATCTTCCAAAGACATTCCAACAATCTCTATTTTGTCTAAATCTCCAACTCCTAAATCTCTTTCAATCGCATTTCTAATATGAGGGACATTTTTCGTTTTAACTTTTCCAATTTCTAAAGCAACCACGTCAAGAGCCAACTCATCTGTCCCTACTAAAATTAAATCCCATTTAACCATTTTTCCTGATACAGGTCCTGCTGCACCTTCCATAATCTCTTGTAAGTCATATACGGTTAGTCTTTTTGGTTTATTTTTTAAAATCCATGAAAAATTATCTGCTAAAACCTCTCCAAATCTGTCTGCAGTCTTCCCTAATAAGTGATATTTAGCTTTTAGTCCTCCTGGAATTATGCCCCAATAGTTCTTTATTGCGCCTGTAATCATAGCTTCTGCATGACTTTTAAGTCGTGGTAAATTTACTAAAATATCACAATCTTTAATGACTTTAGCGATATGTGATTGTTTCATTTGTATAGCTTCTTCGATCATTTCTGCGACTGGAGCATCACTTTCAAAATCAACAACTTTTATACCGCTTTTTTCACAAACTTCCAACAATCCAATTTCTTTTACGACATCAGATGCATTTTTTCCCTGTTGACCAGGAGAATCTCCAAGAAAGACATTATTCATAGAAATTCCCTTTTCTTTTAAATAAGAAATGATCCCCTCGACGAAACTAGGCTGTGTACATGCATCTTTCCTCGCTCTAAGCAAATTAGGTTTTAAAAGAATGTTTTTAGAATTAGTGAAATCGAATGATAAATTGTCTTCAATTAATTTTATAGCCCCAACTACAGCTTTGGGAATAGATTCATAATCTCTTACGTTTATGATACTTACTTTTGTAGACATAATTAAAACCTACCAAAAATTTTTCTGTTTAGAAATATTTCTTTTTATATATTGTAAAAAATATTTTAAATTTGAGATTATTAGGTATCTAAAACCAATTACTTTTATAAATCTAATATATTATAATTATAAAATAAATAATATCAAATCTTATCAACCAAAAAGTTTCTAAATTATAATTTTGACTAAGCTGTGGTTTATCAATAAGATTTATAAAGATCGAATAACAAAATATATAAATATTCACGCAGAAAAATCAGGAGATAAAAATGGCTGATGCAATGTTTAAAGTCGTGTTTTTTGGAGATGGTGGTGTTGGCAAAACCACTTTAATAAACCGTTATCTTACTGGTGTTTTTAAGAGTGATAGTGTTATCACGATAGGAGTAGATTTCCATGTAAAAAAGGTTGAAACTGCTGGAAAACGAGTAAGTTTACAAATCTGGGATTTTGCAGGGGAAGATAGATTTAGATTTCTTATGCCTAGCTATGTTGTTGGAGCATCTGGTGGGATCTTTATGTATGATATTACAAGATATACTAGCCTCAGAAATTTTAATGATTGGATTGAAATTTTTAAACAAGGTTATAAAGGGGATACTAACCAAATACCTGTTTTGATGGTAGGAAGTAAATTAGATCTTGAGTATAAAAGGGCTGTTTCAAGCGAAGAAGCATTAGAATTAGCTAAGGAACACAATCTTTTAGGTTATATCGAATGCTCTGCGAAAGATGGCCAAAATGTAGGAGAAATTTTTCAAGAAATTAGCCGTTGGATGATGAATAGAGCGAGTGTATTATAAAAAACTAAAACTAAAGATTCTATTTTTTCTTAAAAATCTCATCTAACTTATTTATTATGATATCTGGGATTAAATTTATATCAAACAGGTTTGAATTTTTAGACTTCCTTTTTAATTCTTTAATCATTTCCATGTTTGTAACCCCAGTGAATACTACTATAGTTTTTATACCAGCTCTATTACCTGCTAAAATGTCAGTATTCAAGCGATCGCCAAAAATACAAGCGTGTTCCGCGGCTGTTTGTGTATTATTCAATATCATATTAATACCAAATGGTTCGGGTTTACCAAAAATTCTAACAGGGTGTTTATTGGTACAAGTTATTAAAGCATTCACCATTACTCCCGCTCCTGGTTTTAATCCTCGAGCAACAGGTAAAGTCGAATCGGCATTTGTTGCATAAAATCGAGCATTACCTTCTAGAATACACTTCTGAGCAATTGCTAAATTACTATATTTAAAATCTCTATCAAGCCCTACAATTACAAAATCTATATCTTTATAATCTCTTGGTTTAGTTACAATCGTATGACCTAAAGATTGTAGTTCTAATCTTAATCCTTTTTCTCCAATCACAAATATTTTAGCATTTTTCTTTATCTTCGTTATTTCAGCAGAGGTAATTGAAGCACTTGTGTAAATATCGGAGATTTCACATTTTATATTAAATTTTTCCAATCTTTCAACATAGGTTTGTCTTGTTGCTGTTGAATTATTAGAATTATACACAATTTTAATTGAAATGTTTTTTAGCTCTTTTATTATTTTATCAGCATTAGGGATTAAGCTTTCACCACGATAAATTACACCATCAAGATCAAATATCGCTAATTTAATATCTTTTAACTCGTCGATTAACTCATGCATAGTTTTATTACCAACCAACTGGTAATCCCAATAGGATAATAAATATTTGAATTCCAAGAGGTATAAATATCGGGTTCAAAATATTATCTGCTGTATAAACTGGAAAATAATCGGTAAGAAAGAAAATAACTGCTCCAATTATCGCATATATCGGTCCTACGAGTAATAAACCAATTAGATAAGCAAGAATTGTTCCTGCAAGAAAACCCTCTACTGATTTGGTATCTCTACTTCTTACTTTAACCTTATGTTTCCCATATCTTCTTCCAATTAACGCAGCTGCGGCATCTGAGAGACAAGCAATAAGAACTCCTGCAAAAAATGATAAAATATCGAGAAATCCTACCATATAAAGCATATAAGAAAAGATGAATCCTGTAATAATGTAAATTTGCGGACCCATAGCATTAATCTCTTTATTTCTTAACATTGATCTTGTCAAAAAGTTAAAAATTGAGTACTCTGGACTCCATATTATCCGAATGAGGTCAGAGATTATAGCAAAAATTAACGCTCCAATCAAAGCCATCATTGTAAGATCAATTACCGCTTGAAATTCTCCATGAATATATGGAAACAAAGAAATTGGGCCCCAAATTAATTCATAGGCAGGTTGAATGTCATTGATTAACACAATTACACTATCACTTATTATTCGAGTAACTGGATACAATGCAAAGAACCCAAAGTATGCCATAACAAGAAGAAAGCCCATTAAATGAAAACTTTTTCTAATTAACTCCATTTTAAAGTTTATATCTACTTGGTAAGGATTTTCTTTTGTCATTCTCTCTATATATCTTCTTAAAACTGTTTTTTTTCCGCTCTTTAAGACTCTTGCTTCAATTCCTGACTCCATTTTTCGTATTTCTCTTTTAACCAATGCAAAAAATGAAAAACTTAGTAATAATATAATCCCTATCCACCATACCATAAATCCGTTATATGGATACGGAAAAAATGTAATAATAGAATTATAATATCCAAAAATTACGAAACAAAAACCACAGATAATTGTAGTAATTCCACCATACTTGTTATTTGCTTTAATTCCCTTTCGACCAATATGAAGCATCAAAACAGTAAGGATAAAAAAGGAAAGCGACAACGTTACATTATAAATACTATCAACTAATGTCCAATAGTCCATAGATCAATCATGTAAAGAATTATATTAATTATTGAAATAATTTATAATCTAATATTTAGTTTAGCTTAATAATGTATACCCAAAAAAGTGATTTTTTAAAGGCATTATCAAAAGAAATAACTTCTCAAGTTCCATTATATTGTACTGGATACCCAGAATTAGCATTTATGGAAAACTATACCAGCCAATACAAATTGAAACCTACCAGTAAAGATTTGGAATTATACCAGAATAATTATAATATCATAGAACAGATGGGATTTGATGCTATTTCTTTATGGGATTTTCGCCGAGGAGATGGAGGTTATACTCTCGATGAACATAGAAGAGTAGATGGTTGGGGACGAATATATAAAGGAGAATGGTATTTATGGGATGGTTTATTTAAGAATGAAAAAATATTAGAAGAATGGGAACACTTAACACTTCCTTCCCAAGAAAAATTAACTACATTAAAAACTTTCTTATTAAGAGCACGTAATAATTTAGATTACGTAATCTCTTTACCTGGACTATTCGAGAAAACGTGGCAATCAATGGGATTTCATCATTTTGCTAAATGTTTAAGGAAAAATATTGAATTTGTAAGAACTGTAGTTTCTTATTTCTCGGAATTTATTAAAGATTTAATTAATATCCTTCAAAGCACGGGAGTACATATATTCCTTGTCGCAGATGATTATGGATACAAAAATCGAACATTTATTCCTATAAATGTATGGGAGGATTTGTTTTTTGAAGAATACAGAGAAATTATAAAACTAATTCATAATAAAAATCAGAAAATAATTATTCATTCAGATGGATATATTTCCGATATGATTGAAACTTTTATTGATTTAAATTTCGATGCTGTTCAAGGTTTAGAGCCAAATGCGGGAGTTGATATATTTCCCCTCTTTAAACGATTCAAAAGTAATATTTGTATTATAGGCAACTTAGATATGTCTCTATTAACATTCGGTTCACCTGAAGAAGTAAATAACTATACAATCAAACTTATTACCAAGGCAAGAAAATACAACTGCTCTTTAGTAGTTTCACCTTCACAACAAATCAATTCAAAATGCAAACCAGAAAATGTTAATGCAATGATAGAAACAACTAAAATATTTAAATAATAATTTTGATAATTACTTCAAATAGAGAGTTTTTAAAAATAATAACAGTGTTTTAGGTAAAACTTTACAAAAATTTCTAAAGTTAATTAATAAAGAAGTAATAATATAATTTATTAGAGAGTACAAAATAAAAAAAAATAAATAAAATTAAAATAAGTTAATTATATCTATTATAGTAAGATTACATTACAAATTATATACTCAAAAAAGATCCTAATTTTTAATTACCAAAAAAAATGACTGGTATGGTCGAAACAACTACAGAATCGCTTGATGACATCTTAAAAAAATTACTCGCAGCGATCCCAGAAGTAAAAGCTGCCGCAATCGTGTCTGCTGAAGGTCTTCCAATTGCTTCTGCCCTCCCTCAAGGAGTTGATGAGACAAGGATTGCTGCCATGACTGCTGCGTTGCTCTCCTTAGCCGAAAGATCAGTTATCGAGATGGAGAAGGGTGAATTCGATCAGCTGTATGTCAAGGGCAGCGATGGTTATCTTTTAGTGCTACAAGCTGGCCCCAATGCAGTATTAACTGTTTCTACAACAAAGGATGTAAGGTTAGGATTAATATTTTTAGACTGTAAGCGAACTTGTGAAAAAATCGCGAAATTAATCTAATCTATTTCAATTATCGTATCATTTATTACATCGTAATAAAGATGGATATATGAATATTTCAAAACTTCACATTTCTTAAGTGTTAAAGCTTTGATATCGTATAAATCATCATCAGTTTGAGGAGCTATTCCATCTATTAAGGTAGGAGTATTCTTTCCACCAATCAGACATGGTGCAATTACAAGTGAAATATGATCAATAAGTTTTTGTTTGAGAAATAAAGAGTTCAATGTCCCCCCTGATTGAATTGATATTTTTTGAATTTTGTAATCTTGTTTTAGTTTTACAAATAATTCTTCAATATAAATCTCATTTGGATAATAAATGATATACATTCCTTTTCTATCTTTAAACTTGAACGCGGGATGTTTTTTATTGTTAGTAACAATATAGATTGATTTAAATGAATTTATTAGATAACTAACTCCCCTTTTAATAAGATGTGGTTTGCGATCAATAATAATTAAGTTGACATCCTTATAATTATCAGCTTTTTCACGTAAATTAACTCCAATTTTAGCTAAAACCTTTCCACTAATAACAGCATGTCTATCAGTTTTAAATAACAAATCATAATATTGATAATTTCCCTCCTTAATTCCTTTTATTTTAGGAAAATCTATCTCTTGATCTCTTTCATCCACGTCTCCAGTAGAAATTTTTCCATCCAAAGATATCATTAGAAAAAGAGTAGTTTCAGGACGATTCTTATTCATTAATTTCTCACATTTTAATAATTTTTAATATGTTAATAATAAAAATTAAGTATAGTAATAATATAATTTATAAAATCATAGTTTATTGGTTTATTAATCTCTTATAATTAAATTAAAATAGAGTTGGCTAAAATTCAAAATAAAAAAAGTCCATTTTTTATAAACATTGAATACGCTCCTAAATTTGTGCAAATGGAAGGATTAGAGACAACTATACTTACTGGATTACATCATGAAAAGATGACAATGGCGCTGAATGCCACATTACCAGGACATACTGTTCCTATGCATTCTCATAAACATGAACAAATTGGCATGGTTTATGCTGGTAAAGCAAAACTACGTATTGGAGATGAAGAACGTGTCGTGAAACAAGGAGATTTTTTCTGTATACCCTCTAACACACCCCATGGAGATACTTGTATAGGTAATGAACCCTTTATTATGCTCGATATTTTTTATCCCTTAAGAAAAGATTTTTTAAAGATGTTAAGGGGCGAATCTACAACTCCCAGAATGAATAGAGATCTACATCAATAAATAAAAAAAAAGAAGTTTTAAATTAGGTTTTATATCAATTTTTTATTCTTTTATTTTTTTAGCCAATTTCATTAGTACAGGGACAATTTTAACTATCTCCATTGCAGGTGTGCTTTTAATGAACTTAAAAATACCTGGTTTAGCAATTCTCCACATACCCGTTACTTCTGTCAATTGTTCTTCAGTTTCAGCTTCTAATATGGTTATACCCCAATAGTCAGAAGTGCTAACATACCAAGCAATTTCTTTAGTACCTTCGACTGGCCACAATTTTTTACTTATTAACGTTTGAGCAACTCCTGCTAATTCTGATGGATCGAAATCCGGATTAAGTTCCCAGTAAGTGATAAAAATCATTTTATTACCTCTTTTATATTTTTAATATTGGATTTGTTAATGTATAGTCTTCTTACTATACATTAATGTCCAATATTCATACTAAATATTTAACAATTTGTAAAGCAATCCAAATTAATTAGAGGGAAAGAACTTAATCTAGTTAATTATCTAATTGATCGAAATTAATGCATTATCAATTGCTTCTCTAAGTTTACTTTTTTCTACTTCTGAACCTATCTCCATTGGGTCACCATTAACATAGATTCTTCGCTCAATGCCATATTTTTGTAGGATTTTTTGATCAACTGCCGAAAATTCATTAAGAACGACACGTTTTCCATATTCTAATGCTATTTCTCGCACTCTCTCAGCTTCGATATCACTAGTTAAGCAGAATTTGTTCCAAAATAAATCAATTACAACTTTACCTTTAATTGGATTAAAATTATAATTTTCTTTTCGGAATGTAGGTGCTTCAGCGTTAAGATCAAATTGCTTCCAAAGAATTGCCCCTTCTCCACGTTTTTCAGCAACTTTAAATCCTAATTTTACAAAATATTGTGCTGGCATAAACCAAAAATCCCAAAAATACCCAAACGTTGCGATTCCTTTACGGTCTAGACGTTTTGTTTCTTCTTCGGCAGCTTTAATTAACTCTTTACCTATACCAATTTTAGTAAATTTAGAATGCGAAACTAAACATGGAAATACCATCAAATCTTTACCTTGAATATTCCAAGGATTTATTTCAATTGGCATAACATATATAAATCCCGCATGATTACCATCTATAAGAGCAACTTTAACCCTCAATCCATCTTTTTCCATACTTCTCAACCAAGAAATACGGCGTGGACAAGACATTTCACGCTCGAGGTTATTTTCATTTACATGAGTGCATGTACCAACATAATATTCATCATCTTTGATCATATCTCGGATAATAATTGACATCGTTTTACCTTTAAATTTAATTTCATTAGATTATCTAACTTCATATAATTTAAATAATATTAATTCAAAATTTATAAGAAATTATAATTTCTAATATTTATGACCGAAGAACAGTATTTCTATGCTATAATAAAACCTTATCGTCAAGATTTCATCATTAATTCCAAAAAGGAAGAAGAACAAATCATGTCTGATCATTATTTTTACCTAAAATCATTATTGAAACAAAAAAAACTATTTTTAGCAGGTCCTACCTTGATATCCGAAGATCCATTTGGTCTTATTATTATAGAGGCGAAAACACTGGAAGAAGCAGAAGAACTGCTTGAAAATGATCCTTCAGTTAAATCTGGCATACAGCAAATAGCAGACTTAAGACCTATTCGCCTCTCTTTAATAAGAAAATAGGAATTCTAAGAAAAATTAAAAGAAATCTTATTTTCACTAGGTTTATGAATAAAAAATCACAAACTATTAATTTTTTAGTTCATACTATCAATCACTTAACTTCATTATAGATCATCATTTTAACGGGAACGCTCATATGTTCAAACTTTACACCATTGAAGGAAAAATTGAGATACCTCCATTTCTGTTTGACCAAGAAAAAGAAGTGAGTGCAAGAATCATTCTTTCAGAGGACTACGAAGGGATTATAACACGAGATTACGGTTTCGTCATAGCAGTAGTCGATGTGCTTAATGTCGGAAAAGGTATAATTATTCCTGGTAATGCAAATACCTTCCATGAAGTACAATTTACAATACTTACATTCAAACCAACTGTTTCAGAAGTTGTAGAAGGAACGGTTGTTGAAATTGTTGATTTCGGTTCGTTTGTGCGCCTTGGTCCACTAGATGGTTTAGTTCATGTCTCTCAGATTTGTGATGATTATATCTCTTATGAACAAGTTGGAAATCGATTTATTGGCAAAGAAACTGGAAGGATTCTTGAAGTTAATGACCAAGTAAGGGCAAGAATAATTGCCGTTTCCTTAGGTACCGGAAGAAGTGGGAAACTCGGATTGACAATGAGACAGAAGTTTCTGGGAAAAGAAGAATGGATTAATAATGATATTGAAGAAATATATGCAGAAAAGGAAGCAAAAAAAGCAGTACCAAGTGAAGACGTTAATAATAATGAATCATAAATTTAAGAGGGATTAAGTAATTTGAAAGAAAAAGCATGCAAGAATTGTCATTTGATAACAAAAAATGAGGTAATTTGTCCTAAATGCAAAACGCATACACTAAGTGAAGATTTCACAGGGGAAGTAATAATAATAAACCCAAAAGAATCAAAATTTGCTGAATATTTGAAAATTCATTTTCCAGGTAAGTATGCATTAAGAGTTAGATAATTTCTTCTATCAAATAAAAAGATGGAAATTATTTTTAAAGCTTATTTTATTAAGTATCTTGATTTAAATGGATTTTAATTTAAGAATTCCTCAAGATAAAAGACATTTATTTACAGAACCTCTCGATATTTTAATAGCAGGTTCCAGAGAAGAAACGATCATTCAAGTTGAAAATGTTTTTAAAGATTATTTAGCATCTGGAGTAGAGATACACTTCTATATCGTTGGAGACATTGTCGCTAATGATTTTTTATCTAATCAATTTTTAAAAAAATTTGTTAAAGTTTGTATTATAGACGAAAAAACACAAAGAAATCATATATATTTAGATTTTGAGGAATTTTTTGAAGATATTATTGAATTTCAAAATCATGAGGGAACTATAAATAAAGAATGCTGGAAACTTTTTAGAGAAGTAATTCATTCAAATAAAAAAACATTAATTAAAATAACTGACGGAGAAGAAGATTTATTGATACTCCCCCTAGTACTTGAAATTCCAATAACAAGAAATATAAAAAATTTTGCTTTCTATGGTCAACCTCCAATTACAGATTCTAATTTTATTATTCCAGAAGGAATTGTAATTGTTGATGTTGATAAAAATACTCAAGAAAAAGTCAAAAAAGTCATATCAATTATGGAAAAATATTAAAAAGCAAAATTTTATTTTTTATCTTTTCTTTTGAAAGTTATAATTTAGTAAAAATCTTCATTCAATAGATACTATTTGTCACAAAAAATCATTGCATAGAAATGTCGCTAAATGTAGAAATTAAAGAAGAGAAGAAAAATCCCTTAATTGATCGAGTAGAATTATCTTTTAGAATTGATCATTTTTCAGAAAGTACTCCAAATAGATTAGATGTTAAAAAAAAAATAGCTGCACTGCAAGGAACTGATGAAAAACTCACAATAATCACAAATCTCAAAACTCGTTTTGGAGCATCTCATACAATAGGGAAAGCACACATTTATACTGATGCAAATGAGCTTCAATTCTACGAGCCTTTCCATATCCAAGTACGAAATCTTGAAAAAGAAAAAAGAACTGAAATCAACCAACTGAAAAAAAGAAAACAACCTTATAAGCATCTATTTGAATATTAAATAAATACAAAATAAAACAGAAATGAATTCCTCAAATTATTATAAAATTGAAGGAGATAAATTAGTTAGAACTCATCGTAGTTGTCCAAAGTGCGGTCCCTCTTATTTCCTCGCCGATCATTATGATAGATGGTCATGTGGGAAATGTGGATATGCTGTATTTAAAAGGAAAGGCCCAGCAAAAAGTAAGACAACTAGAAGAACCCCTAGAAAACGTCAAAAAGCATAAAAATCAAACTTTTCAAACAAAAGATTCTTTATTTCATTGAAATAATATTACTAATTTATTTCTTAATAAAGTAATTCTAATTTTCACCTTAAAATTTGCTCATCTAAATTGAAAGTCCAGTGAAATTAATGAAAAAGTTATGTTTAGGTATTGAATCTACAGCACATACATTTTCAGTTGGTATTATTGATTTTAATGGGGAAATATACAGTCTTATTAATGATATCTACGTACCTGAAGAGGGAGGACTTCATCCCGCATTAGTTAGAGAACAACATTTGAATAATTTTATGCATATTATTAATACAGCTCTTTCTGAAGCTAGGATATCAATAAATAAAATAGATTTAATCGCATTTAGCCAAAGTCCTGGTTTAGGACCGGTGTTAAAAATTGGTGCATGGGCTGCTCGTATGTTAAGTCAAATACTAGAAATCCCTATAATCGGTGTAAACCATTGTATCGCCCATATAGAAATCGGTCGTTTAAAATGTAATATTAAGGACCCATTAAGTTTATATGTTTCAGGAGGAAATACAATAGTTAGTGCTTTTGAATCAGGCAGATATCAAATTTTTGGTGAGACACTTGATTTAGCGATTGGTAATATGATAGATTCGTTTGCTCGTGATGCTGGACTTCAACATCCTGGTGGTCCTAAGATTGAAAAATTAGCTCAAAAATCAAAAAACTACATTCAATTGCCCTATGTTGTAAAAGGTATGGATCTATCATTTTCTGGACTTTATACAGCAGCAAAGTATCTACTCCAATCTAAGGATTATGGGGATAAATATAATTTAAATGACATTGCCTATTCTTTGCAAGAAACAGCCTTTGGAATGTTATCTGAAGTAACAGAAAGAGCTTTAGCCCATACAGAAAAGAAAGAAGTACTTCTCACTGGAGGGGTAGCAGCAAATCAAAGACTGCAATCTATGATAAGATATATTAGCGAGGAACATGATGCAAGATTTGAAGTCGTACCCTTAAAATATGCGGGGGATAATGGAGCAATGATCGGATGGGCTGGTATTTTAAGATATAAGACAGGAAAAGGCCAAAATGTCTCTGAAACTATTATTAAACCAAAAGAGAGAATGGATCAGATAACAATCCCTTGGAGGTCTTAAATTAAATTGAGTTCAGATGTGAAAAGAGAAAAAATCATTAGAAAGGGCGCTGAAGCTAGTCTATATTATGGACATTGGTTTGGGAAAGAAGTAATATTTAAATATAGAATTCCAAAAAAATATCGTATAGAGGATTTGGATAGAAGAATTCGGACAGAGAGAACTTTAAATGAGGCTCGAGCTTTAATAAGAGTGAAAAATTATGGTGTCAATGTACCGCAAGTTTTTGAAATTGACTCACCTAATTCCACAATCATTATGAAGTATATTCAAGGAAATAAGTTAAAAAATATCTTGTCTGATTTAGAGGATAACCAGAAAATAAAATATTTTAATGAAATTGGCAGAATAGTAGCGATATTACATAAAAATGGACACATTCATGGAGATATAACTACAAGTAATATTTTAATAACTCCACAGGAACAGATCTTTCTTATTGATTTTGGTTTGCATGATTATTCAGATACGATCGAAGATAAAAGTGTAGATCTCCATCTCCTTAAGAGAGTACTGATATCATCTCATGGGAGAGATTATGCCTCTTGTTTTAATGCCTTTCTTGGAGGATATAGATTAGAATATGAAAAATCAGGTTCATTCGAATGTGATGAGATAATTAAAAATATCGACGCAATTGAAACAAGAGGAAGATATATAAAATCAGATCAAAGATTATAAGATTTTTTTTCTCTTACATCCTATTACCCTTAGATAAGATTTTATCAAGATAATAAAATATTTTCAACTAAATAATTAAAATATCAAAATAATTTCCATCTATGTAATTAAATAATCAAAATAATTTATATCGTTTTAAATACTACACAACTTTATATAGATACTTAACTTATAATATTATATTGGAAAAGAGTGAATATACTTTAAGGGCAAAGAATATATCTTCTTTCTAATTCATTTTTATCATCTGAAATAAGAGAATTTTGAAAACAGAAACTCGTGAAATTAGTAAAGTGACAGAAACTGGTAAAGATAATAAAAAGAAAAAAATGGTAAATATAACCATTAATTTGCCCGATATTTATGATGTAAATATTAAGAAGTTAATCGGCATGAGGATTGTAGCTAGTCGATCTGAAGCTATACGCACAGCTCTACGAGATTTTCTACATAATGAATATAACAATCTTAAATTATTAGGTTTTTTTGAGGAAGGTTCCTAAATGGCATTTTTCTTTTCTTTATAACCCCAAGTTAAAATTTAATACAATATCTTACTTATTTTTAATATATTATTCTAACTCCTTTATAAAAGAACCATGTTAATATACAGTGTTACCGAGAATGGAGCCCTAAGAAAAATAAATAAGATGGACTTTAACGAAAATAAAGTTTTTTTAATAGATGATTATAAGACATTGTATATATGGTACGGGCAAAAAGCTTCCAAAAAAAAGAAAACTTTGAGTATAAAAAGAGCAGAAAAGTTAAAAAGTGAACGAAAAAAATCAATTAAAATTCAAATCGTCGATCAAAATCAAGAATATGGCGCATTTTTAGCAATAAAGGATATTTTAAAAAAAGGTTTAACACCAGATGCAATTGAGAGGCGGCCTGAATTAAAAATAAAATATAAAAATACAATTGAACTGATTGACGCCGGAATAAATCCTGATTTTGAAGCTGAAATCACTCTTAGCGCTCACGAACTAGCTCAAAAAAGCCATTCCTATGATGATTTAGCAAGAACTTTGGCAATATTACAAATGTCCTTTTTAAAGGGAGAAGCTTCAGAAAGCGAAATTAAAGCAAAAGCTGAAGAAATTATTAAATCTTCATCAACTTATGAAGAATTGTGTTGGTTAATCGCAGAATTAAGTAAATTATTAGTAAAGAAATAAAAAACCCTAAATTTACTTAGATACCCTACATCTAATTGTTATAGGAGTCACACTATCGTTAAAAGTTATATATTTCTTCATTAATTTATTTACAGCTTTAATATAGGACCCACGTTCACCCACTGCAATATGATAGATATTTAAGTCTTTTAAAAAGCAAATAGTGATTTCATATTCTCCTTTTATATTATTTATTTCTATTTTTATATCATCTATACATAAATCTGGAAATAGATTGAAAAGTAGATGTATCAATGTTTTATCAACTCCTATTATCAAGACTTTCCTAGTTTTTATGTTATTTCTTATTGAGTTTAGATATGTTTTTGCTTGAAAATATTGATCTTGTCTTACAAAAAAGAAGATGAAATCAAGATCTTCGATTTTAATAATTATAATAAATGAAGGGTCTATTTCTGTTTTGTCATAAAAATATTTATGAAGTTTGAGCTCATAATTTGAATATTTACATGGCATAATAGTTAAGCGTTGATAAAGAATTAAGTCATCTAGAATTGTATAAAACATGTATTCATATCTTAAAATAGATTTAAAAAGTACTAAATAAGTTAAAGAATTAGTAGAAAAAAAGGTATAAATAATTAGCTTTAGTATTTATCTTTATTATAAAATAATACTTACTCCTATTGCATTTGAAAGGACAGCTGCAAAGAAAATTTGAACAATGCTAAAAGAAATTATAATAATCGGATAAAATGATTTGACATTTTGCAGGATTTTAGTATTTAGAATAATGACCAATAAGAATATTATGTACATGAATAACACACTTGGGAAATGGGATATTCGCATTGTCAATAGCATCAGACTTATTATAACTATAAAACTTGTGAGAAACAAAAGTCTATTCTTGGAACTCTCTGATTTTAATTTGCTTAGTTTTGGATAAATAACTTTTCTAAGTAAAATTTCAATTGATAAGAATATTGGAAAAGCTAGATATCCTAGAATAATATGAACAACAAAATTAGAAGGCCATATGAAACCAAAAGGGTAATAAAAAGAAAAAATCATATAAATTCCAATTAAATAAACAGTACATATTATGGCAAATATAATATATTTCAGGTTAAATTGAGATTTTATTAATTTTATTATTTGTTGTTTATCTCGCTTATGCTTAGGTCTTCGGAAATAAATAAATATTTTTATAATTGCATATATGAGTATGAAATCTAGGGAACCAAAAAGAATCCCTTTTATTCCAAATATTTTATTAAATATTACCCAATTCAATAAGAAACTACTGATAATTAAAATAACTTTTATCATATCTTTTTTCTTATTCGAATTGGACGACATTGGTTTATAATTTCTTAAATTGGACTCCCTAGCCTTTTGATTTTTTCTAAAAAATATCCTACTTGAAATTGAGATTAGCGATATAACAATTATAAACAATAAGATAATGTTTGCGAAAATTAAAACATAATTTAAATAAAATGTGATAACGATAGGTCCATTTAGAGTTGTAGAACTAAAGAAGTGGTTTTCAAACCAGTTAATTGAGTTGATAAGAACCTTGTCTGAAAATAATTGATGTCCACCGCCTAATAATGAACCTGAGATTGGTATAACAGTACAATTTGTTAACTCTTGGGCCTTCAAGGCGTTTTCTGTAAAATCCAATGCTTTATCTTCAACATGCATTATTATTAATAAATTTTGAGTGTTATTTTCATTTAATAAGTTGACAGGAATATATTTAATGAGATTTTCATTATCCAAAAATCCATATTTTGGAGGGATAAAATTAACAAGTGGAGCTAAGGCAACAGTTACAATAAAGCGTGGATCTAGAGCTTGATTCATCAATACAACCATTCCTCCCAGTGAATGACCGATTAAGCCAATTTGTGATGTATTTATTTTTAAATAAAATGGCATGGTTTCCAATTTATCCAAAAGTCTTGAACAATCTTGAGCTAATGCGGGAATACCTGTATCAGGATCAATATTATTAATGTTTCCGCCACTTTCACCATGACCTTGATAATCCAATGCAGCGACATAAAAACCCCTCTTAGTAAATTCAATTGGTATTCTAAGGTCAAAATCTCTTTTTGAAGCAATACCATGACAATATATTATTAATGGCTGTTTTTCTTGAAATCCTAATTCGTTTGATGGATAATATAAGTTTGCAAAAAGTGTAGCCCCAGATGATTTAAATTGCACTCTTTCATAATTATTATAACTCTGTGCTTTATTAAGATCTAAACAAGTTAAAGTAATAATCAGAACTATTATAAACATCAATAAATTTTTAAGATTTTTATGATCTCTATGAGTCATCTCACCAACAATAATAAATTCAGTCTCTTCCATAACAGTTGATTGTTTTTTTAGAGCCATTTTTAATCATCAAAATTTTTCTTAAATTTCAAACTTTATGAAACCAACAATAAAATTAAAATAACTAACATATTTAAATGTTTTCATATTTTTTGAAATTTAAAAAAATAAGATGAAAGAAATTCTGTAAAAAATTATGTTAAAAATAATTTCAACATATAATAAAGCAATTTTCAAAAATACTGATAGAAGAATAAGACGTATTTCAAATTATCAGTAATATTACCGACGTTACAGGGATAAGCTCCTCTACCATACAACAGACTGCCTCAATGGAAGAGGTTTCTGCAACTGCGAATAAATTAGGTACCCTTGCAGAAGATTTAAAAAATGAATTAATCAGATTTAAAATCTAAGTATTTAAAATTTGATATTTACAAACTTTCATTAAAAATTTGCTTTATTTTTCATATATGTGATTCTTATTCTTACATTAATGTAAACACTTGATATGAAAGTTTTTTATACCCTCGAAAACAGAATAATAATTATAAAGGAAATTCATGTATAGAATTCAAGAGAGAATAGATAATGGTGTTTTTTTATGATAGAAAAAGAAATTATTAAGAGAAAACGGCTATCAGTACCGAGGGTAATGCCTGCTAAATACTCAGAATGGGATGAAGGAGAAAAAAAAGATTTCCTCATGCGAATGACACAAATTTTCAAATTATCAGAACCCTCTCAGTTTTTTGAATTGGATGTATCTAAACTTGATGTTGAGAAGATAAATTTCTTAGAAATAATTGCCCTTAATGTTTCTAGAACAGGTCGTAAATATGAGGACTTATTTCCACATCTTTCTCCTTATTATCTACGAGAGCAACCTAAACCTTCAATTTCCGATAGAGAGAGAGAATTATGTATTATTAGAACGGGGTGGCTATGTCAAGCTGACTATGAGTGTATTCATCATATTTTTATCGGATTGATAATTGGATTTACTGCAGAAGAAATAATAAGGATACTTAAAGGACCAGATGCAGCTGGATGGAGTCTTACTGATACTCTAATATTACGCACTGCAGATGAACTTCACGAGAACTATTTTATTTGTGATGATACATGGAGTAAACTTTCAGAAAATTATAATGAGAAGCAGATACTAGAATTGATTTTAATAATAGGACACTATACGAAATTAGCTATGTTTCTTAATAGTACCGGTGTTCAAATTGATTCTCAGCATCAAGGATTTGGAAAACTTTCGGAGAAGATGAATAATGATGATAGAGTTAAAATAAGTAATAAGGCATTTAATTTATTAACGGAGATTTACTACAATGAGATTTTAAAGGAAGATTTCACAAAAGCTAAAAATTCATTAAATTTACTTGTTCAGACAGAAGAATTCAAGATAACTAAAAATTTGTCTGACAAAGTACGAGGAAAAAATTAGAGAAAAAAAGTAATTAACTACCTAATTACTATTTTGCTAATCAGGAAAATAACCATTACCAAAAGGTTAGAGAAATTGAGGAATAAGGTGTTTTTCAAAATATTAGTAATATTATCGACGTCCCCGAATCTTCCGTGCTTCTCGTTCAACTTCCCTTAGGATTACAACATCATTCATTTTTATCGGACCCTTAACATTCCGAGTTAAGATACGATTTTTATCAGGACCCTTTAAAATACGAACTTTAATTTGCGTTATTTCTCCAGTAAGTCCCGTTCGACCGATAATTTGAATTACTTGGGCGGGAATGGAAAAGTCTTGAACTTGAATTCCTTTGGATTTGTCTAATTTAACCAATATAATCCACCAAATTAATTTATTTCTTTATCTGTTCTAAATTTTTAATTACTTCATTTAATACACTCTCATTTCCCGTACCAACATTTTCAATAGCAATAGCACTTGAAGATACATTGATTCGCACTGTATTTCCAAGTTCTTTTTTAGTTGATAAATAACCATAAGGTATACCTTTTTCTTCACATAAAAGTGGGACATGAAATAGTATCTCTGGAGGGCTTACATCTTCTGCCATAACAACAAACTTAGCTTGCACACGTTCAATAGATTTAGTTACTTCATTCATTCCTTTTCTTATTTTAGAGTCGCGTGTCTCTGCTATCTGACTTAAACCATTCTTTATTTGAGTTTTTAATTTGTCTGGAATCTTAAATTTTATATAAGATATCTTCAATCATCTCCTTCAAATATATTTTATTTTAGATATATTATCATAAATCATCGAGATAGTATGAGAACCTTAGTAAAGGATAACAAATAAAATTTATTATTTAGGTAAAAACCTAAAAATTTTTTTAAAATGCTTCTTTTAATAAAGTATGATTATACCTATTCGTTGTTTCTCATGCGGTAAGCTCATTGCTCATGTATATGAACCATATTTAGAATTTCTTGAAAAAGGAGAACCTTCTGAAAAAGCCTTTAAAGAGTTGGGAATTGAGCGTTTTTGTTGCAAAAGAATGATAGTTTCGCACGTTGACTTGATTGATGAATTACTTAAATTTCCACGCTTACAGTAATTAAAATTTTTTTTGAAATATCCGAAAGAATAAATAACTACAAAACCTATTATTGTTTCCCGTAGTAACTAGTCCATCTCGTCTTTCTTGCTTTCTTTCTATAATCAAGCATGGCTTTTCGGCATTTATTGGTACAAAAATTTAAAACTGTGCCATCTCTTTTTACAAACATGATTCCTCTTCCGATAGCTATATCAAATCCACAAAATGAGCATTTTTTGACTTTAACCATGCTTAATCCTCTCCTTAATAATTTTCATTTTTATTCCTTTTTAAAAAGCTCAGATTCCCCGTATTTTATGATTTTTAGATTAATTAACGTCATGTCATGAGTTATCTCATTACCTCGAACTGTTTTCCTTCTTTTTTGTCCCTTTCTTATGGGATTATACCCAATTCCTCGCTTAGAAACAAGTATTCTCTTCTTCACGGGTCCATGAACATCTTTTCTCATCGGAAAACCACTTGAATCGCTTCCACCAGTAATCTCAAATTCATAATTTGGAAAACCTATGAGTCCCCCCTTGATGATATCTCCAATTTTCATTCCTTCAAACCGAAATTTCTTCTCATCAATCTCAATAAGCTTAGATAATCCTTTTCCGGGTCCTTCATTTCCACCGCTAATATTCAGTTTATATACGATTTTTTCAGAAGACACGATACATCAAAACAGAACTTAAAAAAGCAAGATTAACTTCTAAAATGTATTTTTTCATAAAAATTTTATGGAATTTGATTGATAGGATTTATTATCTTAATTAATAGAGATGATGAAATTTATTTTAAGGAATTACATATTAAAATTATATAAGAAATTAATGGATATACCCAGATGCAAATATTTGAAGTAATTGAGTTAAATGAATTTCCTTATATGGAAATGAAAGAGGTAGTTCAGGGACAGACTGTAGGAGATATATTAAACGAAACTAGCATTGAAAGAGTATATTTACTAGTCGATCACGACACTAAGAGAATTTGGACCTATAATGGATCTCATAGCCCTTTTAAAGTCCAACTCTATGGTGGAATTTTAGCTGGAATGCTAAGGCAACAGTTACGTTTATTCTATAGGGTATATCCGTTGAATATGTATTCAAAAGAAGACCAAGAATTTCAAGAATTAATAGAAAAGCCAATTGGTGGAGGAAGAGCAGTTCCAATTGAGAATAAAGACTTTCCACAACCGACTCCAGATAAATACGTTGTAGATGTTTCAATTTCAACTCCAAAAGCATCTAAAGCAATTGAATATATAAATCAGTTTCCTCAACCATATAATCTTATTCGAAGGTTCATGATAATAGGAGGTACTATATTTACAGAGGAAGAAACTACTGAATCTTTTCTTAAAGAAGAAAAAACAACAATTAATCCAGTCAAACTAGGAAGATTGAATAATGGTTTTACTTTTTTTCAAGATCATAATTACTCAACACGACTAATAATAAAAGAAAGAAATGTTCAGGGAATTGAGTTATATATCAATAAAGATGATAAATCTCCCCCATTTAAAATTGAAATCCCTATTATCCTTGAAGATAAATTTACTAAACCAGGTTCCATAAAATCCTTAATTAAAGCATTTCAAATTCCCAAGAAATTACCTGAAGAAAGCCAAGCTAGTACCCAAGATGATTCTGCTAATTAATCCAAGAACTTCTAAACCCTCAGAGTTTCGATCACAATATTTTAGAGAGCCAAATTTAGGATTATTATATTTAGCTGCAATCTTAGATTTAAATGAGATTCCCGTGGATATCTTAGATCTTGAACAATTTATAGATTTAAATGAATTTGAATTAGAAAACCTAATAAAACAAAGAACTATTGGATATAAGATTATTGGGATTACGTCGCTTACTAATACTTTCCATATAGCTCTTAAAATCGCAAGAATAATAAAAACTAATCAAGAGAGTTACGTTATATTTGGTGGACCTCATGTTTCCTTTATGTATAAAGAGATCTTGGAGCATGACAGATTAACTGAAAATTTAATCGATTTTATTTGTATAGGAGAAGCAGAGAAATCTTTTCTGGAATTAATTAAAATATTAACAACTCAAATTTCAGAAAAAAAAAAAATAAGTAATTATGAGACTAAATTACAATCAGTTAAAGGCCTTGCTTTTATTGATTCAGAAGGAAAATTTATGGTCACCGAATCTGTGGATACAATAAACTTAAAGGATTTACCTTTACCTGCTCGGTATAAATTATCTCAAGAAAATTATTATTACTCTGTAGCAAACGTAATTGTCAATAGAGGATGTCCAAACCAATGTTCTTTCTGTTCGAGACAAAACTTATTTAAAAAAACTCGAATCAGAAGCATCAAATCAATATTAGAAGAAGTAAGAGAAATCCAGTCTCTACAAACTTATAATCAGATCAACTTTTATGATAATATCAACATTAATCGAGATTTTTTCAGAGCTTTTTGTAGAATGTTCATTGAAAATAAGATTACAATACCTTGGGGGTGTGAACTTCGCGTAGATACTATAAGCACTGAAGAAGCAAGTTTGTTAAAAAAAGCAGGATGTCAATTAGTAGCAACTGGTGTTGAATCTGCAAATGAAACCGTTCTTAAAAGAAATTTCAAATTTCAAGATCCAGAGCTAGTTAAAAGGGGAATTATAAATCTAAAGAAATATGGGATTACTATCCAAGTATATTTTGTATTGGGTTTGCCAGGGGAAACAAACCAAAGTTTTAATCAAACAATTGAATATATAAAATCTTTACCACTGGATGAAAATGACGAATTAAATTACTTTTTAGCAACACCCTACCCAGGATCTCGTTTATGGGATGAAAGAGAATCTTTTGGCATAAATATTTCTGAATACGATTTTACAAAATATGATTGTAATCACATAATTTTCGAAACAAAAGAATTAAAGAAAGAAAAATTAGAAAAACTATATATTTTAGCAAAAAAAATTGAAAAAGAATCTACTGACCTATATAATCAGTAATTTAAAATGGTGATTGTCAATTCCTAGTGATTTTACGCAAAGAATTATTAACATTATAAAAAGAATTCCAGAAGGTAAAGTTCTCACTTATGGATTTATAGCTAAATTAGCTGGAAATCCAAGAGCTGCAAGACAAGTTTCATGGATTTTACATTCATCATCAAAAAAATATGATCTTCCTTGGCATCGAGTCATCAGTTCAAAAGGTAAAATTTCTTTAAAGGCAGTTGAAGATTGTGAATATCAAAAAATTCTATTAGAACAAGAAGGCATAAAGTTTTTAAATGGATTTAATTTGAATCTTAAGGAATATCTGTGGAAAATTAATTCTATAGAAGATCTGTAAAAAATATTTATTAATGTTAGAGATTTCTAATTCTGTGTGGTAAACAGCTTGGAAATGTTCGAAAAAATATCGAAAATGCGACATCTTCTTTTCCTTCACTAATTAAATTTCTAACATTTTCTAAATTCTCATTCTGCTCAATCAAAACATTATTAGGAGCTCCGATTTGGGCACGATATTTAATTTGTGAGTGGAGACGTTCGATTACATGGTTTCCATTATCTTTTTTGAAATTTCTAAAATCTTTTCTACAAGCTTCTAAAACATTAACATAACCAGGTTTTTTTGGAAACTTACCTATGGCAATCGTATATGACATTCATCTATCACCTTTAAATGCTAAAGATTCAACTTATTTATTTTGATATAAATGTTAATTTAGGTATAAATAATTTGCTAGGTATAAATGTTTTGTTAGTATCTTAAATAATAATAAGTCCATAAAAAATCGGAATTTCAGTAGATTGTAATTCAAAGTAGATGATTGAAAAAATTAGTCTTTCTGAATTGTTAGAGAAAGCTCAGACTGAAGAAAATTTATATAATTGGGCTGAAGCAGCAAGATTATATGAAAAAGCAGGTAAATCGTTTTTGAATAAGAAAAAAGTGAAAGAAGCTGCTAATGCTTATAAAGACTTAGGACGCGTTAATTTTCTCGCATCCGAAACTGCCGATACTAACGCTGAATTTGTAGAATGGATAAAACGAGCAGTCGAAGCTTATAAC
>JBHLLP010000002.1:0-139113 GCA_048885525.1 Candidatus Hermodarchaeota archaeon | reverse complement strand
ACTCCTAAATTTACTATAATTGATCTTATTGAAGTGTTAATTCCACTGATAAATATAGCTCTATCTATTATCTTTATCTTATTAATCGACAATTTTTTCATCGACTTGCTTCTTTTTTTTATGCTTATACTTACCATTGCTTTTTTTCTAAGTTCAATTGTTGAATTCTGGCAGATATTCCGAACTACCCATACAGAAAATTCCCTCTTAATTTATAATTCTACTAACGTTTCTCCCTATATTCTTTACGCTGGACAATTCGTCTACGGTTATTTCTTTCTTTCTTTTATATTTTTAGGTTTTATTGAAGTTGCCAACGTACTAAGCATTTTTATCTTGATATATTTTGGATTCTCCACTCTTTTTCTCGTATTAGGTATTTGGGCAATATTAGTATATGTTAAAGAAGCTGGAATTAGAAAAGAGCAATTAAAAAAAAAAATAATGGAGGATTTAAACAAACATGAAAACGCAGAAAATTATGCTGCTCAAAGCTATTATATTCAACTGCTCATTAAAGTAATAGAAACACCATTAATCAAGGCTGGATTCTTATCTAAGTTAATTACTTTTATTACAATTATCCTTACGATCGTTCCATTCATTATACCTGCTTAATATTTAAATGAATAAAGATTCTTGTTTTGAAAAATAAGTGGATAGAAGTATCCTTACTTTTTTTTAATTTTTTATCCCAAATTTAATGAAAACTTGGATGGAAACGTAATTTCAGAGTATCTTATTACTTTTAATATTGTGGGATGATATTCCCTAAAAAGCAAAGCCTTCAAAAGTTACTGCGCAAAGAACGTATTACCAAATAATTATTCTTCAAATTTTAGAAAATATTTATTGGTTTGTATATATTTTTGATATTAGAATTTTATATAGCTTCAAATAATAACAAACAAAATGACAAAAATGGATAATCTTTTATTAAATGCTGGAAAAAATATAGTTGAAGTATGTTCACGTTTGCAACCAAAAGAAACAGCAACTATTATTACAGATAAAGAAACTATTAGTATCGGTGAGATTATTAAAAAATTTGCTGAGGAAATCACAAAGAATGTCAATTTTCATATTATAGAAGATTATGGTAAAAGACCATTAACATTTATTCCTAAGTATCTAAAGAAAGATATTAAAACTAGTGATGTTACTTATTTTGCAGCACAATCAAAACCAGGAGAACTACAAAAATTCAGAGGTCCTTTGAGTTTGTTAACAACAATCTCCGGTAGACAAATTCACATGCCAAATATAAATAATGATATTATGAAATCTGGTATGCAAGCAGATTATTATAAAGTAGCTTCACTCACTCTGTTAATTACTGGGATTGCCTTTAAATCTAAAATAGCAAAATTAACAACACCAAAAGGTACGGATATAAAGGTCAATTTTTCAAAACATCTAAATTGGGTTCCTGATACAGGATTATTATGGTATAAACGTATGTTTGGCAATTTACCCGCTGGAGAAGCGTTTACTTGCCCAGAAAAAATAGAAGGTGTTATTATTGTTGATGGCACTTTAGGTGAATTCTTTTGTGCAAAATATGGTGATTTATCGAATACTCCCATTACTATTCCTATTAATGATTCAAGGGCGATAATTGATAAAATTGAATGTGAAAATATAGAATTATTAGGTGAACTAAAGCAATATTTAAGGCAAGATGAGAATGCAAATCGAGTAGGTGAATTTGCATGTGGGACTAATATTTACCTTAAAAAATTTATCGGTAATCTCCTCCAAGACGAGAAATTTCCTGGGGTTCATATTGCTTTTGGAAGCCCTCATCCATTACTAACTGGAGCAGATTGGAGATCAAATGGTCATATAGATGGGATTATAAAGGACTGCTCACTTTGGTTTGATGATTTATTGGTTATAGAGGATGGGAAATTCAAACATAAAGAATTATTCACTTTGGATTAAGACTTTAAGATTTCAAAGTTCCAAAAATTTCATCGATATGATTTAAACAAATGGAAAAATGAGCCTCATTTGGAAAGAAGTATCCTTTACAATTTGGTATTAACTCACACATTTTCTTTCCCGTAGAAATTGGAACATTTACATCTAGTTCACCATGCCATAAATATACTTGAAGATCTGGAGATATTTCATTTAAATCAAAACCCCATGATTTTGAATATATCCTATTGTCAAGGACCGCACCATCTAATCCAGAACGGAACCCTTCTTTACATTCTTCAATAAAAGTCTTTAAAAATTTGTCATCATCCAAGAATTTTCTATCTGGTTCGGGTAAAATTTCACCCATTTTTTCAATTGATTTTGGGTCTTCAAATAATTCCATTTCTGCTTTTGTAATCCTTTTTAAGAGGAAAGGTAACCATCGTCCAATAAACAAACCAATACGATTCGCTAGCATCATACCTTTTTTAGGGAAGTTAATTGGTCCAATCCCTGAAATTATACCACAACACGTTAATCTTTGAGGAATTTTATAAGCACAAACAGCTGCATAAGGACCTCCACCTGATATCCCCATGACAGCAAATTTATTCAGTCCTAAGTGATCAGCAAGTTCGATAATATCATCTGGCCAATCTAAAAGTCTGCGTTTATGTTGAAAATCAGAAAGACCAAATCCTGGCCGATCAATACCTATTATACGAACTCCATTTTCTTTAGGTTTTTCTCCAAAAAGTTTAATTTAAAGACGAGATCCAGGATGTCCATGGAAATGAAAAATGGGTAAACTCTTTAAATCTCCAAGTTCAGCATACCCTAGCTTGCGACCATCTCTTAATTTTAAAATTTGATTTTCTTTATTGGATTCAACCATAGAATATAATTATACTCGGGAAATATATAAATTTAAGTGTTTTTTGGCTTTTTAGAATCAATGCTGTTGGTTAATTTTCAAGATACACTTTCCAATGATATCGGAAAAAAATATATTAGTGAAATGTTTTTAAATATTTAGAAACAAAATTTAAGAGATACTTTAATTAAATTATTAAAAAATCATTCATGAGTGAAGAAGAAAAGTTCGAGTCAATTATTAAAGAAATTAAGGAAATTTATCTATTCCTGACTCAGCAAGAACCAACTCCAGATGATGAAATTGAAGCCCGGGGCAAATTAATAGACAAAATTCAAACATTAAAATTATTAAATTCTGTTCAAGTAGTATCTAATATTGACTTACTTGAAGATACTTTAAATAAATTAGAAAAATGGGATACTCTGGAACTCTGGTTCGTTGAATCTGAATTACCAGAATTTATTCATAAAATAATCAGTATAACTGAAGAACTACCAGAAATTCCCCTTAAAGATGAATATAAAGAATTTCCTACTACTAAACTAAGAAAGGATCTAGAAAAAGCCAGCATTGATATTGATGAAATTGTTGGTAAGGTTTCTGAACAATTTAAAGGAGAGATTGATGATCTTAAACATGAGATTGATGGTTTAAAAATCGAATTAGAAAAGAAGGATGAAACTCTTAAGAAAGTTTCTCAAATGAAAGTAATAAAAACAATTACACCTAAAAAAGACGTTAAGTTACCTCCACCAAAAATTAAAATTCCGAGTATAAAAAAACCTGAGAAGGCACCTCAAATTAAAGCACCTATTGAGCATAAAGCAGAAAAACCTATAGAAAAGGTCGGAGTGACATCAATGAAACAAGTGCAAATAAAAATTGAAGAGGAATTAGATAAATTAAAAACTCCATCTATTTTTAAAAAAAAACCAGAGATTGAAACAACACAGATTCCAAAATCTGAAGATTTAGAACTTATCCCTAAAATACCTGAACCAAAAATCACTTCCAAACCTTTTAAGAAACCCGAATCAATATTGGATATCTTGGATGAATCAGATAAATCTCAGGATGACCAAATATCAAAAATGATTTCAGAATTGCCAGAAAAACCTGAATCAATCGCTAGAATCTTTAATGAATCTGAAAAATCTAAAAAACTCACAGAAACACCCACATTTACTGCAATGCCCGAAAAACCAAATAAAAAGTTAAAAGCATCTCAAATTATAGAGATAAACGTCTCAGAAGAAGAAAAAGAAGTACCATTTGCTATTAAAGAGCCTAAAGCTATTAAAAAACCAGAGATCACTGTAAAACCTACAATTACTTCAGTTAGTATAGAAGAAATTGAAACAGAATCAATACGCTCTACTGGAACTGAATTATTCAATGTTTTTTCATCAGTTGGAGAAAAAACAACTGAAACAATACAAGAATTAGATGAAACTTCTGAGGAATTACCAACAAAAGAAAAGAAAAAGAAGAAAAAAGAAGAAAAGGAAGTTGGAGCAAAATCTGACGCAACACCATTTGTTGAGTTTAGTAGATCAAAACCTGACACGCTTAATTACAATGAATCTGAAACATTTATTCCTGAAGAATTACCTAAAGATAAAGATTCATTGTATCAAGAATTAATTGCTCTTGAGGGTAAACGATATTCATTAGAAAAAAACTTAAATGAAATAGAAAAAAGTTATAATACTGGTTCTATCGATGATAAAGAATATGAGAATAAAAGTGAGGAACTCCGAGCAAAATTAGATAGCATAACTTCGAGAATAAATAATTTAAGAAGAGTTATATCAAGTCTATAACGCTTTATTCATATGATTGATTTTTTATTTTGAAGAAAGGAGGCATCTCATTTTTATGTTTTGCTGATTTTATCATGCTTTTAACTTTCTTTACTTGATCGTTGTTTAAACCATCTAAATATAAATTATTATCAATCCTGAAGATTATTTCATCCAAAACATCATAAGTTATACCAATTTCACCTTCATCAGTTTGCCCTTCCCATAATCCAGCGCTTGGTGGTTTTTTAATGATTTCTTCTGGAATATTTAATAGTTTAGCAACCTTTCTTACTTCACATTTATAGAGTCCTCCTATCGGTTCAAAATCGACACCTCCATCACCATATTTGGTGAAATAACCAATTGCTAACTCGGTTCTATTGCTTGTACCAGCAACTAAAAATTTCCCTAGTGATTGACCCACAAAATAAAGCGCCATCATCCTTAATCGAGGTTTTAAATTTGCTGTTGCTATTTGATTAGATTCAAAAAGAGCTTCTGTTACCTTTATAAATTCAGTATAAACGCTTGTTAATTCTATTTGGATAAACTTAATTCCTAAGATTTCAGCCATTTTTTCCGCATCCTTTAAATCTTGTAAAACTGATGAACAAGGTAGTCCTAACCCAATAACTTTCTCCCTTCCAAGAGCTTTAACACATAAAGATGAAGTAACAGAACTATCAATACCCCCACTAATTCCTACTACTATACCTTCAACTTTAGCAGAATTAACATAATCTCTTATCCAGTTTTGAATTTCATAAATAATCTGTTTATAATTTAATTTTCTCATAATCTTTTTCAAAAATGTTTTTAATTAACACCCTTTTTCTTAAGCATAAACTTAAAAGATAAAATTAAAATAAAAATTTTATAATTATAAAAATAAAAATACTAACTTAATTTATTCTACTAGAGTATAATTAAATTAAATTTATTATCAATGATCTAGAATGAGTGAGGAATTTAAAGCAATTGTAGATTCTTCTTTCGATAATGGAACACCATTATGGATTTATACAACGGACTATATTTATGGAATAGTACCAACTGCTGGCGATAGATGGCTAGAAGTTTCTTATACTTTTGAAGATCCTGATGATCCTTTAATAAAAGGAGAAAAAGGAGCAGATTTTGCTTATCAATTAATGATGGAAGAAATTTCCAAAGGAGTTACTTTTTATATCGAAGATTTGAAAGTACCTTTACTAAAAGAATTTGCTGGAGGCACGGGAAAATCAGGTTCTGATTTAATTCATGCGGTAATTGAAGAATTATTAAATAATACTAACAAATATACCGCAAATAAAGATTTTCTTATCAAAAGTAAAGAAGAGTTAAGTAAGTTAAAAGACAAAGTATGAGTTTTTTATTATAAATATAAATTCAATCTAAGCTTCTTTTTCTGAGTCTCAGTTTTTTAGATATATAAACCCCGTCTTTGCGGGTGCTTTTTGGAAAATTCCTTATCAATTCGCCTTCCCAATGCTGGACCGACATTTGGGTCTCGTTCACTTATTAATTTCTTTAAATAATCACCATGTTCTTGAGAATATTTTTCAATTCCAGCAGCGATAACATTTTGATCTTTCTTAATAGGAACAATCATACCAAATAAGCGCAGCATTTCGTTTCGTGACATCTTTTTCCCAACTTTTTCATCAATATCTTTATCTAGATTTCTGACAACTGTACCCATACTTAAAGCAGAATAAGGACTTAATTGTTTTGATTTTAACCAAAAAGCATTTGGTTTTTTAGTAATAAATGTATCTAAATTACCATCTTTATCTTTAGATCCTATGACTCTCCAATCTTTTCGATCTTTATCATATTCCTTCTTCATCTTTTTAACAACTGAACCTATTGGAGCAACTCCGTAATAGTCCTTTTCTTCCTCTTTATCACTAGTCATATTCTCCTATTATATTAAATAAATTTACATATAAAAATATAGAGAAAATATCATATAAACAATAAAATATATTAAATTTTAAATAATAGATGATACACGAAAGTATTTTAAAAATATAGAAATGGTATATCAAGAAAATTTTAAAAAATTCAACGAATTCATTGGATTATTCGATAGATCTATAAGAAATAATGATTATCAACATCTTATTAAATTATTTCCTTCAATTGATGAATTTGAAGGATATTTCTTAAGCAGTTACAGTAAACGAAAAAAAGAGGGAATGTTTTATACAAAGAAAGAAATTTCAGATTATATTGTGTCTGAAACACTACTTTGTTTAATTAACAAAAAATTGAATAATCAAGGTCAAGATTTTAAGAAATTAAATGAAATTGATGAGATTTTCACACTTGATTTTGAATTTAAACATAAATTGAAAGAATTATTATTAAATATTAAAATTTGTGACCCCGCATGTGGTTCTGGGGAATTTCTCTTAAGTTCCGCTGAAATAATTTTTTCAATTTTAAGAAAACTAAATTTAAACCTAACTGAACTAGGTATCAAGAATCAGATACTAAAGAACTTATTTGGATATGATATTAATGAGTATGCAATTAAATTAGGTATATTAAAACTTCTTAGATGGTATCATAGAAAGTCAGATTATAATGTAGAAGAATTATCATCAATATTGAAGTTAAATTTAAGACAAAAAAATAGTATTATAAATTCAGATTTTCCCAAATTTAATATGCTTATAGGAAACCCTCCTTATGGAAATATTTTAACTCAAGATGAGAAAAAAATTCTAAAAAAAGAAAATATTTTCTATAAGGATATTTACTGTGCATTCTTATTAAAAGCTTTAGAGTGGAGCAGCGATGTAATAGGCTTCCTGGTTCCAAAAAGTTTTCTCCTAAGACAAAGTTATATTAATTTTAGATATAATTTTCTTTCTCGAGCAAATATCTTAAAAATTTTTGATATTGGCTCCAAAATGTTTAAAACAGCCACAAATGAAGTGCAAATTATATTATATGAAAATAAAAATGGAGATAAAATTAGAGATTTAAATATTTATGATTATCCAAACAAAAAAAGAATAACTTATACAAATCAAAAAGTAGACTCCTTAAGAATTTGTTTTAACTTAAATTGTTCTATTAGTGTAAAATCTAAAAAACTATATATATATACTTTCAAGAAGAAGTGTCCTTTTTGTAAATCAAAGACGTTTGAATTGAATCGGATTAGAATTAAACCGAATGAGGAAATATATGCAATAATCGATAAGATTGAGCGGATCGGAGATTTAAATTATCTAAATCCTATAGATTATCCAAAAATGATTCGAGGAGAAGAAGAAAACGGACTTAGATTAGTAAAAAGAAAATTAAGAGACGATACAAATGGTTCTTGCTTCTTTATCAGTGCTAGAAATGATTTTAATTATTATAAATTCAGAAAGATAAAATCATTTAATATTGAAGATTTAGATCCTAAGACTTTAAAAGGTGTTAATTATGAATACTATAAAAATCCAAAATTGTTAATAAAACACAATAATATTACTCCAGCAGCAATTTATACAGAAGATGTTGTTTGCTTTACTTCATCAATTTATTCATTACTTCATAACGATTATGATGAGTTAAAATATTTATGTGCTGTTCTCAATTCGAGTTTAATTCATTTTTATTGTATCTACGGAATTAATAATCAGAAGGATACTACTATTAACTTGAACCAATATATGATAAGACATCTACCAATCGTTAAACCTAACTCAAGTATTAAGCACCAGATTGTCGAAAAAGTAGATAAAATAAATACCATATTAAATGGACGTAACAGAATTAATAATAAAAAATTTTATGATGTACTAAGAGAAATTGATGGCTTGATTTTTGAATTGTATCTATTGACAGAGGATGAAATGAATTTCATAATCTCAGACACAAGAAATCAGATTAAACACTTTGAAACTCTTTATCATAATTAATTTAAATTTAAGAATCACCAACTAATTTAAAACAAAAATCACACTTATTATCTCCTAAACCCATTGACTTTTTTCTTTCAAATTTTATTTTTGGATTGAATTCTTTAAAAGCTGCATTATAAAAAGGGAAACACATATTTTTACATATTAAGGGTATTCTATCTTGCCGCTCTGGATTTCTGTCCATAATTGCTTTATAAGGGCATTCTTTTATTTCAATAACAACTTCTGAATCAGAAATAGTATTAACAAAATATTTCCATCCTTCTATAGACCATCTAAACGTGATGATTTCCACTAGATCATTTAGGTTATTTGTTTGAATATTTAAATATTGTTTAATTCTTCTGAATATAATTCTCATGAGCCTTACCCAAACATTTCTATCGATTTCAAGAGCAACATCCCAACCTACCACTTTTTCAGTTTCTAGCATCCACACACCATCCATAGTAAAGAAGTTCTTTTCAAAATAGAACAATTTATCGGCATCACTCACTTTTTTCATAATAAATCACAATATAATTAATATACTTATTTAAGAAAATGAATAATTATTATTATAATATCAAGCAATATTTACAACTAAGAATTTTTTTACGATCGAGATTCAATTGTATACTTTTCTGATTCTATATGAAGAATCTTTACGTATATTATTAATTTCAACAATTTTATTTCTTAGATTTATAAATATACTTCTCATAATCTTTAAATATGAAGAATTTTTTTTCCATTTAGATAAGGCTAAATAATATATTCTTTTAATTATAAAAAGTAAAATATTATTGATATAAGAATAAAAATGTTTGAAGAATTATTAATATATATCGTTTTTCATTCCCAAATAATCATTTAGTTATATAAAATAAGGATAGGGACAAAAAATGGAACTTATAATACTTGGTTTATTGTTAAGTTTCATTGCAGGTTTATCTACCTCAATTGGCAGTTTTCTTGCATTTTTTATTAAAAAACCAAGTCCAAAATTTATATCATTTATTATGGGATTCTCCGCAGGAGTTATGATCTTAATTTCTTTTGTTGAATTACTCCCAGAGAGCATAGAAACTATTGGTTTCGAAATGGGACTTTTATTTTTCTTCATAGGGATGCTAATAATGTTTATCATTGATGTTGTAGTTTCCCATGAATATGAGTTTGAAGACTCAATTGAAATTTTGATAAATGCTAATGGCCAGACTAAACCACATCTTCATTATGGGCATCGTCATAGACATCGTCATCAACATCATGGAGAAAAAAAAGAAGTTAACCTGGTAAAGAGTTCAATATTTATATTCTTTGGAGTTTTTATCCATAATTTTCCAGAGGGTATGGCAACGTTCATAGGGACATTAACCCATGTTCAACTTGGAGTTTTGCTCACTTTAGCCATAGCTTTACATAATATACCGGAAGGAATTGCTGTTGCAGTTCCGATTTATGCTTGCACTTTAAATAAGAAGAAAGCTTTTAAATGGTCCTTTATATCAGGAATGAGCGAACCCTTAGGGGCAATAATAACATGGTTGATTCTTTTTCCCTTTATCAATGATTATGTATTAAATGCTATGTTAGGTGCTGTTGGCGGAATAATGGTTTATATCTCATTAGATGAATTATTGCCCATCTCACGTTCACTAGCTAAAGAGCATTACTCAATAATAGGTATTATTATTGGGATGCTTATTATGGCATTTAGTCTAGCAATTTTATGAATAAACTGTAAGTAGGAAAAGTATACAGTCACTCAAAAGGGAAATTAAAAACTCTAAATATCACTTTAATCCCAAGTATTATGAAAAAGAAAGGAGAAAAAAAGGGTAATTTATTCCTTTTTTCTCAAAAGCGAACTGAGTTCAGTTTTCAGTAAATCACGTATAGCAACACGAATTACTTCTGAACGATTGGGATAAAGGTTCATGTTAACTAACTCTTCTATTCCACTTAGATACGCTTCGGGAATATGACACGTTATTAATTTCATTTTTTTTTATAAAACCCCTTTTAATATTCTAAACTTATTGTTTTTGTTATAATTTACACAATTTAACGATATAATATATCGATATAATACTACGATAATATATCTTAAATTCAATAGGAATAATGGCATGAAAGTAGATTTTTTTTAACTCTATGAATTATTTATAATTAAATCATTAAATCAAAATCTTCATAGATTAAAATACCAAATGTTATAATCATTAATGATTTAAAATTCAAGAGAGAGGCTGAATAATTGATGTTTAACAAATATAACAGTAAAAAAGCATTATTAGAGAGGTCTAGTAGAGTTATAAATTCTATTATTAATGGTATGGAAGAATTAAGTATATTAGAAAGAAGGAAAATAATGGAAAAAAGTGGAGAAGCGTGTGCAATAGCAGGAAGTTTTGAAATTGCCAAAAAAATTTCTGAAGAAACGACTTCTATTGAAGAAATTATTGAGAAAATCAATATTCAAATTCCGTGGTGCGGTAAATGGAATTTAAAAGGCAATTTCATTAGATCTATGTGTAATGAATGCGGTTGTCCTCTTGTTAGAAACAAATTAATAGACTTAAATAGTACATTTTGTTATTGCTCTTTAGGTTGGGTAAAAACAATTTTCAAAACATTGCTTAAAAAGCCTGTTAAGGCTGAGATGTTGAAATCAATAGGTGCAGGTGATAAGATTTGTGAGTATGTTGTACATATTTAAACAAAATAAAAAAGATTAAATTAATTCTTTAAAATGATAAAAATGAGTAAATTAGTGTTAGTTGATGGCGCAAAAGGGCATACTGGAACATTCCTTATAAAAGAAATATTAGAAACAAAACCAGATTGGAATATAATAGCCACAGATTTACCACCTGATAAAAGAAATGAATTAATGGCGAAGGAGACAATCTTTAGTAGTAGATTTAAGTATATGACTGAAATATTAGAAAATAAAAGAATTTCATTTATCCCAGCTGATTTAACTGATAAAAGGACACTTATTAATTTATTTCAAGACAAGCAATATGATATCGTTTTCCATGTGGCTAGCTTGTATGATTATTTTGCTGAACTAGATCTTTTAAGAAAAATAAACGTAGGAGGTATACAAAATTTGCTTGAAATTATATGTACAACACAAGATTTAAATAAACTACGACTTATTCACTGGAGTACCTGTGGTATTTACGGAGAACCAAAGTATCAAAAAAGTAAGAAAGGCTATCCTCTTCCTACGGATGAAATAGCACCTTATAACCCACCAAACAATTATAGTATTAGTAAAATGGAACAAGAACAAGTTTTAAATGAATATATTAATGATTATCGATTAAAAGCTACGATTATACGACCTGCACCTATAATGGGACCATATCAAATCTATGGGGTTTTTCATATAATGCAGATAGTTAATAAGTCAGGATTTGGACCTGGCATTCATATCTACCCTAAAAAGAAACGTTTAGCCATGCCTTTAATTCACGTTGAAGATTTAGTTAGATCGGCTATATTTTTAGCAGAAAATGACCAATCAATAGGTGAAGCTTATAATCTTATCTTAGATACGTGCTTTCAAGAAGATTTTCTTGAATATTTAGCAGATTTACTAAATGTTGATTACTTCAATTTTCCCGTGTGGTGGCCATTTTATAAGATTTTCTCGAAATTTCTTTACTGGCTAAATGAAAGGAAAAATAAAAAGGCGAAAAAATTGAACTCAAGACCCCCTGTTGATTTATCTATGGCGGGTTATACCACTCATCAATATCTATTTTCTAATAAAAAAGTTAAAGATTTAGGTTTTAACTTTAAGTTTCCAGATTATAAAAGCGCTACTAAAGATACTGTTGAATGGTATCTTAAAAAAAAATGGTTGGAGAGTGAAAATTAAATGGGTTTTGTAGAAGGATTAATTCTGAGTTTTATTGTTGGTTGGATAAATTCCTACTTATATCGAAAATATTTACGTAAACGGAATAAAGATTGGATAGTTTTTTTAGCAGTAATTTTCCTCTTGGTACTGTGGACTATTGATAGTTTAATTTTTTTTAATATCATTGATATGTCATGGTTAAATTTCCTCCCTTGGGTAAATATCCCACAAATCGAAGGTGGTAGATATTTTTTATGGAATTCTTTTATAGTATTCGGAATTGATTTCCAAATTACTCACCAAGATGGTATGGAAATTATTGCATGTTTTTTATTCATTTCATATTTATTTTGGTATTATTTTGGTTCGAAGCTGGGTAAAGTTGTACATGGAACAAAAACTTACCAACAAGGGCATTATTTAATATTTCGTCCTGTAAAGAAATTTATAAGAGATCGTGAAAAAGAATCGTAAAATTCTTGCATTAAAAACGAAATATTTATTATTCACTAATATTGCTTGGGTTGATTTCCTTTCCAACTATAGATGACTTCAAAGCTGCTAAAGCAAATTGTGTAGTATATTTTCCTTCTTCACCTGATAATATTGGATCTCCATTGCTTTTTAGGGCTTCAATGAAGTGGTGAGTAGAATTTATAAATCCATACTTCCAATCTCGTTCTATATCTGAAATGGTCTCTAATTTTCCATCTCGGAAGATAACAATTGCAGGAAAAGTTTCTGATTTAGACATAATATTACCTCCCGCAGTTGCTTGATTTATCCACATAATTCCATCTGACCCAGTAATAGATATAAATTCATCTTCAGGATAATAAGGACTAGGTAAAGTCATGTGGGGAGAATAATTAAACTCCATACTTCCATATGTAGGTACAAAAAAATCTGAATCCATTGGAGGGGAGTACTTCCACATTATATAAGCAGGAACATCCAAATTATTAAATCTGTCAATCCATGCATAGACTTTTTCAATTTTCGCCCCAATTAAATGCAAAGCTAACCAAAATTTATGGAATCCATCATCAAATATAAAAGCCGATCCACATTCCAATCCACCTCCACACAATTTTGGATCTAACCTCCATATCCAAGTAGTAGTAGATATATCCCATCCCCCTTTAGTTGCTTCAAGAGTTTTAATATGAATTGAATTCACTTCCCCAATAATTCCTTCTTCTAATAATTCTTTCGCTCTGATAATTGGTGGATAAAAAGTGAAGTTTTCAAAGATTTTTAGCTTTACATTATTCTTCTTACAAGCATTTATCATTTTATCACAGTCTTTTATAGAGTTTGCCATTGGTTTCTGTACACTTATTCCTAATACATCTTTTTGAGCTGCATAAAGAGTCACCTCAGAATGTAAAAATTGAGGTAATAAAATTTCTAGAATATCGATTTTTTCGTTGTCAAGCATTTCTTTATAATTGTAATATTGCTTAATGTTAGACTTTAGATTAAATTTCTCAATCTTCTCCTTAATATGTCTTTTTTTAATATCGCATAGACATGTGACCTCAACATCATCGCGATCTAAATAACCTAATATATTAAGATCAAAGATAATTCCGCATCCAATGATTCCAATTTTTAATTTTTCCATATTTACTCATACTTTTATTATTTCAATCAAATAAATCGAAAATTAATAGTAATGTAAAATGCAATTCTTAAAAAATAATTTAAAAAAGTTTATTTATTTAATCTTTCTTTTTTTAAATTCTTAATTTTTCATTTTTTTAGAGAATCAATGTTTTTAAATGATTATTTTAAGGAATAAATTAAATTCATTGAAGTAATTTAATGGATTGAAGATATAAAATTTCTTTTGTTAATATTTTGAACTAAAATAACATTTTTGTAGAGTAAATAACATTATAAAATGAAAACTTTAATTAAACAGTAAATTAAAAAATAAAAAAAAAATAATATTATGTGGGGTGCTTTAGTGTTGGATTTTACAATAGTAATCTTCTGGATACTTTATTATCTTACGTCTAAAGCGCTCCGCCTTTAATTTCAATGTTTGATTAACTCTCACTAATGTCTATTTTCTTGGCTGGTTTTTTATTAAATGTTACCCTTAATAATCCATTAGCCATTTTTGAAACGATGGTATCGGTATCCGCATCAACAGGTAAAGTAATATCCATATCTACATCTATAAAAGTAAATCCTTTCCGGAAAAACGGACCACAACATTCATGAGGAATCTCCTCTTCCTTTGGGGCTTCTTCTATATTTTCCTTTTCTGGAATTTTAGGTTTCTCTGATTTAATGTTAAGGTGTTTATTAATTAAAGAAACCTTGACTTCTTCTTTAGTACGACCAGGTAAAGGCACAGTAATCAAATATTTATCTCCAAGATCTTCAATATTGTATGGAATTTGATTCCCCATAAAACCTCTCATAAAATGCATAGCCATCTTCTTCATTTTATGCATTTGTTGAGGGTCAAATGGAAAACAACCAACCATTCCTTTTTGACCATGGCCACGACTATGATGATGGGAATCTTCATCACACATTTTCATTTTCCTCCGTTTTTATTATATTTTTTTAATAATTTTTATTGGATCAAGCTAAAAATTTTCATACTCATCATCATCAACAATAGGAATTGTTTTGATGTTTGCTTCTCTCATGCTTTTTAAGTTCTTTAAAATTTCTTCATATTTTTCAATTTCAGTTTTTATGTCCTTTAATCTAATTGAGATCCTTTCCTTACTATAATTTAAATCACTCAATATTCTTTCAACTCTATTAATATTTGTCAATGAAAAATCTTCTTGATTAATTTCCCTATCAACTGCTCCACAATGATAAGGAAAGCAAGACATAACTCCCTTGATTCGTTTTTCATGGGGCAACCATGCATTTACTACTGTACGAATATAATCACCAAGTGTATTCATACTGTGTTCGAAATTATCTTTTAGGACCTCTTTTAACCTCTCTATTCCCTGAATAGTAATCCTGTAAATCTTCTTCTGTCGATTATTTTCATCAATAAATTCTTCAGTATCGACAAATCCCTTCTCATCTAACCTATTTAATAAAGGATATATTGTTCCCGGAGAAGCTCTCCACATGGGTTTGAACTTTTTATTAATAATTTGACTTATTTCATATCCCGAAATCCCTTCATGATTTCTAATAATTGAAAGCACTAAAATGTCTAACCCTGAAAAAGCTTCGCCTTGATAACCACTGAATCGTTTGCCAAAGAACATTTTTTTAACTTCACCAATATATCAGTTTTTGATAAAACTTATGATATTAAAGGAAAGACACCTATATAAATGTATCGGAGATCGAATATATTATTAATATTAGCTAAAACTTAGATAAGTCAATCTAATAATCTAAAATAAGAATTTTAACCATTTACTACTTAAGAATTTGTTAAGAATCCATCTTAACCTAGAGTCTTTTTTCATATCAATAGGTATTAATTATTCGATTTATAAAACTGTAATTCATAATGTTAATATTGTTTTATTAAATTTTCAATATTATAATGCCAATTAAAGGAATAAATGTTGATAGATGCAATCTGTGTAAAGAATGCATCAAAGAGTGTCCAATGGATAACTATAATAGTCCTAACAATGAAATAAATTTCAATAACTCCCGAAGATGCATATTGTGTGGGCATTGTATTGCAGTATGTCCTGAAAATGCTATAATTTATGAAAATATGAACGATACTACTTTAGAATTTGAAGAACCGAGTGAATTAATATCGTATGAAGCAATATATAGATTAATTCGTTCTAAAAGGTCAATTAGGCATTATCAAAATAAAAAAGTTCCAAGAGATATAATTGAAAAAGTTATTGATTGTATAAGATATGCTCCTATAGCTATGAATAAACGAACTTTAAAATGCCTCGTAATTTCAGATGAAACAAAGATTAATGATTTAATAGATTCAATTATCGATGCAATAGAATCAGAAGAAGAGAGAGGAGAGTATAAGAAAAAAAGAAAAGAAAACATTGATCCATTTTTTTATAAGGCTCCTCACATAATGATTCTCCATTCGAAAAATGATTGGGATAGTAAGAATGCCGTTATAGCAATAACCTATGCAATGTTAGGTGCTGAAACATTAGGTTTAGGTTCTTGTTGGATTGGAGGCGTTCAGATATTTCTTAATGAAAACAAAGAAATAGCTAGAAATTTATTTGGTATAAATGATGAAATATTCGGTATTATGATTATGGGATATCCATCAGTAATATATTACCGAGCACCACCTCGTCCTCCAATAGAAACCAAATTTATTTCTGAACCATCTAATTAATAAAGAAACAAAAATCTTATTAGAAGTATAGTTAAAAATAAACTAATCAATTAATTTGTTATTTAAAAATATTATGTTATTATTAGATAAATTACAAAGAAAAAAAGGGAAGCGCTGGATTGTCCTTTACGTCATTTTATGTGTTATTTTAATAATATTTACAGAGTTAATTTATGCTCTTGATCCCTATTGGTATGAAATTAATTCAGAGGTATCAAGTTGGGTAGGATTTGATTTTGATATTATTCTTTTAGTAAGAATAGTTCTAATATTACCTTTACCATATGGTTTGGCACTAAGTTTCATTAATATTAAGCGATTTACAAAAAGGGATGAAATTTCCCCTCATAAATTAAATAGAATATTACCAATTGTTCTAATTGTTTTTTACACTCTTTTATTTATTGTGATATTATACTTTCTTGATATGTTTGGTGAATATAAAAAAATCCTATATGTTTTGGATTTTTATAGTATCTTTTTCTTTTTTCTCCTTGATATCCTTCTTATTATAACACTATATCCAATAATCAAGATTTTTCCAAAAATTAAAAATTACCTTTCTGAAAAATTTATTGATCCAAATAAGAAATCAAAATTCATTTTTTCTTGCCTTATTTCTTTATACCTCTTTGCTTATATTTTTCCCATATTATATATACCTACAACTGTTATCTACGGAGAATTACCTTCTAAACCAGATCTAATAGCACATAGAGGAGCTTCTTCTCTTGCTCCAGAAAACACAATCGAGTCAGGTATTGCGGTGCTTGATTATGATTTGGTGGTGGGTTGGGAAGTTGATATTCGGATTAGTTTTGATGGAGTTCCCTTTTTAATGCATGACGATCTATTACTGAGAACAACTAATATTTCAGATCATTTTCCTAATAGAAAAAATGACAAAGCAGAGAGTTTTACTTTTTCAGAACTCCAAGAATTAGATGCTGGTTCTTGGTTTATAAAAAAGGATCCTTTTGATACTATTTCAAAAGGAATTATATCAAAATCACAAGCAGAATCATATAGAGGAATAAAAATACCTACTTTTGAACAAGTTCTTAACTTTACACGTGATAATGATCTTTATCTAGATTTTGATCCTTATAGACCAGACTCAGGTCATCCCTTCTATGATGACTTTTATGAAATTCTCCTAAATATGACTATTGATTCTGGTGTTAATTTGGATAAAATTATGATTCCAACCAGTGACATTGAATGGATTGAAATGATAAATAATCGTGCAGCAGAGATTTTATTAGGAATGCGTGGTTCTCCCTCCCTAAACGATTTTGAATCTTCTCCTTATAATTTTTCTTATATTAATACTGGTGATAAATATTCAAATAAAGGATACCAAGCTTTATTTGAATCAAATATACCAACAATTGTATATACAATAGAAGCAAAAGAAAGATATTCTCAATTATGGTGTCTAGGCGTTAAATGGGTAAAGACAAATTCTCCTTATAAATTCAATAATTTAACAAAACCTCTATGGTATACGAACATTTGGACTTATGAAGCAATTTGGATCATCTTTATTATCATTGTTATAAGTTCTGCAATTATAATAAAATTTGGACTAATTAAAAAACTCGAGGAAAAAAAATAATGATAGATATTCATTTCTTATAATTTAATCTCATTCACATTACCTCGATTCATAGAAAATTTATTTATAAAATAATTCAATAAAATTGCTTTTATCTTTAAAGCACATTTTTTTTAATCACAGGAACTTAGTAGAACAAATTTTCTGCTTCTTCTAAAAGTAAATTGTTAATTTGGGGTATAAAATCTGTAATTAGAAGGCTATCATATAAAAGGGCGGAACCACGATTAAACATCAAAATAACACCAAAAGAACCATTGTTAGTAATTTTAAGAAACATATTAGAACTGAAACCAGGGGTTGCTCCACCATGCCCTACAAAATTACTTTCATAGATGTTCCACCCTAGTCCATAACCTTCAAATGTAAAACCTTCTACTGTAGTACCAGTAAGTGGGTGTTGGATAGAATGCATTAAGTTAACACTAGCAGGACTTAGTATCTGAGTTCCATTCGCCTCCCCTTCGTTCATAAAAGCGTTCATATATTTTGCCATGTCCAAAACATTGCTTCTTATCGATCCTGCTCCCGTAACATTGATATTGTATAAAGGTAATTCGAAATTGTTACCTAATCGCCATTCATATGGAATAGCATGCTTTCCTACAAAATCTGCATAGAAATAACCGCTTTCAGTCATATTTAATGGATCAAAAATATTTTCTTGAATGTACATCTCTAAAGATTGATTTGTAATTTCTTCAACCAAATACCCTAATAATTGAAAACCTGCATTAGAGTATTGAAATTCTGTTCCTGGTTGTGTTTGCCAATTATAATCATTATAATAGGAGCCAGAAGGATTTAAGCTACCATTTAAGAACTCCTCTAAAGTTGGGCGATGTGCCCATTTAATGATATCCCATCCTAAATTATTATTTATCCAATCAATTGTCTGGTTATCAAAGTAATACTCAAGTGACCAATAGAGGTTTGTTGGTAAGCCAGCTTTATGTGTTAAAAGCATGCGTGGTGTTATTGGCGTACTTGAGTAATTTGGGTGTTTTACATTAAAGGGAATATAATCATTAATATCATCATCTAAATTAAGAAGATTATTCTCTTTAAGTTGAAGTAGTGCAGTTGCAGTAAATGTTTTTGTAATTGAACCAATCATATACACTGTATCTAGAGCTGATTGGTCGCCAAAACCATTAGCCCACGCTATGCTATTATTGATAACAATAGCTGCTGCTAATGATGGAATTTCATATTCTGCCATAAGCTCTTGAATCTTTACATCAATAGATTTTTCTTCAGAACCATTACCATTGGAACCATTACCAGTAGAACCAATGTAAATAACAATAAAATAAGTACTAATACTAGCACCAGCAACTCCAAATACTGTAATTAAAGCTATAATAACCCTTTTGCTAATTTTCATGCTTAAATATATTCACCATTAACCATTTAACTTTTATTACTGAATTATTTACATGATTGTATAATCCTGATTAACTTTTTAGATTCTTAAATCAAAACTTTTTATTAATATTATTAAGATAGTATTTAGAAATATATGAAAAAACGTGAAATGAAGTTTTCACGATCATATACCGGTTCTATTTAAATAATTATTTAAAATAGCATTGGGTTTTATAATAATAATGAGTAAAAAAAAGCCTTTTAATGGAGTTAAAGGAATCTTAACTGATATAGACGGAACACTTTATTTTAAAGGGATTCCGATTCCAGGGGCTATTGAAACAATTTTAAAACTTCGTGAAATGGGCTTAAAATTTCTTTTTTTCACTAATACTGATAGTAAATCGCCTACAACGGTGTTAAATACATTACAGGAATATGGATTCTTTATTAATAAAGACGAAGTTTTTACACCAATTATAGCTTTAAAAGAATTCTTATCTAAGTTTCCAGAGAAAAAGTCTTATTTTATCACAACTGCAGAAGTTGAAGAAGAATTTAAAGAAATCCCCCAAGTGAAAGATTCTGAAATACCGGATTTTGTAGTTTTAGGTGATTTTCATGATAATTGGGATGTGAATCGTCTAAATATTGCGTTTAAATATTTACTTAAAGGTGCTCAACTTCTTGGAACACAAGGTAATAGATATTATCTTGATCGCAATGGTGAACCGGTTCTAGATACTGGATCTTTTATACAAATGATTGCATATGCTGCTAATACTACACCTAAAATATTTGGAAAGCCCTCAAAACAATACTTTCTACAAGCTTTAAAGAAACTAGACCTTACTCCAGGTGAAGTTATTGTGGTAGGTGATGACCTTGAATCCGATATTCAAGGAGCTATCAACACAGGTATTAAAGCAATTTTAGTAAAAACAGGAAAAGGTCAAAATTTTGAACCAAATAATGTAAAAATTAAACCTTATTTAATCTTAAATTCCTTTAGCTCTATAATAGAATTATTTTAGTTATTGAAAGTTTATATAATGTAAGTTCGCTTATTATTAGATTATTAAACTTATCAATTACATAATATTAAACATAAAGAGACCAATTCCTAGTTTTCTAGTTTATAATAGAGAATTATATGTGAATAAAAAGATTTATATATTCCATTCTTTTGATAATTCATAAAAAAATAATTTAATTAAAAAAAGGATGTATAATCAATGTCTTTAAGAGAATATTTTGTACGAGATTTAGTAATCAATGATGAATATGGAATAATTGACTCAGATGCAACGATTCAAGAAGCTGCAAGAAAAATGAAAGAATTAGGAGTTCCAGATTTAGTTGTTGTTAAAGGAGAAAAACAAAAAGTCATTGGTGTTATAGCTGATTTTGATATTGTGCAAAATGTAGTTGCAGAAGGAACAGATGCTAAAACTGCAAAGGTGATATCTGCAATGTATAAAATCTCTCCAGTAACACTGGATAGTCCTGTCACTGAAGCGTTCACTCGAATGCGTGATCTAAATGTAAATGTTGTACCAGTAGTAGAAAATGAAAAACTTATAGGAGTAGCTACAATCCAGGATTGCTGGAGTTATATTCCAGATAGAACAGTTGATGAAATTGGACTTATCCCTGTAAAAAATACAAAAGTTGTTGAATTCTGGTTCGCTAGTGTTTGTGCAATTATTGGATTCACTCTTGGAGTAATTCTCCCATTAAGTGGAATTTTTGGTTTTTTTGTTGGAAAACATAGTAATCTTGAGAGTCTACTAGGGGTTGCTTCAGTGGGAGATCCAACATTATTTTTTACATTATTTGACGTAAGAGGTCCTGGGATTTTGATTCCTTTTTACAATTTACGAGACCCAATATGGATTGTAATCGAAATTTTTAGTATTTTAATGCTGTTTTCTAGTATTATTGGCTTGTTCTCAATCATCTATACAAGTTTTTCTGATACAAGAAATTTAGAAACTGGATGGAAAATTAGGACCGTTATACCTGGATTAGCAGTATTCTTTATGGCTTTTGAATGGATACTATTAGGAATTGCTTTCGCTACTACAAGCCCATCACCATTAATAGGGATAGATGCTGTAGGGCTAACAATGTCAATAATATCAATGATTCTTTTGATATTAGCAATCAATAGAGATTACATTTTCCGAGGAGTAGAAAGCTCTGAAGTTAAAACAAGTGAGGTGTCAGATTAAGAATGCCACGTGGAGGAGGCGGAGGATCTCGTGGTGGAGGAGGCGGAGGATTTCGCGGTGGAGGATTTCGTGGAGGTGGATTTGGTGGAGGCTTCCGTGGAGGTGGATTTGGTGGAGGATACAGAGGAGGTGGATCTAGGGGTGGAATACCATTTGGAAGAACAGGTGCAACAAGAATAACATCACGATCTCCAAGTGGACCCTATACACATCGATATTACAGACCACATCACAGATATTATAGGCCTTATTGGTGGTATCATCGTCCTTGGTATTGGAGATGGTGGTATTCACCTTATTGGGCGGGACATTGGTATAGGCCATGGTACTATAGTCCAGTATACGTTGGTGGAGGTATAATTTTTATCATAATCCTCGCTCTCATAATACTACCAATTGCAGGTGTAGCTTTTTGGTTTCCCTTTAGCGATGCTGATTTAAATGGCTATGTAAATTACCGATCTACTGAAACTCTATATTTCAATGAATTTTGGTATGAATATGAATATGTTGAAAGTGGAAGCATAGACTATTCTGTTCAATCTTTGTCAAGTGATTTAACTTTTATTATTTGGAATAATCCCTTTGAAAATCTTCCTACAACTACAATAGAAAGCGATGTTGTAGATTCAAAAATTATTCCGGGTAATGAAGGATATTGGGCTGAATGGTGGTATTTAAGATCGAGTTCATCAATTCAATATGAATTTAATGCGAGTGATCAAATAGATTTCTTTATTGCTGATGTTTACGATTTCTATGATTGGGATGCAGGTGGTTCGCCATTATTTTTAATTAGTGAAACAAATGTTACTGAAAGTAGTGGTTCTTATTATGTTAGTGTTTCTCAAGATTATTATATCGTATGGTATAATAAAGGAGTTTCATCTGTTATTGTCGATTTTACAATCAATTATACTGCTACAGGTGTAATAGATCTTACTGGAATATATAATCAAGTTGTACAACCAGGCTTGCCCATATCAGGTTCTTATACTATACCTTCTCCTGGGAACTGGTATTTCTTTATTTATTTTGATCCTATGCTTTCGCCCGAGGAATCTACTACTATTACTTTCGATGTAACATATAATACTGGGTTAACTTCAAGAGATAGATGGCTAGATGTTCAATGGATCTTAATTATAGTTCTTGTAGTCGTTATTATTATATTATTAGCAGCAGTAATAGCAAGAAGAGGACAGAAAAAACTGAAACTTCAAACACCAGAAAAATCCACAACTGAACCTTCACCCTATAAAGTCAAAACCGAGGAAGCTCCAGAAAAAATTCTTAAATGTAAACGATGTAAAGCATCATTAAAACCAGATTCTAAATTTTGCCCTAATTGTGGAGGTAAAATAGAAGGAAGAGTAATTGGTACTCCTTCTATAACTACTCCCGCTGAGGCAAAAAACTGTTCTTTATGCGGAAGTAAACTTACCGGAACAGAGCAATTCTGTAAATGGTGCGGTACTAAAGTAGAAAAATAAAAATATAAATTTCTTTTTCTTTTTTGTTTTAATCTGTCTTTTATTAAAAAAGTTTTTTAATTCAGTAATTTTCTAAAAGTTTTACACCACATTTTTCACAATACTCTTGATCTAAACTCTGTATTCTCTCTCCGCAATTTTTACAGTGAGTAAGTTTTTTAAGAATTTTCTTTCTTTTTTTTAAAAGCTCTTCCTGTTCTCTTTTTTCTACATATTTGGCATAATTCTCTTTAGGCTTTATTTCTTTTTCAATAGATTCAATGGTATCTTTTAGCCATATCATAAAAATATATTTTTCAGTGTCTTCAATAGTTTTAAAGGATTTAAAGTCTTCTTTCTTTTTATCGGGAGCATCTATAAATCTCTTGGATCCAATTTCTAGAAATGTATTATAAAATAGAATTCCATCATAAATTAAATACTTCATCTCTTTATTCTTTTCTACTTCGTACGCTAAATCAAATCCCGTAGCCCCAGAATTAATTAGTTTCAATAATCTCTTCAAGAAATCTAAATTCTCAATTAAATCTTTTTTTTCCCTTTTTGTATCTTCTTTATGTTTAGAAAATTGCAGAATTTCTTCCTCTAATAAAGTCTTTTTAAAATTTGTTTTATATAATCTTTCTATACTAATTCTTTTTTGTATTCTTTCTAGTTGAAATTCGTCCATATCCTTGTAATTCAGATTAATTAAGTTGAATATCTTATTAGGTAAATAAGTTACAAATATATAAATATATTTATGATTATAATTGGGTGTTCTTTGAAACAACATAAAAAGCTTGGATTATGTCATAAAAAAGCCTTAAGACAAAGATATAAATTGATTTTTAAAAGATCTAGCTTTAAATTTATTAAATGATATAGTAACAATTAACTAGCTTCTTGAGAGGGGTTTTCAGCTCCATGGTCTTTAAAAGTAGAATAAATCCCCTTTATTTCACTAAGGTCAACAGTCACTATCGTATGACCTAAATGCTTTTTCTCAAACTTTTTTATATCTAATTGATTAACAGGATTACTAGGGTGAATTACTACATATTCTCTACATTTAATACATGCACGAGCTCTCATAGTTATATTTAGTATATAATTTATTTATGATATCTATAAAATAATTTATACGTATGTAATTCTCCATGATCTATAAAAGTATGCAAATATTTCAAATTTATGTTTTTAAATTAAAAAAGTTCTAAAATGGGGAATATTAATTTTTAATTGAAAAATATTACATAATATTTTTTAATCTTATTATTTATAAATATTCAAAATTGAAATATTATAATTCCATTAAATTTGGAATTGTGGAATCGAATTTTTCCTTTAATTTTGGAATAGAGAGTGTAAAAACTTTATTTTTTAACCCTTTTACTTTAATTTCAGGTTGAGGTATTATAACACCTATTTTTTTAAGAGAAATCCCAAATTTATTAGCTAAATCTATTATTTGTTTATTATCTTTTGGATCTGTTTCAATAATAAATCTACCATTAGATTCACTGAATAAAATTTCATCATCTTTCAAATTTTCATCAAAACAGTCTGTAAGATCTAAATCCACTCCCAAATTATTCATAAAACACATTTCAGCTAGTGTTATTATAAACCCTCCTTTATTTACATCGTGGTTAGCTTTAACTAATCTGTATTTATAGAGCTCGAATAAAAAATCCCAAGTTGATTTTATCTTTGATTCATCAACTTTAGGGGGATTTCCTCCTTCTAGATTGTAAATTACTGAATGATACTCTGAACCACCTAAATCTGCTTTAGTTTCACCTATTAGAAATATATAATCCCCTGCATTCTTAAAAGGAAGTGTAATTATGTTTTCTTCACCTTCGATAAGTCCTATGATCATAATCATGGGAGTTGCTTTAATAGCCTTTTTTTTAACTTCATCTTCATTATAAAAGGAGACATTTCCTCCTATTATAGGAATTTTTAAAGTTCTACAAAAATCATTCATACCTTCAACAGCTTGAGAAAAATACCAAAATGATTCGGGAATTTCAGGATTTCCAAAATTACAGCAATTTACCATAGCCATTGGTTTTCCTCCGTTTGCTATTACGTTACCACATTCTTCAACTAATCCTCCTTTAACTCCTTCATAAGGATCTAAAAAGCAATGCTTAGAATTAACGCCAACACTCGCAGTAATAAATTTATTTGTACCAATTATTCTTAAAACACCTGAATCACCTTCACCACATTTTACAACAGATCTAACACCAACTTCATGATCGTATTGTCGATAAACCCATTCTTTACTACATATATTTTCAGATGCTATTAATTTATAAATAATTTCATCTAATCCTAAATTTGGTTCTGGTGTTTTTTGAGATAGTAATTCATCTAGATATAACGGTCGCTTCTCTTGTCGCTTAAATGTTGGTGATTCTGAAAGGGCTTTCGAGGGGATATTTACGACAAGATTATCATTATTATATACTTTTAGAACTTTCGAATCATCAGTTTTCCCTATGACAGCAAAATTTATTTCATATTTTCTAAATACGTCAAGAACAGTATCTAATCCTTCAGGTTTAACAATGAAAGCCATTCTTTCTTGTGACTCAGAAAGCATTATTTCATAAGAATTCATTCCAGGTTCTCTTGTAAAGACTTTTCTTAAATCTACCTTTGCTCCTGTATTACCATCTCCCGTTAATTCACTAGTTGCGCAAGTTAAACCGCCTCCACCAAGATCCTTTAATCCTCTTACATATCCTGTTTTTATAGCTTCTAAAGTTGCTTCAATAATCATTTTCTTGGTAAATGGATCACCAATTTGAACAGCAGGTCTATCAGCTTCAGACATTTCAGTTAAAGTACGGGATGCAAATGTAACTCCATGGATACCATCTCTTCCTGTAGATCCTCCCATTAAAATTACATAATCACCAGGATTGTAAGCTCTACTCGGTGCATGTTTAAAATCATCTATAGTTCCTAATCCTATACATGCTACATTTACTAAACAATTACTCTCAAAACTATTATCAAATTCAACTTCTCCACCAATGGTTGGTATTCCAGTGCAATTACCATAATCAGCAATACCTTTTACTACATATTTAAATAACCATTGTGAATGAGGATTATCTTTTAAACGACCAAATCTCAATGGATCCAATAGTGCTATTGGTCGAACACCCATGCATAGAATATCTCTTATTATACCTCCAATCCCAGTAGCAGCTCCATGATAAGGTTCAATTGCAGATGGATGATTATGAGATTCTATTCGAAATGCTAATGCGTAACCATCTCCGATATCGATAACTCCAGCATCTTGTCCAGGACCCGCTAAAACATAGTTATAATTTGCCTCAGCATCCTCGAATATCTTTAATTTTGGTCGTGATGATTTATAAGAGCAATGTTCACTCCACATTACATCAAACATCCCTAATTCAGTTATATTTGGATCTCTCTGTAATAAAGCTTTTACTTTTTCATACTCATCGTTAGTTATTTCCACATCAACTTCCGTTCCGTTAACATCTACCTTCGTTATTATGATAACCTCCGTTTGATGAATTCTATCATGGATTCGAAAAATAATTTTCCATGGGTCGTTCTTTTTGGACTTAATATTGCTTCTGATGCACGTTCAGGATGAGGCATTAATCCAATACAATTTCGGTTTAAATTGCAAATTCCTGCAATATTTTCTAAAGAACCATTTGGATTCGCTTCTTCTGTAAGTGTTCCTTGTTCGGTACAATATCTAAAAACAATTTGGTCATTTTCCTCTAACTCTTTCAGATTATCAGCAAAATATCGTCCCTCAGCATGAGCTATAGGTAAAGTACATACCTCTCCTAATTTCATTTTATTAGAAAATGCAGTATTATTATTTTCCACTTTCAAATTAACCCACTTACAGACAAACTTAAGTGAATCATTTCGTAATAAAGCACCTGGGAGAAATTGTGCTTCTGTTAATATTTGGAATCCATTACAGATACCTATTACAGGTCTTCCATCATTTAACATTATTCGTGCTTCATCAATTGCTGGACTGTGAGCAGCAATTATTCCTGCTCTTAAATAATCTCCAAATGCAAATCCTCCAGGTAAAATTACTCCATCATATTTCGATTCCTTAAAGTGATTATGCCATACTAGATCCGCTTCAATTCCATCGATAACGTTTTTCAAAACATGTATAGTATCTAAATCACAGTTGCTACCTGCGAATTCGATTACAGCTATTTTTATATTCATGATTTTGATACTTTTAAAATAGTTAGATTTTGAGTAACTGGATTGAAAATTCGTAGGTCATTACACATTTTTTCTACCATTTTTTTAGCTTGATTTTCATCAACAGCATTAAGTTTAATTCTCAAGAATTGCCCTGAACGAACATTAAATACCAAATCATAACCTTTTTTTGCTAAAAGGTCTTTTTGAATAGTTTCTCCTACTGGATCCCTCGCTGCTGGTTTATTCATTAACGTTATTTCTACTTCAAATTCTTGGTAATCCATTTGTGAAAAAGAAGTTGTATATATTTTTATTAATTCTTATTAACTTAAAAATAATGCTCATCGACAAAAACGACAAGAACTTAGATCTCCTAAACAAAATTTAAGTAATTACACTATACTAAAACCTAATTTTCCAAGAAAAATTAAATTGGTTAAAAGAAAAACTAATTAAGGAAATCTATATAAAAAAAAAGCAATATAATCTCAGTAATAGTAGTTATTAAATTAAGTATACCCTAAACTAATAATTACAGCAAGAATTAGTGCTAATAGACCAAATAATAATGCATAACGACTTCGTTTTGGTATTACAGTTCCTTTTAGTTCTTCATTTTTTTCTTCTTTATAACTTTTGAGATCTAGGATTATAAATATAAAACTGAGAATAAATAAAGTAAAATCTATAAATAAAAATATTAAATTTAGCATAATACGATAAATTACTATGAATTATTATATAAATTTTTCTTAAATTCTATAAATAATTGGCTTTCTTTAAATTTTTATAAATCCTTTTCTGAACATCTGAAATTTCTGCCTTAAACTCTAGTCCAGTAATCTTTTCATAACTTCGCATATATCTTTTTGCTAATTCAATTTTAATATCTTCTGAAATTGGAGGAATTTTTTCATCAGGCTTAATATCTGGAAAAATTTCAGGGTACGTATCCATAAGCCATTTTCTAAAGATTTCTTTATCTAGAATATCGGGGACATCTCCTTTTTGAAATTTTTCTTCATAAGTTTCAAGTATCCAAAATCGGGATGAATCTTGTGTGTGTATTTCATCAATGACCATTAATTCTCCATCTTTTAATCCGAATTCATATTTGGTATCAACTAGGATAAGACCATTCTTTTCGCAAAAATTTTGTCCAAATTTAAATAATTTAATTGCGGCTTCTTCCATTTTCTCATACACATCTTTCTCAACCATTTCCTTTTCTAAGATTTCTTCTCTCGAAAGGTAAATATCATGACCTGATTCTGCTTTTGTAGATGGGGTTAGAATTATTTCATCAAACTTTTGATTTTTTTGCATCCCTCTAGGAGGCATTATACCCGAAGTGGGTTTTCCTTTATTATAATCACGCCACATACTACCAGTTAGATATCCTCTTGCTATCACTTCAACTAAAATTGTTTTACATTGATGGACGACCGCCACATTTGGATCTGGAATATCTATAATATGATTCTTTACGATCTCTTTAGTTTTTTCAAACCAGAATGATGAAACTTGGTTTAGCATTTGACCCTTAAATGGAATGGTGGTTATTACTCTATCAAAAGCACTTAAACGATCTGTTGCTATAATTATTCTGGTATCTTGTTTTATGTAGTTATCTCTAACTTTACCTCTATATAATTTCCCCAAGTTAGGAATGTTTGTTTCATTTAAGGTATAGTTTAATTGTTCCTTAATTATTCCATCAATATTCTTAATAACCATGTTAAAAAATAATAGAAAAATCTATAAAAATTCTTATTATTAATAAAAAAATAACATATTCTTCAATCAACATTAACTGAAATTCCACATTTATTACATCTATTTGCTCCTCGGAATAAAGAATTACCACATTCAGGACAATGGTATCTCTTCTCCTCTTCTTCGACCCATTTTTCAGTTCCTATTTCTTTCCATCGAGGTATTGCCCTTAGAATAACTTTTTTGCCAACAGGAATAGGGAAATTTTCTATAAACTTGCATGGAAAATCATTACATTGATAACAACCATCAAATCCTTTACTGATTATACAATCTCTGATAGGACATGTTTGACAATATCCAAATATATCCTCTTGGTTTTTTGAGAGACAACCCGAACATTTAATGTCATCAATAGTTTTAGAAATCGGTTTGTAAACATCCACAAGTATTTTTTTAAACTTTAAATTATTGTCTCGATCAGCAATATGTATAGCACACACACCACAATATAGCCCACATGGAGCTAACAGATTTTCATTTATACTTGGCATTTTAAATTCTCAAATTTTTATTTTTTATAATAAATTCCATTATTAAATTCTTTGCTTGAGTATTTCTTTTTATTTTTTTCCATTTTGTTTATGAAACTTCGGCTCAAATCTAAACCTAGAGCATTAATAAGACTTAAAAGGTATATAAACACATCAGCAATTTCATCACCAATATTTCTAAGAAGAGTTTCATTCTTCCATATCTCTTCCTTCGTATAATCTTTAAATAATAATAATTGAGATAATTCTCCAGCTTCACAATTAATAGCTTGAACTAAATTTTTAGGGGAATGGTATTTATTCCAATTACGATTTTCAACGAATTTTTTCACTTCATCTTTGAAAAATGAAATAGTTAAATTATTATCATTAAATTTATAATTTTCACTCATAATAATTCAATAAAGTGTGATTAAAAGAAATACATGTAATAGTTACTTAAGATTTTTAATAAAATCACATATTAATTCGTTAACTATCTCTTTTCTCTGAGCAGGAGCGAAATGTCCAGCCATATCAATAATATTTAAAGTAGAATTTGGAATCATTCTATGTAATTCTTCTGACATTTGCTCTGGAGCAAAATTATCAAGCCTTCCTCCAATTATTAGAGTAGGGCAACTAATACCTGATGGGTCATATTCTTTTATCTCATGTATCATTCGGAAAATTTGATCTTCAATTTGCATGTATAATTCATCTTTAGTTAACTTTAATCCAGATAATGAGTCCGATAAAGCAGTTATTATGTATGGAATGGTTTTATCTAAAATTTTTTCAACAGAATTTGCTAATACTTCTAAAAAGTTCATTCTGATAAAATATGGGAGTAAATTGTAAAATATATTTCTTATAACATTATCAATCATGATATATCCTGAATTTAGTAGGATTAGAAATTTGATGTTCTCGGGATGTTTTACAGCAAATAACTGACCGATCATTCCTCCAACTAACGAGTGACCTATTATACCATATTTCTCATTTATCTCTAAATACTTTAGAAGATCTTCTAAATCTCTTATTATATCAAATCTAAGGTTTTTTTTCAGGTTTAATTCCTTAGGGTGTTCACTCCTCCCATGCCCTAATGCATCAAAAGCAATAATACGATAATTTTCTTTCAATATTTTAATTTGTGCTTTAAAAAAAGAAGCTGATGATGCGAATCCATGAAGTAAAATAATAGTGCATGCTTTTGAATCTGGGTTAATATTTTCATAATATAGATTATAACCCTCTTGGTTCTTGAAATAAGGCATGTGAGATATATAAGATTAATATTCTATAATCTTTGAAATAAAATGTTCCAAAAATACTTTACTAAATTTTTGAAATTACGGATTTTAACGTTTAATAACGAAAAAGTGTTAATATATAAAAAAAATTATAAATCTTTAGTAACTCTCTTTTTTGAATAAATTTCAAGTAGTGTTGGTAGAAAAATTCTATATAATTTCTTATATATTTTTGAATTTTCTTTAATTGGATCTTTAAATGTAGGAAATCTAACCATATTTTCAATAGCTTTTTCAGTTAAATTATATCTTTTACATCCTATAAATCCCAAAATCGCTGCACCCAAAGCAGCACCATCTTTATTCTCTGAAACTAATATTTTTTTGTCTGTAATATCTGCAAATATTTGAGCCCATAAATCGCTGTTCATTCCTCCTCCATCAACTCTTAATTCAGTCGTTTTTTCACCACCCATTGCTTCTGTCGTTTGGAGATAATATCGAGTACCTAGCGCTGCAGATTCCATAATTGAACGTATTATATGTGCTCTTGTATGATTCCAATCTAAACCATGAATAGTCCCTTTTCGGAAGATAGATAACGCCGTTAAAAATAGCAATCCTCCACTTCCAGGAGGTACCGTTGCTGCTTCAGAAGTTAGTATATCATATACATTTTTACCCTGCTCCTGACTCTGTTTAAATTGTAATTGCGAGAAATTATTCGCAAACCATTTTAATGCATCACCTGATCCTGGATAAACACCCTCAATATTCCACTTACCCTGTATAACAGAAGGCAGTGAGAAAATAGGAAAATCTCCCGCGGGTTCAATGGGGTGATCTACAACATAATCCACAAACGTTCCTGTCCCTGTAGTAGCTTTAGCTTGTCCTACGTTGATAACACCTAATCCTAAAGATGAACATTGTTGATCACTGCCCCCGACTATAATCGGGATGTTTTTCTTTAAACCTAAAACATCCGCAGCACTACTGGATAATTCACCAATAATTTCTCCGGGTTGATGCAATTCTGGCCAGAATTCTATGGGTAAATCAAATCGTTCACCTATCTCCTCATCCCATTTAAGCGAATTGTTATTTAGTGGCCCCCAAATCGCCATTGTCGGGTCTGATACACATTTTTCACATAATTTCATATATATATAAGAATCAGTATGGATAATTTTATCAGCTCTACTGAATAAATCTGGTTTATTATTTTTAACCCAGAGTATTTTAGGAATCGACCTTCTAAGATCCACATCTTTTTTCCATTCTATTGCTGTATGTTCTTGTCTTTCATCCATCCAAGTTAAAGCAGGATGAAGTACTTCACCTTTTTTATCAATAATAGTAACTGCTGCTCGAAGAAAAGTTGCAGATATCCCAATTATATCTTCAAGATTAATTGTTCTTACCACTTTATTACATGTGTTTTTAATAGCATTCCACCAAATTATTGGATCATGTTCAGAAGTTCCTATTGGCTGTTTTACTACGGGATATTCTTCATAAGCTTTAGCAACTACATTACCATTAATGTCAAATATCATAGTTCTCGCTCCAGTAGTTCCTACATCAAATACACAAATCAGATCGCTCATATAATCACTTTTTAAAAAATTTTTAACATAAACAATTTATAATACTCTTATTAATATTTCAGATATATCCAATATATTATATTTTTCTTTTTCTGTATCTTCTATTCCATAAGATAGTCCTAATTCACAGAGAGGACATGCTGATATGAAAATTATTGCCTCAGTTTCTTTTAATTCATTAATTCTATTCCGTGCTTCTCTGATAGCTAAGTCTTTATCTGCCCAATGAGCTGTTCCACTCCAACCACAGCAATGTACATACTCTTTGTTATATACTGGTTCAAAAATTTCTAAATTTGGAATTTTATTAAGAATTTCTCTAATTGATTCTGTATCATTTAAGTTTCTTGCAATAAGGCAGGGATCATGGATTGTTATTCGCTTATAATCATCTGGAAGCTTCCTTATAACTTGTAATTTTCCATTATCGAATAATTTCTTAAAAAAATGAGTAGTATGTAAAATTTCTTTTTCAGTTTTAATTCCTGCTTTTTCATATCTATTTGTTAATGTTAAAACACAGCCGGGACAATCTGATACAATGACTTTTGCTCCAGTAGATGCTATAAGCTCGTTATTTTTATTTGCAAATTTTTCAGCGGTCTCAAGATCTCTTATATTAAAAGCTGGACCTCCACAACATACTTTTTTCTCAAGATTGGTGGAAAATTTGATTCCAGCTTTTTTTAAAATTTGGATATTTGCATTTACTACCTCTGGAAATTTCATTGATTCACATCCAATATAATAGAAAACATCATCATTTCCTTCGGTTTCAATATTTTCTATTCCTTTTTCTTTATAAGTTTCAAAAATGTTATATTCTTCTATAGTATTGGTCTTATTTAACTTATTAATCTGCTGTTTACAATAATCTGGCATCAAGCCTTTATCATTTAAATCATCTCTGACAGTTTCTAAAAGTGATACAACTGAAAATTCAAAAGGGCACCATATTTTACAGTTCTCTTCATTTGTGCATAAATACATTAAATCTATGAAGGCATTGTTTTCTTTATCTAAAGGATCAATTTTCCCAGTTGTTAAATAATAGCCAATTCTAGCCTTATAAGCAGGACTCATTGTCTCAGTTAATGATGCCTGCAATGTCCCACAATCAAACCTACACATATTAGGACATAACGTGCATTTAATTAGGTTGTCCACATCAGCTTTATATTCTCCTTCTGGAAAAAAATTTGCTTTTTTCTGCCTAAAATTTTTCATTATCAGTGATCTTGTTGTTCTATCGGCATTTTGAATATACGGTAGAATCCAATTATATTTTTTTAATGTTTCTTCGACCCCCATTTATGTTTCACCTCCATTCCAGATATCTGAATAAACTTTACCGGGATTTAGAATATTATTTGGATCTAGTAATTTTTTTATTTCCTTTAATGTTTTCAAAGACGCTCCCCATTCTTTTTCCATCCAATGAGCTCTATTAATTCCAATTCCATGATGGTGGGCGATTGAACCACCAGATTCTAAAACACTTTTAATTACTGTATTCCAGCATTTTTTGTAGTATTTCAAATCTGTTTCTTCTTTTCCGGGAACACCACCAAAACTAAAATAAATCCCTACACCATTTGGATAAAAATGCGAAATATGTGCAGTAATCACTATAATTCCTTGCAACTTTTTCATTGATTCCAAAACAGAATGATAAACTTTTGAAGCATTTTCCCATAGTGAAGCTACTTCAATAGTATCAAATACTATTTTGTATGGAGGCATTGCTGAAGTTTCTGTTACTCTAAATCTTGTCTCAAACCAATGTTCTACAGGATGTAAGCCACAGTCATCCCCAGAATTTTTCTCGCATTTTTCCATAGTTATTGAAACTTCTAAATCAACTAGTTTTGAATTTCCCTCACAAACAAATATTGCCATAACTTTATCTTTTGCATTATTTATGTCTGGAAAATGCCTTGAGGTTTCACCTTGATCATAAATCCTTATTACCGCGGGATAAATATTTTCCCTTAAAATTTCTCTAATAGCATTATAAGAATCCTCAATAGTCGGAAAAGCATATGAGAGTAATGATCTTTTTTCTGGATTAGGCCAAATTTTTAAAGTGGCTTTTGTAACGATTCCAAGAGTACCTTCTCCTCCAATGAATAATCTATCTAATTGGGGTCCTGTTGCAGCCCTAGGGATGGTTTTAAAATTAATAATTTCACCTTGAGGTAATATTACTTCCATTCCTAATATTATATCTTCAATTTTTCCATATTTAGTACTAAATTGACCAGCTGCTCGATGTGCAATCCATCCTCCTAAAGAAGAAATATAAAGAGATTGGGGTATATGCCCAGTTGTATATCCTTTATTATTTAAATATCGCTCTAGATTCATTCCATTTATACCTGTTTGAGCAGTAACTGTTAAATTTTTATCATTTATTTCAAGAACTTTATTAAATTTCTTCATATCAAGTATAATTCCACCATGAATAGGTATTGCTCCACCAACAACTCCAGATCCTTCACCATATGGTATAATTGGAATCTTTTCTTGATTTGCAAACTTTAGAATTTCGCTAATTTGTTCTGTAGTTTCTGGCCATGTTACAAAATCTGGTAATCCAGCAATTTGACCTTGGATTGTCCAATTCAATGTTATAAGTGATGTATCCTTGGTATAAGCCAAAATATCAATTTTTTTTGTTGAAACATTGTTATCCCCTAAAATTTCCTTTAATTTCAATTCTATCTTCTGTTTATCTTTAATCTCACAACGGTTATCTTTATAAATTAAATCAAAATCTTTAAAAACCATAAATACCAGTAGCTTTTTTTTATTAACTTATTAAAATGATTAGGATTAATTTATAATTTTAGTCAATATATTAATTAATGCTAAAATCATTAAAGAAATAGGTAATAAGATAATTTGGGTTAATAAATTGTTTCTCCTGTAATTTTATTTACTTTTAAATGTCTAAATTTTGCTTTTTCTCGAATTGTTTCTTTACTAGATGAGATAGTATCAAATATTTCCTGAGGAAATAAATACTTTGCTAAGTGCTTTATCATTTCTTTAGTTTCTATACAATTAAACAGTTTTAAACTTTCAATAGAATAAAATAATTCGCTCAATAGATCATAGTTCGTATCTACAGAAAAATCAAGGAGCTCTAAGTTTCTATAGATCCGAGATACAATAACTTTTAGTAAATCGAAATCCTTAAGCTTCTCAAGTGAATTATTCATGTAATGACAAAAAAGAACATAATAAGTGGCTTCTGAAGAAACAAAACCATCTCGAAACTGTTTTATTCCATCTGGTGTAATGCGTAACTCTAATTCTTCGCTAATAGCTTTAATCTTTTGTTCGAGTCTACTGACTCCTAAATGATAGTATAATTTTAAGATCACAACTAATTGAGATGTTTCTAGGTTTTTTAGATAATTAGATTCAAAAAATTTTGCATCTGCTTTAATAATTTTATTTATCTGTTCATAAGTGAGCCATAATTTCATCAATTCTGTTGATTTAACAAAATAATAGGCGCCATCTGTAGCTTCTATAAGTGGGGATTCGTATCTTTCTATTGCTTCTTTAAACAAATTTAACAAAAATTCTTTAATTTTTTTATTATCAAGATTGGTATTCAGTTGATTAGATAGATAAATTCCACAATAATAAATATCTGGGTTTTTTAGTGTAACCAATGGAACATCTATCAACCATTCATCTAAATTTTCTTCTAAATATGATTTTATGTGAGAGAAATCAAATTTTTTCTGAAGATGGAAGAAATGAATAATTCTATAAATCAAATATAATATTTGGAGTTTAAATTCTGGTTCTTGAAGATCCTCAAGGCTTTCAATTTTCTCCTTATTCTTTTGAAATTTATCAATTATTTTCTCTTGAATTTGAATATATTTTTTTAAATTCTCCCTTTTTTCAGGATCTCTCTCAATTAGATTTTTTAAATTTCTCAGTTCCATAATAAATTCAATTGTTAGGAATCCTTCAGATTTTAGTTTTAACATTAAAGTTGCAACTTTAATATCTATAAGATAATCAACAATTATCTCTAAAAAGATTTCATAAATTATTGGTGCAAGTTTTTTTTCATACAATTCTAAAATCGAAGTTATTTCTTCAGCATCTTTATTTCTTATTTCTAGAAAAGGATCTAAAAATTCTTTCTCTATTTCAAATTCTTCAAACCCAATGTCCACAAAAAGTTTTATAACAAACTTTGTAAGTTCTTCAAGCTTTTGGTTAATATTACTGTCATTTACAAGACTTTCTTCAAAAAAGTTAATGATTTTATCCCGGAAATATTGATCTATATTATTATAAAAAAGATCAATCTCCTTGAAGTATAAATCTAAGATGTTAAAAAGTCCTTGGTAAATCATTTTGGGAAAAGCTAAAAAGCTGGTAGAGTTTTAACATAATATAATATTAATTTATATAGAATTTGAGGAAATTAATATTTTTCTTTTTTTAATTAAGTTATTAAAAATAATTAAGAGATGAAAAATCTGACAAAATCAAAGAATTACTTTAATGGTATCCTTTTTTTTATTTATATAAGTTCTTGTAAATTTGAAGTTGAAACATAGAATTTAATGGATTAGATTATCATTAGATACAGAAAATATATTTAATAATCTTCATTACTTCAATTTATCGTATATTAAAACATCTTTATAGAAAAAAATAATTATTTTCATTAATGGTGATAATTAAATGACAACAGTTATGTTTGGCACATCTGGAATACGTCGTGTATTTCAAAATTATAGTGAATCAGATGTCATGTTTACACCTCAAATGGCGTTAGATGTAGGTCTTGCATTGGGAACCTATCTAAATGGTAAAGGTACCGTTGTTATCGGTAAAGATATTAGAACTTCTGCTTTACCAATAGAATATGCTTTAATTTCTGGTTTAGTAAGCACTGGTTGCACTGTAAAAACCTTAGGTATAGTCACAACTCCTACTTTAGCAATGTCGCAAAAATTTTTAAATGCAGATTGTGGAGTTATGATTACTGCGTCTCATAATACCCCCGAATATATCGGTCTAAAAATTTGGAATCCGTCTGGAATGGGGTACATACCTGAACAAGAAGAAGAAATTGAAAGAATTTACAATGATAAAAAATTTATAGATATTAATTGGGATGAAGTAGGAAAGGTTACGCATGTTGAGGATATTAATGATATTCATATTGATGATATTACAAATCGTATCAAATTTGAGGGAAGTTCATTACATGTAATACTTGATCCGGGAAACGGAGCTGGATGCGATATAGCTCCAAAATTATTAAGCACTTATAATGTAAAAATTATGACCATTAATGCTCAAATGGACGGTAAATTTCCAGGGCGTAATTCGGAACCAAGCAAAGAAAATTTAATTAAGCTTTCAAAATTTCTGAAATCCTCAGATACAAGTGATATCGGAATAGCACTTGATGGAGATGCCGATAGGGTTATATTTTTAGATGAAGATGGAGAAATTGTTGATCCAATTCGTCTTTTGGCATTAATGGCTGTTGATTACTTCAATAGATATAAAAATGAAATCCCTCAGGAAAACCTAAAAGTTACTACTGCAATTAATTCATCGAGTTTATTGGAAGATATATTGACACCTATTGGATGTGAGGTTATTTACACGGAAGTTGGGGATATAAAAGTCGCACAAGCATTAAAAGAACATGGAGGCTTTTTAGGAGGAGAAACCTCTGGCACATACATATGGCCTAGAACTCATCTAGGACCTGATTCATTAGCCACGATAGCTAAAGTGTTAAGGATGATTGTTGAATCTGGAAAAACCTTACGAGAGTTATTGGAAGATATTCCTATATATCCATACTATAGCACGAACTTTAAATTAAAAAAAGATATACCCTTTACAGAGGACATAAATAAAAAAATCACTGATGAAATAAAAGAAGTTTTAGATATAGAAGGAAAACAAATAAAAAACATCAACAAGATGGATGGAGTAAGATTTGATTATAATGATGGATGGATTTTGATAAGACGCTCTGGAACAAGCCCTTATTTAAGGCTCTCTGGAGAATCAAGTGTAAGTTTGGAAGAATCAAAAGCATTGAACGAACTTGCTCAAGAACGAATGAAAAAATTAAATTTAATATAAGGTTTTCTTAATTCTTAAATTTTTTTTGCTTTTTCTAATGGATTTAATATGTTTTTAGTATCAAAATTATAGATAATATAAAAAAAAGCATAAATAATTTTTATATTAAGAGTCTCATTTCAAATCCTTTTTCTTTTAATATTTTTTTATTAGCTAGAAGTTTTCGCCCAGCAATCTTATCGATTATATAAATTAAATTGCCACCATTTTCTGAATATATTTGTCCATAAGATATAGGGATTTCAGGAGTTGGGGTATTTAATAATGATTTTGAGATTGATTCAACCTTACGCTCTCCATTAGCTAATAACATTACTTTTTTTGCTTTATATACTAATTCAACACCCATACTGATGGCATACAATGGAGATTCTTCTTTTGAAGAGAAATGTCCATCGACCACAGCATTTTCAACTGTATTATCATCAAGTTTTACTAATAAAAGACTACTATCTTTAAAAGGGATCCCCGATTCATGGAAAGCTACATGACCACGACCTCCAACACCTATTATTTGTAAATCAATGCCTCCAGCATCATTTATTTTATGAGCATATTCTTCTAATAAACTTTTTCTAATCCACTGTAAATAATCTGAGGATGAATTTTCTTTGATAACAATTGACTTACCAGCATTGGTTCCTAATTCCTTCCAGTCTTCTGGGTGTGTTTTAAGTTCATTTATTAATTTTTTCTGATCAATCAAATTACCATAGGGTACAGATGTTTCAATGAATTTTTTATCGAGAAGGCCAAAAAATTCTTGAATCATAAAATAACAATAACTCTCAGGGTGTAACATTCTTTGTTGGGGGTTTTCACCAGGAAGTCCTATATATTCATCAAGATTAAAACTACGAATCTTTGTGCTATCTATTTTTCCAGAATTAAATGATTTTGCTAGATGTTTATAAAGACCCGTAGGTGAATTTCCAGTAGCTAAACCTAATACAAACTCTTCTTGTTCATTTAGCCCATTGATAATACTTTCTATAACTATTTCCGCTGCTACTTCACTCATATGATTAAAATCTTTTGTTATTATAACGCTGATTGGCAAATTTTATTACCTTATTAAAGAATTGTATATAAAAATTTAATGTAAAAAATGGCTACTTTAATATAAAAATTAGTATATATCATTTTCTCAAATAATCTCAATCCTACCAATCAATAAATGAAACATTAAAATATCTTAGATGCTTTTTATTTTAAAATGTGCGGTATTTTTGGGATAATAACAAATCAAAACAATTTATCCTTAGGAAAAGTCGTAGTTGAGGGAATTAAGCGCTTAGAATATCGAGGATACGATTCCTGTGGAATAGTTTCTCTATCTAATTCTACTTTATTTGTTAAAAAAGATTCAGGAAAAATTGATGAAATTCAAAAAAAAATCAATTTAGCAGATATCCCAAATGACTCTAAACTTGCTCTTGCACACACAAGGTGGGCTACTCATGGAGCACCTACAAAAATCAACAGTCACCCACATACGGATTGTTCTAATAAAATTGCGGTTGTTCATAATGGTATAATTGATAATTTTATAGACTTAAGAAAAGAACTCATTAAAAAAGGTCATATTTTCAAATCTGATACAGATACAGAAGTTATTCCTCATTTAATTGAAAGCAAATTGAAAGAAGGATTTAATTTAAAAGACTCTGTAATAAAAGCATTGGAGTTATGTAGTGGTGCATATGGATTAGCAGTTTGTCATGCTGATTATCCAGATTTAATAATTGTTGTGAGGAAAGAATCTCCATTAGTAATTGGAATAGATGAAAATAAAACTACTTATTTAGCATCAGATATTCCTGCTTTTTTACCATTAACAAGAAAATGTTATATTATGGAGGATGATGAACTTGCTGTTCTAAAAGCAGGTGAAGTTGAATTCTATGATCTTAAGAATGATATAAAAATTGAGAAAGAATTAAATTTAATTGAATGGAATATTGATGCTGCAGAAAAAGGAGGTTATGAACATTTTATGTTAAAAGAAATATATGAAGAACCAAACGCAATGAGACGAACTCTGAAAATTTCTAAAGATCTATTAAGAATTTTTGCTAATCATTTATGGTCCGCAGATAATATCTATATAACTGCGGCAGGAACTTCTTTTTACGCTTCTTTGGCGGGGAAATTTATTATTACAAGATTTTTAGGTAAATATATACAAGCAATTGAATGTTCTGAATTCCAAACTCAATTATCCAATTCATTAAAAAATGATTCAGTAATAATTGCGCTTTCACAATCCGGTGAAACAATTGATACAATTGAAGCAATTAGATGGGCAAAAAATAACAAAAATGTAAAAATTTTAACAATTACAAATGTAGTGGGATCTACACTTACTAGATATTCTGATCATGTGATTGTAACTCAAGCTGGACCAGAGATAGGTGTTGCGGCAACTAAGACCTATTGTACTCAAGTGCTCACTTTAGCTTTAATTGCATTAGAGATTGCAAAACTAAGAAAAGTTGAATCAGAATCAGATATTAAAAATTATAAGATAGCCCTACAATCTACTCCGCAAATTATTGAAAATTTTTTGAATGAAAAGGTTCATGTGATTAAAAATATTGTAAATACTCTAGAAAAAAGCACACAATTTTTCTTTTTAGCAAGGGGAATATCAATCGCTACTGCTAAAGAAGGAGGCTTGAAATTAAAAGAAGTTGCTTGTCGTTTTATTGAAGGATATTCAGCCGCACATGCTAAACATGGACCGATTTCTCTAGTTAGAGAAGGATTTCCTATTATATTCATTGCCCCCCCAGATGAGACTTATCAACGATTAATTGGAAATGTAATGGAATTTAAGGCAAGAGGAGGCAAAATTATTTCTCTTGTTGTTGAAGACGATAAAATTATTTCGGAATTAAGTGATAAAACAATTGAAATACCACAACCTGGTAATAAATATTATAATATCTTCAGTCCAATAACGTTCACACCTGCGTTACAATTATTGGCGTATTACGCTTCTCTACTTCACGGTTTAGATCCTGACAAACCGCTTAATTTATCGAAAACTGTTACAGTCCATTAATTTACGTTTATAAAATGAAAAAAGAAACATTAAATAAACGATGGAAGATATTTCATTATGGTCTTACGAGTTTGTTCAACTATACTTAAAAGCCAAGAAGTTCCAAGTTCTAAACTATGCTGATCTAAATTTTTTATTACATTAATATAATCCTTAGTTGATGTATCTAAATTATTTAAAAATTCGTCTCTTTTTTCCTTATCACCGGAATAAGATAAACATTCAATAAAACCATTCTCTATATATGAATTATTCTCTAATAGTTCTCTTTTTTGCTTGATTAACTCTTCTGATGCTTTATCATCCATAATCGATTTATATAATTCTATAGACTTCTGCATCTTATTAGCTAGTGCTTTGAATCGTTTAACTCTCTCATTAAAAATAATCTCAATCTTTTCAACAGCACCTTCATAGAGCAACTTTTTCATATTATTACCCTGATAAAACTTAGAGCGTACATATAGGTACCATTGTCTAAGAGCTATTATATTAGCAATATATTCAATAGAATTTATAACTCTTCTTTTAATACTCCAATAGAGGCCAGGATAGAAATTTTTATCTTCTTTTTGAGGTTCTTTTCCCATTAAAAGCTTATGGCCTTGAGGACAATCTCCACGATAAATAACTCCTGCAGCTATAGTGGTATTATATCCTATCTGACTTGGCCCTACCAATCCTCCTTGACCGCCCAAAAAGATTGGAGGTTGATTGAGCATAACACCATAAGGAACATCTCCGACTAAAGATGCAGTTGCTTTATCCTGATTAGGTGTGTAATTAAAATGAATATATGAACTGCCTACTTCACTATGATTTGCTCTGCTCGTCCCTCCTGCCATTAAAATATCACAAAAGTTAATAATACTCCCTAATGTAACAAATGGAAAAAGAACAGTTTGTTTAAGACCTATTGTATGAGCACCATTAGCTTCCTCTTCTAAAAGACAACCTGCCCGGACTTCAGCTCCATCACCCATATTCGCAGAATCCAGAAAAGTTGATTCTTCAAAATAACCTCCTCTTAATTCTACGTCTTTTCCTAATTGACAATTCTTAATAGTAACTGGAGATCTACTACCGAGCTTAACTCCTGGCATAATAATTGTTTTTTCACCAAATATTTTACAACCAGAATGTATTATAACATTCTCAGATGATATTAGATTAATATCGACTTCTTCGCCTATCTCAACTGAAGCAGGATTCGGTATTTTAACTCCTCTATCTATTAAAGCAGAAATTACTGAATTCTTTTTATCTAACATATGGTTAAATCCCTTTCCTAGTTCATATTTCATATTCTTTTTAATAAAAATAATTTCTAACTCTTAATAAAACTTTTACAAGTAGATATTACAATTATTTTAAACTCTTCTTAATAATCTCTTTATTTGGATTAGTGTAATAAAAAGTATTTGGAGGAATATCCTCTCTTACTAATGTATCCGGGCCGATTCTTGAATTTTCCCCAATAATTTTCCCGGGCAATATAATAACATTTGTTCCAATTTCTACATTTGATCCTATAATTGCGCCTAACTTCTTTCTTCTTGAATCAACTAATTGACCTTTAATTGTTACCTTAACATTCTCTTCATCAAATCTTAAATTCTTGACATTAGTCCCAGATCCCAGATTTACATTCTCACAGATAATAGTATCTCCTATATAATTAATGTCTGGAATTAAAGTATTCGAAAGAATAATAGAATTTTCTATTTCACTAATACTAATATGACAATCATTAGCAATGAATGTATATGGTCCTATTATTGAATTTGGACCAATTAAATTATTATTTCCAATGTAACAAGGACCTTGAATATAAGAACCAGATCTAATGGTAGTTCCCACACCAATATATATTTTGCCTGAGATATGAACATTTTCTTCAACCTGCCCCAATATTTTTTTTTCAACTTTGTCTAAAAGATATCTATTCGCATCTAAAAATTGCCAAGGTAATCCTATATCACTCCAGAAATAATCTTTAAGTGTATGACCAAAAATTCTCCCTTTAAATTGGTTTATTAGAATTTCCATAGAATCTGTAAATTCATATTCACCTCGAACTGATTTTTCAGTCTTTTCAATTGCTTGAAAGATACTAGAATCAAATATAAAAACGCCTGCATTTGCTAGATTTCCTGCATTCATCTCTGGCGTAGGCTTTTCTATAATTTTTTCTACAAATCCCTGAGGATTTAAAGAAACAATGCCAAATTCTTCGGGATTTACTACTTCCATTAATAATATTATACCTTCTACTTCTTTTTCCATAAATTTTTGAACAATTTCTTGATAAACTTTTGCTTCTACTAATAAATCACCATACATTAACAAAATAGGTTCATTATTCGCGAAATCTTTACCATATCCAAAAGCATGAGCTGTTCCCAATTGCTCCTTTTGCGTAATATATTGAATTTTTATATCAAATTTCTCTTTTCCATCTCCAAAATAATCCTTAATTAAATTTTCTTTATATCCAACAACAAGCAAAATTTCAGTTATTCCAGAATCTTTTAATCCTAATATCGTATGCTCTAGTAAAGGTTTTCCAGCAATTGGAATCAAAGGTTTTGGCAGGGTAGAAGTTACTGGTCTTAGTCTTTTTCCTTCTCCTGCGGCAATGATAACAGTTTTCATATAAAGCATTAGTTTATTATATTATTAAAAACTTCTTACGAGTAGATGATGAAACCTACTAATCTTTCTTTATACTAAAAATATGACCATTCCATGCATTTAACTCTACATATAAACCATGTTTATACAAATCTTCTCCATTGTATGTATAGGATTTCTGATTAAGTAAGTCTATGAATTTCCATTTATGAGTATCAAAATGAAAAGGACTTATTCTTACATGAGCTTTTGAAGGAACTGGACTATAATTAACAACTATAAGTCTATAATTATCATTTATCCACCATAAATAAGAAATGATATTTGAAAATGAAGAATTGTTAGACTCTAAAGATTTTGATTCACATAGAGACCAGCTAGCATTACCAAATTCTCTTCCAGGAATTGATTTTAATAAATTTTGATAAAAATTATATAGATTTTTATTATCTTCTTCAAATGGTCTTCTTCCAAGTTGAACTGGTAATTTTACTTTATTACCACGAGTCTGTCCCTCATATATTAATCTTGCTCCTGGTAACGTAAATGCTATAATTGCAGCAGCTTTTGACTTCTCTTCTCCAAATCTTTCTACAGCTCTTAACTCATCATGGTTTTCAATAAATCTCATAAGCTTACTTTGATAAAGCCATTCTGCCTTTAGATGATCTCTAATTAGGGTTGCATTCTCATGGGTTAATCGCTCATACAACTTTTTATCATAACAAAAATCGAATCCTTGTTGTTGAAGTTCCCATTCCATATCCCAATACACTTCTGCTATAAATAGGAAATTTGGATATTTCTCCTTCACAGCAGTAATGATTTCTTCCCAAAATTCTTGTTTTGGAGGAGGTCCCGCTCTTTTACCCCATGTTCTATTAAATATATTATTGGTCATTAACATTGCCATATCACAGCGAATACCATCACAGAGTTCAGCAATACTTAAAAGAGTATTAATTGTCTTTTGACGAGCCTCTTTTGAGAAAGCGTTAATTTGAATTGTGTCTGTCCAAGGAGGAAAATTTGGATCACGACCATAAGCAAATACTTTTTTTCCTATACTGAAAAATTCATATGGATGAGCCATTAAATCATCTAAAGTCCCTTCAATGAATAAACCTGATTCAAATGTCCATAATGAATCTATAGATACATGATTTGGGACGTAATCCAATATTAATCTGATATCTTGTTCAGCAAATCTCTCTCTGACCTTCTTTAAACCATCAATACCACCAAAATATTTATCAACATGATAATAATATACTGAATATGGTGATCCTATAACGTCATCATCTCTAAAGTCTTCTAAAGCTTTATGATATTCTTCTTGTAGATCAGGATGCTCAAATGCTATCTTTTTACTAGCAGGACTTCTTTCCCACACCCCCATAAGCCACACTGCGTCGAAAAATCTTAATTCTCTTTGAATAATCTCGTTAGGGACATTCTTTAGAGTAATCGGATTATTAAAAGTCTCTGATAGAAAATGAAGCCATGACCATGTATTAATTTCAAAAATTTTTGGATTTTTAACCCATTCTTTATGTTTAATTGGCATTTTAATATTCGCTTTAAAATTATTAGATTAAATATTAGAAAGGAATATATATAAAAATCTTTATAATCATTATAATAATTAGAAAAAATAATATATATTTTGGTAAATAATGAGTGAAGAAAAAGAAGCTCTAAGGAAGCTTATAATGCTTATTTCAGATCTTCGAGCTAAGGACGAGGAGAGATATGAGGCACATGTCAATTTCATGAAAATTTTTCAGTTTTCCTGAAATTTCGTGAATGAAACCATCAAAATGATTAGTGCCATTGAATCTCAAATGAATAAACATTGGAATACTGTGTTGGAATCTCTAAAAGAATTAAATGAAAATATAAGTGCTAATTTAGATTCTTTACTTACAGGTATTAATCCAAAAGGATTAAGAGAAACATCTAAATCACTAAAAGAAATAATGGACACAATGAATAAAAGTGTACAATCAATGAATCTTGAGAAGGTGTTAAGTGAATTAAAAGTCTTAAAAGCAGGAGGAATTAATTATGTACCAACAGCATCAGTTATGGTGGGACAACAACCAGAAGCGATATCGGCGGATATTCGTTTAAAAGCATCCGGGTTAAAGGCTCCTGGAGGAGCTGCACCAACTACAGCAACTAGTGAACCAGAATGGGTAGATCCTCATGAAAAAGCAAAAAAGGAGAAAGAGGAAGATCAACACTTACTTAAACCCTCCGATTTTTTTGGTACTTAAGCGTTTTTCTTCTTTCTTTAGCTGAATAATTCCATGAAGGTTATTAATTTAGACTTTGTTTGTTCAACATTATCTCCTATCTTTCTAAAATTAATTCCAATTGAAGGTATTCTAAGTTCAGTTCTAATTTTATTTTCCAAAAAGTCATAACAATTAAAATTTATATTACAATCGGCTAATTGATTAATTATAAAACCATCAACTTTCAGCTTTTTTATATATTTTTGGTAAGAATTGGTTAAAGTATCGCAATTATTTAGACATGATAATCCTTTTTTTGAGGAATTTAAAAGGAATCGAGCATATTCCTCAATTGGATCAGAATCCTTTGAAACAGGAATTTCTTCTAATAATCCTAGCAAATCCCAATCTGAGTATATTACTTTTCCTCCTAAATTATAAATGATTTCTTGAGTTTCAGGTTCCCAACCATTAAATATTGGGGATAATAATATTCTTGGCATATTGGACACATCCATCCCAACGCCTCTTTCTATACGTTCTCTCATTTCTTTTACTAAATGGCTAATATTTTCCAAATATCTCTGAGCATTGGAATTATAATCTTGAAAAGAGATGGTTAATAATGCTAAGATTTCTGCAAAAGTAGCAGGATTACACGGAAAAAAATCTGAGGTGCTAATCTCATCAATGATTGTTTTATAATATCTCTTTACTTGATTACCTATTCGAAATTGTTTATTTAGGCTATTATCCGTTACTATGTTTCCGGTGAAATTTTCCAATTCTACAATACCTTTTTGTATGTTATCAACCATAATTTCTAATGATTTATTTTCATTTATCTTTTCATTTGGAGGAATTTCAATCCAAATTTGATTTGGAATTATTGCTCTTAACGATTTAAGGTATTGATTATATTTACTACATCGAATAGTATAATTTAAACTACAATCACATATATTTGCTTCCGAAACATTCATTCCATACATAGATTTAATACCAAAACAAAAATCTGATGAAACATTTTTTTTTATTGCTAAATCATACATTAAATTATACTTATTATTAATTGAATTAATTACGTCATTTAATACATTATCTACGATTTTAAGAAAATCTATTTGTCGGGCAATACCTAACAATTTCATTGTCAGATTCCAACCAAATAGACTTGTTGCTGAATTTAAAGCAAGTAAATATACGTTAAGTTTAAACTTTTCCATGCGGATTGGAAAAACAGGAATCGAATCAGCAGCGAATACCAAATCAGGAAATCCTGATGCTACCGAAACCAGAGTCTTACTTTCTTTTGATTTTTTTTTTTGTAAATAATCTCTCCCAGTTAAAAAATTATATGCAATCTTTAATACAGATGTAAAGTTTACGACATCATCAGCGTATATACTCATTATGCTAGGCTCATCATAAATTAAATGTTTATTTTTGATACTAAAGAATTTACAATTTAAATTAAATCATAAAATTCTAATAAAATTTATGAGAACTAATTAATTTAATAGAAGATATTTCAAGGAGAATATAGATTAATCTAATTCCTTTTTTTCAAGAAAATTCCTAAAATTTATATTAAATAATATAAAAGAGATTTAAAAATTGAATAGTTAATGAAGAAAACTTAATCATAAAAAATTTGTTTCAAAAAGGAAAGGATATTAAAACCTTAATAGGAATTTATAAAGTTATTTCTTTTGTTTTATGGTAAAAATTAAATATCCTTATTTTTTTTAATAAAATAGATATAAAAATGATTTGATATCCTTTAAGTGTAATTGTCCTTTTAAATTAACCTGAATATCAAATAAGATATTATAATAAAAGAAAAATTATTTTCTACCTTTTCATAAGGATTTTTTTAGATATTTAATCAAATTGGTTAATTTAAAATGATATTTAGGGGACAATCAAGCATTGTTATTAGAAATTTATAAAAAGTAGTTAAATTGTTCAATGGTGTTGAAATGGGAACACAAGAAGATTTTATGAAAAAAGTATATGAACTTATAACTGAATTAAAACTCCCTCTAATAGATAATAGAGTCCAAGATAAAGTTAAATTTAAATCTAATAATGCGACATCTATCATAAAATTTACTTTTGAGCAAGATGAAGCAATAATACGCGGTTTTCTTGGCTTAGCAGAGTACTTTCATTCAGTAATAATAAAGAAAAACGATACTTTTTATATACCTCATGATCGTAAGTTGTTCATTTTGGAAAGCAAGTGATAATAATATCCCCATTTCCCTTAATCTTTCCTAGATTCAATTGAATATGAAATAATTAAATTTCTAGTATTTGGATATAATAATTAAGTTAAATTAAAGAAAATAATGGTTTAAATGAATAAATATTATTGTAATAAATGTGATAAATATCATTATAGAGGTAAAATTTATAGAGAACACTTAGATTTCAAAAGAGAAAAAATAAGTAAAGACATCTCTGCTGATGATAAAGAATTAGAAATAAATTTTAAGAAGCTTAGACCAATTGCTAAACGACAGCTACAAAGATTGTTTAAAAAAGCAAAGCATTCTGGTAATCATGAGCTTTACAAAAAAGAAATTATTAAATTAATCGAAAATGAAAAAAGGGGATAAAAGTGACAGATATTTATAAATCTGAACAAAAGGAAAACTATGAAAGCAATTTGGATTATAGAATAAATAATATCGTAGCTACAGCAAAAATAGATATTACTGAGAAATTCGATCTGGTGAAAATAGCTCGAAAATTATATGATGCTGAATATTTTCCAGAAAGATTCCCTGGCTTAATTTATAGACAAGATGATCCCAGGGCTACATTTTTGATTTTCTCTACAGGTAAAATGGTAATTACAGGTCTTGAATTTGTCCATGATGCTGAAATTGCAGTTAAAAAGTTGTTAAAAAAAATAAAAAAGTTTGGCATTAAGATATCTGACCCTAAAATTTCTATTCAAAATATAGTTGCAAATGGTAATTTGCACACTCTTATAGATTTAAATAAAGCTGTCTTAGTAATGGATTATGTCATGTATGAACCTGAAGTCTTTCCTGGTTTGATTTATAATATGAAAAATCCTCGTGCGGTATTTTTGCTATTTTCAACAGGCAAGTATGTTTGTACTGGAGTTAAAAAGGAAGAGATTTTAGAAAAAGCAATTTTGAAGCTAATAAAAGTGATTAATAATATGAATATTACCAGCGAAAAAGTAATTGAAGAAGAGTTTGAATTAACTTTCTTATAAAAATTGAATAGAAGTAGATAGATATAGCAATTGATAAAAAATGGTTGAATTTTGTGAAAAATGTGATGGAATGATGCTTCCATCTAAAGATAAAGATAATAATGTTCTCATTTGTAATTCTTGCGGTCAAACCAAACCTTTAGAGAAAGAAATAATAAAATCCTATAAATTCAATAAAGAAATATATCATCCACCGGGGGAAGAATTCAAGAATTTGGAGAAAATGAAGGATTGGAAAAAAGAAACACTTGAATAATTTCAAAAAAATTATAGATTAAATAATAAAACAAAATTGCTGACAAATGAAATTTATATCATGGAGAAAAGTAGAATCATGGAAATGTGTATCCTGTGGACTATGCTGTCGTTCTTATGATATCTCTTTAGAAAAAAATGAATATGAGAAAATTTATATATTGTTTGGGAGCGAAATTTTTAATTATAATAAATATCCAATAAAATATTTCCTTAAACGAACAATAAGTGGAAATTGTATTTTTCAAGAAACTTCAGATGGGAAATCTAAATGTAAAATACACCAAATAAAACCTATAATATGTAAAATCTTCCCATTTTTAATTTTAAAGTCAAATAATAAAAGATTATTCTATCTTTATAGGAAAAAACGATATAATATATATTTAGAAAGAAAATGCAAAGGAATAAAGATAGGTAATCCTTCTAATGAATTTATTCATGAAACTCTGCCTAAAATTATTAATTTTATTACAAATCCAATCTTAAAATGAATGTTTTTCGATTTGGAAAATTTAGCTTTTCTTAAGTTATTACCTTAAATGCTCGGATGTGATACTTTTTGATAATTTAATAAACAAAATAATTTATAATACTACATTTTAATACAAAGTCTTTTTCATAAACCTAAATTTTATATAATATCGGTTATTATCTTGATTGAGATTAATAAAATGTTGGATGCAATTGATCTTGTTATTTTAGAGGAATTGAAAGAAGATAGTAGAAAATCTTATAGTGAAATTGCTGAGGTTGTAGGAAAAACAGAAGCGACTATCAGACGTCGTGTTAAAAAGATGATAGAAAATGAAATAATTGACAAATTTACTATTGAATATGATATTGAAAGCCAGCCAAAAATTAATGCAACCGTAAAATTGGAACTAAATTTTAAAGAAATTAAGAGAATAATAAACAATTTAAAAGATATTGAAGAAGTAACAGATATCTGGAGATTATCTGGTGACTGTGGTCTATTAATAAAAATTGAGATTTCTTCAATTGAAGAGTTTAATCCATTAATTGAAGGAAAAATTTCTCAAATTGAAGGTATTAAAATTGTAGAAACTTGTTTTATAACAGATATTATAAAGTAAATCTCTTCTTTTCAATTTGTATTTAAATTAACATATTTTAAGTAAATATAACAAAAATCTTAGTAAAAAATAAAATAATTTTTATGAGTGTAAAGAGAATATACCATCAAAATTTGAGAAATATTGCTTTTATTGGTAATTACATACCACGTCAATGTGGTATTGCAACTTTCACTGCCGATCTTTTACAAGCAGTTTCAAATGAATTACCAAAAAGTAAATGTTGGGCTTTAGCAATGAATGATATACCTGAAGGTTATCATTATCCTAATCATGTTCGTTTTGAATTGAATGTTAATAGATTAAAAGATTATTCTCTGGCTGCAGAATTTTTGAATATTAATAAGGTTGATGTAGTTTGCCTACAACATGAATTTGGCATTTATAGTGGAGAATATGGAAGTTATATCTTAACCTTACTTCGTAATATACATATGCCAATTGTATCAACATTACATACTCTTATACCCAATCCTCCACCCAAAGTACGAAAGATTGTTGAAACAATAAATAAATTGTCAGATCGTTTAATCGTCATGAGTCATAAAGCTAAACGTATTTTAAAAGAAGAATATGGGATTTCTGATGATAAAATTAATGTAATTCATCATGGAATTCCAGATGTTCCTTTTATAGACCCTAATTTTTTTAAAGATCAATTTGGAGTTGAAGGAAAGGATGTTATTTTGACTTTCGGCTTGATTAATCCTGGTAAAGGGATAGAAACAATGATAGATGCCTTACCCAAAATAATTAAAGCACATCCAAATGTGACTTATATTGTTCTTGGTGCAACACATCCAAATGTAAAGAAAGAACATGGCGAATCATATCGGTATTCTCTTCAAATAAGAGCTAGGGAATTAGGAGTAGAAGATCATATAATTTTTTATAATAGGTTTGTAGAATTAGAGGAATTATGCGAATTTTTAGGAGCTGCTGATATTTATGTAACTCCATATATAAACAAAGAACAAATCGTCTCTGGAACACTTGCTTATGCTCTTGGAACTGGTAAGGCTATAATATCTACACCTTATTGGTATGCTGAAGAAATTTTAGATGATGGGAAAGGAATAATAGTACCTTTTCAAGATCCGGAAAGTATTGCAGATCAAATTATTAATCTATTAAATAACGAAACTGAGAGACATCTTATGCGTAAAAAAGCCTATTTATATTCTAGAGATATGGTTTGGAAAGAAGTTGCTAGAAATTATATAAAGATATTTGCAGAAGTTGTTGAAAAAAGACTATCAGAGCCAAAATCCATTTTAAGGATAAAATCATTACGATCATCTCCATTCGATCTACCTCAGCTAAAATTTGATCATCTAGATCGGTTAACTGATGATGTTGGTATTTTACAGCATGCTAATTTTATAATACCTAATCGAGTGCATGGTTATTGCACAGATGATAATGCTAGGGCGTTAATAGTAGTAATTTTAGCTCAAAACTTATTAATTGAAGATAATCTACTAAGGAATCTTGATAGTAAATACTTTAGTTTTTTATTGCACGCCTTTAATGAGGAAAATGGTCGATTTCGTAACTTTTTAGGATATGATCGTAAATGGCTTGAAGATAAAGGATCTGAAGATAGTCATGGGCGTGCTGTTTGGAGTTTAGGGATTACAGTAGCTTTTTCAAAATCAAAAGAATTCGGGGATCAAGCTTTAATAATCTTTGATAAAGCTGTATCGGTTTTATCAGAATTTAAATCCCCTAGAGCATTAGCTTTAGGTTTAATAGGAATTCATGCTTACTTAGCTAGATTTGGAGGAGATAGCAAAATAAGAAGATATCGAGAAAAAATAGCTAACTCTTTATTTGAGTTATATTGTTCGAATGCTAGTGATAAATGGCCATGGATAGAGGACACTTTAACTTATGATAATGGAAAAATTCCACAAGCTCTACTAATGTCTGGACAATGGTTACAACGAGGAGAAATGGTTGAAGCAGGATTAAGATTATTAGAATGGTTAGTGAAAATTCAAAAGAATCATAAAGGACAGTTTACTCCAATTGGCAATTCTGGTTGGTATCCTCGAAACGGAGAAAAAGCGAGATTTGACCAACAATCACTTGAAGCTGAAAGTATAATTGAAGCATGCATAGAAGCATTTAAAATTACACAAGATAAAAAATGGATCATAGAAGCACGTCATTGCCTAGAGTGGTTTTTAGGTCGAAATGATTTAAATACTTCACTATATAATTATAAAACAGGGGGATGTTATGATTCATTAACACCAACAGGTCCTAACCTAAATCAAGGAGCAGAATCAACTTTAGCATGGTTATTATCACTTTTAAATATGTATTTATTAGATAATTTAACTGAGATTGACTTAACCGAAAAATTAAACGTGTAAAAAAATGTCAAATCAACCAATAGTAATAATAAGTTCTTACCCACCACGACTTTGTGGTATTGCTACATTTGCTGAAGAAGCAAGAGAGTTCATCCAAAAGACAAATCCTCAAAGGGATGTTTTTGTAATTAGCCATACAGATGGAGAAGGAGAAGGGGTTTTTCCTTTAATTGAGATAAATAGATATGATTGGTATGAACCTATTGCAAAAAAAATTGATGAGTTGAAACCATATGCAATTCATTTAGAACATGAATATGGACTTTATGAATATAGAGATAAACGTGGGATAGGGGATAGAAATGAAGGTTTTCTTAAACTTCTTGAGGCAATTGATGATTATCCCATTGTAGTTGAACCACATACTATTCATGGACGGATTACTGATTTTGAAGCTGATTTTATTTATCAACTTTGCCAAAGAAGTGATGTAGTTTTTTTTAAATGCCATTATCAAAAGTGGAGATTGGATTGGTCTTTTAGAGCCCGAGGATGGGAAACTCCAAAAAATATTATGGTGGTTCCACATGGTGCCCGATCTGATAAAAGATGGGGAATAGATGAAATTAATAAATTAAAGACAGAGCTGGGTTTAGATCAATTGAATTTATCAGATCATCTTGTTGGAATGATTGGATGGATACAAACTAATAAAAGATGGGACATACTACTTTCAAGTTGGGGAGAGATTCATGAAAAGATAAAAGAAAAGTGTGGTCAGAAATGGGAATTATTTGCTGCAGGTACTTTACGAGACCCGAATCATAAAAATGATTATGAAATGTGGAAATCTGACATTCTTGAACTTCAAGACAAAGGGATCGCTCATTATTATGAATTTATCCCTAGAGGAGATATCTACTATAAAGTAATGGCAATTTGTGATTTCATTGTATTACCTACGGTTGACGAAACACAATCTGGAACATTAGCAAGGATAATAGCTTTAAATAAACCTTATGTAACAACAGCCCCAATGGAAGGATTAACAGCTCAAACTTTAGAAAGTGGTGGAGGTTTATTATTTACAACAAAGAAAATGCTAAAAGAAAGGGTAATTCAACTAGCTTGTAATGAGAATCTTCGACTGAAACTTGGTGAGAATTTAAAGCGATATCTTGATAATGTAGTTTCTTGGGAAATTATTGCTAAACAATATAATCAAGCATACAAACTAGCAAGAGAAGCTAAAAAAACTTGTCAAAAGGTTAATTTAGAATTAGAATTTTAAAGGTGTTAATCTAATCGTAAAATCAAATTTTAATGAGCTTTTTAAGCGGCATCCAGCCAATCCAATTATTTCAATAAAAGATTTGCCTTATCTTGCGAATACAGTTTTCAATGCAGGTGCAATTAAATTTCATAATGAAATTATACTTCTAATGAGAGTAGAAGATAAAAGAGGAATTTCCCATTTTACTTTAGCTCGTAGTAAAGATGGAATAAGTAATTGGCATATTGATACCCAACCTACTATGACACCAAATCCTAAGACTTATCCAGAAGAAATATGGGGTATTGAAGATCCTAGAATTACATTCTTGGAAGAAAAAAATTTATGGGTTATTATCTATACTGCCTATTCTAAAGCTGGACCTTTAGTTTCATTAGCATGTACCAAAGATTTCAAGCATTTTAATCGTTATGGGGTTATTATGCCACCAGAGAACAAGGATGCTGCTATATTTCCAATTCAGTTTAATAATCGATGGGCAATACTTCATAGACCCGTTGCTAAAATGTCAGGAACTGGTGCCCATATATGGATTGCTTTTTCACCGGATCTTAAACATTGGGGTGATCACAAACTTCTTATTCCCGCTAGAGATGGAAGTTGGTGGGATGCAAATAAAATTGGTTTATCTCCCCCTCCATTGAAAACTGATTCTGGATGGTTAATACTTTACCATGGAGTTAAAACAACCGCTAGTGGTATCATTTATCGCTTAGGACTTGGACTTTTAGATCTAAAAGATCCCTGCAAAGTAATCGCACGATCTGATGAGTGGGTCTTTTCTCCAAAAGAATCGTATGAAATCTTTGGTGATGTTGATAAAGTTGTTTTTCCATGTGGCTGGATTCAAGAAAATGATGATATCCTACTTTATTATGGATGTGCTGATAGTTCTATAGCTTTGGCAACCGCAAGTCTTTCAGAAATTCTTAAATGGCTTGAAAAGCAAAATTTTGTATTAGGTGACTAATAATACACGTAGCAATACTCTCACCAATCGCATGGCGTACTCCTCCTCGCTCTTATGGACCATGGGAATATATAGTCTCTTTATTGACAGAAGGACTTATAAAGAAAGGGATTGATGTCACTTTATTTGCTACAAAAAATTCCATTACTAAAGCAAATCTTGTTGGTGTTTGTGAACATGGTTATGAAGAAGATAATCAAATAATTCCAAAAGTATGGGAATGTTTACATATATCTGAATTGTTCGAAAGAGGAGATGATTTTGATATTATTCATAACCATTTTGATTTTTTACCATTAACATATATAAAAATGACATCCACTCCTGTGGTAACAACAATTCATGGTATCTCATCTCCCAAAATTTTACCTGTGTATAAGAAATACAATAATCAGAGTTATTACGTTTCTATAAGTAATGCTGCTAGAATTCCAGAATTAAATTATATAGCTACGGTATATCATGGTATAGATTTGAACCAATTTACTTTTAAATCTAATCCAAAAGATTATCTAATATTTTTTGGTCGTTTACATCATGATAAAGGTGCTAAAGAAGCTATTGAAATGGCTCTTAAAGTTGAAATGAAATTAATCTTAGCAGGAATTATTCAAGATAAGGATTATTTTAAAAGAAATATTGAACCTTTCCTTGATGATGAATTAGTCAAGTATGTTGGTATTGCTGATCCAAAGAAAAGAGATGAGTTATTAGGAGGAGCTTATGCATTATTAAACCCTATTAATATTCCTGAGGCATTTGGATTGTCAGTTGTAGAGGCAATGGCTTGTGGAACACCCGTAATATCTTTTAACAAAGGTAGTATGGCTGAAGTAATTGTAAATGGAAAAACTGGCTTTTTAGTCAATTCTCATGAAGAAGCAATTAATGCATTAAAAAAAATTGATCTTATTGATCGCTCAGAATGTCGAAGATGGGTTGAAAAAAAGTTTTCTGTTGAAAGAATGGTTGATGATTACATTAAGGTTTATGAATCAATATTAGAAAAAGATAAAAATTGAATCTATTATGTAATTTGAAACTTAAAAGAGAGCATAGGAATAACCTTAAATTATAAAATAATTACTCTAATAATGTCTATACAATAAAATAATTTTAATTTTTATCTTTTTAAAACAAAAAAATTAAAAGGTATGTATTTTTTAAGAAAATATATAAAAATGGTTTGAAATTTATTAACTTAGGAAATCTAAAATTAATCCTTAGATATATAGTTTATAAAAACTAACCAAATCAATTATCCTATAAGACTCAAATTATTATTTTAAATTACTTCAGAGAAAATTAAGTAATAGTTAAATTTAATAATAGAATTAATAGAATATAATAAACAGATGAAAAATTTGACACATAGCAATGAAAAAAATAATAAAAAATACTTAAAATCAGGAAATATTAGAAAATTAGAACAAACCAAGAAAAATAATTTAAGGTTTAAGAGGAACAAAGAATTAAAAATTAAAATAATCTCAAGGATAAAAGATCGTTCTAATAAAAAGAATGTTTTAAATGAGATATCAAAAGATATAGGAAAAATGAAATTAGAACCCAAAAATTTGATAATAATAGATTACATAAACAAAAAAATATCAAAACCATAAGATTATCGATTAAAATTTGATATCTAATTAAAAAGAATATAATAAGATATAATAAAAAAAATATCTGAGGTGAAATTATATGAATAACTCTAAAAATTCTAATTCATTTCCATTAATTGGTGATAAATTTCCAGAGATGGAAGTAATAACAACTCACGGTAAAAAAGAAATTCCAAAAGATTTTAAACGACAATGGTTTGTATTTTTTAGTCATCCTGCAGATTTTACACCTGTGTGTACAACTGAATATGTAGCTTTTGCAAAGCGATATGAAGAATTCCAAAAATTAGAATGTGAATTAGTAGGACTTTCCATAGATCAGGTTTTTTCACATTTAAAATGGATAGAATGGATTGCCGAAAAATTAGGAGTAAAAATACCATTTCCAATAATTGCTGATAATGGTAATATTGCTAAAAGACTGGGCATGATCCATCTTGGTAAAGGACCTAATACTGTTAGAGCTGTCTTTATTGTTGATCCAAAGACAGTAATAAGAGTAATTCTCTTTTATCCACAAGAACTTGGTCGAAATATAGATGAAATTATTAGAATAATTAAAGCCCTGAAAAATGCAGATCAAGAGAAGGTTGCAATTCCTGCAAATTGGCCAAATAATGAATTAATTAGTCAACAAGTTATAATACCACCCCCCACAGATGAAGAAACAGCAGAACAAAGATCTAAGGAATATAGGTGCTATGATTGGTGGTTTTGTTATAAATCTTTAGAATATGACTAGTGCTTCATTTTTTTTTAAAGAAACTTTTTTTTCAAAAAGACAATTTGGAGAATATTCATTATTGATTAATTAAGAAAAAAATTATTAAATATATTAACTGAAATTCTTATAAAATAGGAATTATAAAAACTTTGAGATGACATTAAAAAAAAAATTGTCGAAAATAGAGTGGAAACAAAGTATTGTTAAAAGTATAATTTATAGATCATTAACGCTAGCATTAGGGACTTTAACAGCATATTTGATTACGGGAAGCATTTTTATAGCAACAGGAACCGCCCTTTTAACTGAAGCAGTTCAGTCTGTCAATTATTTCGTGTATGAAATAACATGGAGTAATATTTCACGAAGAAAATTGGAGAAGAAAATTATTGAAAGAATTAAAAGGAAAGAAATTAATTTGAAATTAGATTTTTCTTCAATAAAAGAACTAGCTTACCAATTATCTCAAATAGATACATTTGTTCCTAAATTATACCTCTCAACAAAAAGAATTTTTGATAATATGCTGAAAAATGAAGAATTAGAAGAAATACATGAAGACATCAAAATTTATAAAGAATCTTTTGAAGCAGTTCATTCCAAGAGAAAAATGTTTTTTCTAAAGGAAAAATAAGATAGGATTAAGAAGAATATCATTAATTTTCAAGTGATTTATTGATTTTTTATATTTTTTTTGATTTCAAAAGAGAGGCTTTTAAATCTCTATAATAATAAAGATATAATCCAGATCTATTATAAATTCTCTAAAATCATCTATAGCTTTAAACCAATTAATGCATCATTCACAATTTTAATCTTCAATTAAAATTTTTTCTTTAGGGAAACCTTCATTAATTAGAAATTTTTTTAATCTAAAACGATGATCTCCTTGTACTTCAATATAATTGTCTCCATATGTTCCACCAGAAGCGCACTTTTTCTTTGCTCTAGTAATAAGATTATCTAAATCAATATTAAAGTTACCATTAAACTTAGCAATGGTCACTTTTTTCCCCCATCTTCTTTTTTCATTATAAATTTCTATTTGTTGATCCTCGGCTCCTAATTTTTCACAGATACATAATTCTTTTGGAAAGCTACATATCTGACATATTTTCTCATCTTTTATTTTAGTTTTCACCTCCACTGCTTTTTTATGTCATGAATAAACTATTTATAGATATTTAACTTGAAATGAATCTAATTTTCCATTTTTTATTATTATTTCTCGATATGCTCCTGCTTTCTTAAGTCTTTTAAAGGATTTTAATCCTAGCGCAGGAGTTTGAACTATAAAGGGACTATATTTTTGAATATCCTTTATGTTTTTACAAATCTCAGAATAATCATCATAAAATACTGAAAAAGATGAATTTTTCACTTCCTTATCATTAGAGCTATTTTGTAAAGATTTTTTCAATCTATATTCATTTAACATGTGTGTATGACCTGAGATAGTTAGAATACAATATTTGATACAAAAATCAATCAATTTCTCCCAATTAGAAGAAATCGTTCCATATGTTATATTAAATTTATTATCAATTCTGGCTTTTTCTCTTTTCCTTTTTAGACTTGCAAATTTAGATTCTTTGAACTGATCTAAATGTATTCTCATCATTTTTTTAAATTTTTTCTTTATTCGGCTTAATATACCTCGTTTCTCTCTTGTATTTATAGGAGGTGCATGCAAACAAAGAAAAATTTGAGATTTTTTATTGTGCTTATATTCAATAATATTATTTAAAAATTCTATTTGCCTGTGAGTAAGACCTGTTAGAGAAGGGCTTCCTGATATAAAATCTGTTATTTTTTTATAGGAATCCGCCCCAGTATTTAAAAAAATAAACACAGAATTTTCTAATTTTAAATAGTAATTTAGTGAAGCATTTATTTCGGACAAATATCCTTTTAATGCATTTTCACTTTTTAAAATAGCTTTGATTGGAGAAGCTGAATATTCATCTTTTAATGCTTGAGCTTCAATTTTTTTAAGCCCTATTTTTTTATAAATTCCTCCCCAATTTAAATCATACTGCCAAGGGCGATAATCATGATTGCCGGGAATGGTAAAGATTGGACATAATATTTCCGTTGATCTTTTAACACCCTTAGTATTAGTCTGATTTATATTCAAGACAATTATTTTGAAGACTTTCCAATTACTCTTTTTATACCTAAAAATTTTATTTTTATTTTCTGGTGTTTTACTAATATTAGTAAAATCTACAATATCTCCTGTAATAATTATAAAGTCAATTTCATTTTTGGTTACTTTCTTATTTACAATCTCAATAAATTTTCTAAAAAGATTGTTTGGATTAATCAGTCTCTTTTTAAATGAGAGATCAATTTTAAAAAGAGATTTTCTAATATCACCTTTATCTTTTGAGTTTAGTTGATTAGTTTCTATTTGATTTATTTTTTTAATATTTTTACTTCTAAGATTTCGATACATTTTATTTATTTTATCAAATATTTCATCATTTCTTTTAGCTATATGTAAATCAGTTGCTTGTATGATATTGATATTTGTCCAATCGTTTTTTGAAATTACAATAGCGTGATAATTTATTTCTTTGTCCAAATTTATATCTTCAACTAAAATGTCAAACATTACGAACTTTTTGGTTGACAAAAATTTTAAAATCTCATCAGTTATTTTAAATTCTAAAGTAATTTTAAAGAAATAATCCAAATTATCAAAAACGTCTAATTTTCTTAAATAATTCTGAGGTCTACAATATTGATCATCAATATATTTTGAGTTATTGATCTTTATTGAGGTTGTTGATATTATATTTATGATTTTAGTAATTATTGGGATTCCCCTAAAAGCGCGAGGCTTTATTTTCTTTATATCCTTCTTTTTTATTTTTACTGTTCTTTTTTGTTTTTCTCCAAACTTGTCTAATTCTTCTATTGAACTTTCAAAATGTTTTTCCTTTTTTCTAAATGAGAAAAAAGCTTTTATTTTTCTCCATAATCGTTTGATTTTTTTTCTTAAACCTCTTTTTTTTAGAAGTTGTTCTAATTTCCACTTATAGTCAAAAATAGGTATTAATTTAATATTATCTGTTAAGAATTCTTTTACTTTTTTTGGATTCTTTATATTAGATATGATTAATAAATCTGTTTTAAAGTCTTTTTTAGTTAATTTACTATCAATATTCAATATTTTGGGATGTCCTATGTTAGGACTTACTAAAAATAACCCTTTCGAATTCATGAATACACTCTTAATTTAAACGGGATAATTCTTTAATTTCTTTTATTCTAGTTCTTAAAGTTACTTCTGTGATTTTTGCTGTATCTGAAACTTGACTCTGAGTTTTACGATGATCAGTAGATTTTGCCGCCATATAAATAGCTGAAGCTGCAAATCCTTTTGGATCTTTTCCATTAGTAGAAAGCCCTCTATTAGACGAATATCTTAGTAAATTAACTGCTTTTTTTTGTATTTTGATAGGTATTTTTAACTCATTTCCAAATTTAAATACTAATTGTTCTGGTGTAATTGGTTTATATTTAAGATTAAGATCTGGTAATATTTCTCTAAATAATATTCCTAAAGAACGAATGACAGTTCTTCGAGAGATAAAGAGAGCGTCAGTTATTTCTTCTAATAACCGAGGAATTTCATAAGTTCGTATTGCAACATATAAAGAAGCAGCTATAAATCCTTTAATCGATCTACCCATTGTTAATTTCTTTTCCGCAGCAGATTTATAAATTGTCCAGGCCGTTTTAAAAACATAATCAGGAATATTTAATTTAGAAACCAGATATGACATTTTTGGCTCAGCTTCCCATAAATTTCTCTCTATTCCTGTAGTTAAAGATCTTTGTATTTTTGATAAACGTTTAATTTTTAATCTTTTTTTAGCATCAATGATTTTACCTTTACTGTCTATAATTTCATTTGAAAGAATGGTCCTGGGACCATAAGCTCTCCACCTTTTTTCAGTTCGCTTTCTTTTTCTTCTTTCATCTAAAGTGAAAGCTCTTCTTTCTTTCTGTAGTAATACAACGCCTATTACCATACCACAATTTAAACATACCTTTGCCCCATTTCTAATATTAATATTTGGATTTCTACAACACTTTTCTTTATTATTTGACTCAGCCGATTTATTATTTTTATTTTCAATCATATTAATTTTTAATATTTTTTTTTTAGATTTTTTAAAAAAAACCTTCTATAGAGATATCATATTTCCTAGGAAGATTTATTGATTTAGTCAGAAATTCTATTTGAGCCTTTAAATTTTTACAATTTGTAATTATCTGTAAATACTATAAGCTTCTTTACTTAGGCTTCTTCTTTTTTGTCTTTTTTAATTTTCTCAACAGTAATTATTGACTAAAAATTTTCTCAACAATAATTTATCTCATATTTCTGATAAATAGGGTAATATTTGTTTATTAACATTAAAGTAAGTATAAGATACAATTTTTTTCTGATACTGCTTACAATACAAGTTTATATCCTTTCTAAATTATACTTTTCTCACTAATATCTGCTTTGAGGCATGAATTATATCAATTTTAGGTAAATCTTGAATTTTTTTAATAAGTTCTACTTGATTTTTTACTGTAATCCAGTTCGACTTTGCCTTTTCAGAAATTTCGCTTATTGTATGAAATTTCCCATCATCTAAGGCATTATAAATATTTTCTACTATTTCTAAGGTAGATTTTCTTTGTGATTGGCTAGAAGAAATTTCACTTCACCAATAGATTATATTATAAAAAAATTTCTTTTTATATATAGATATTATATATAAAAGTATATAAATTTACTTCTCTTATAGACAAATACTTTTACTTAAAAGGTTATTTATTTAATTAAAAAGTAAATTTATATCTATTTAAATAATCACTATATTTAAATATCAAACATTGCTATAATAATATAGTGTTTACTATGGTTAATTGTATAACCAATCAAAAATTAGTAAATATATCTATTTCTAATTTTCATCATTTGGCTCAGGGAATACCCCAAAGTCTGTCTTATGAATGATTAAGAATTATAATTACTATAAAAACTCCGATAAGGAGGAAATTTTATGATAATGAAAGATAATAATAATAATATCAAAAGGCTAAAAACCAAAAAGATTTTAACGGCATGTATTGGTCAATGCGTTCATGTAGCAGGATCTTATAATTTTATGAACATTGCAACCCAATTGGGGTTTGAATGCTTCTTTTTAGGACCTGCAGTTCCAAATTCTGTGATTATTGATAAAATTAAACGAGTGAAACCAGATATTTTAGGGCTTAGCTACCGGCTAACACCCTCTACTGTTATACCAATTCTTCAAAATTTTAAAAAAAAATATGAAAAGTCGGAATACAAACCTAAACAACTATTTTTTGCTGGGACTCCTGAAGTAGTTAGAATTGCTAAAGATTTTGGTATTTTTCATGAATTTTTTATAGGTGGAGAGTCAAAATATAAAATAATTTCTATTTTAAGAAATGAATTAGCTGTTTCTGGAGAAGAAGTAGAGATCCCTAAGGAATTAATTTCTCGTATAAAATGGAAAAAGCCCTTTCCTATAATAAGAGCTCATTTTGGATTACCAAGTATGAAAGAAACCATAAAAGGGATAAAAAAGATTGCAGATGCAGAGGTTTTAGATATAATTTCAATCGCTCCAGATCAGAATACTCAAGCTAATTATTTCCATCCTAAGGATCAAGTTAAACATTTATCTGGCGCAGGAGGAGTACCAATTAGAACTAAGGAAGACTTTTTAAATTTACATAGAGCAAGATTAACAGGAAATTATCCTCTTTTACGAATCTATTCAGGAACTCGTGATTTTATAAAGTTAGCGAAACTATATAGAGAAACTATTAATAATGCTTGGGCAGCTATCCCAATTTTTTGGTTTAATCAAATGGATGGGAGAGGGCCTTTAACATTAAAAGAATCAATAATTCAACACTTAGAAGCTATTAAATGGCATGGTGACAATAATATTCCTGTCGAGATTAACGATTCTCACCATTGGAGTTTAAGAGACGCTCCAGATGTTATATCTGTGGCAGATATGTATTTATGCGGGATAATAGCTAAAAAGCTAGGTGTAAAACATTTCATCGCACAAAATATGTTTAATACACCACCTTCAAGTTCACTTGATATGGATTTAGCCAAAATTCTAGCAAATAATGAATTATTACAGACTCTAGTAGATAAAGAATTTTCAGTAATTAAACAAGTAAGAACAGGATTAGCCAGTTTCCCATTGGATTTAGATAAAGCAAAGGGGCAATTAGCAGCTACTACAATGATTCAATTAGCAATAAAACCAGATATAATTCATGTAGTTAGTTATTCAGAAGCTCAGCATGCTGCTCTTCCAGAAGACGTAATTGAAAGTTGTAAAATAATAGATCAAGTTATAAATAGAATATATTCAAGCAAATTAAACTTGATTGATAATAAAATACAAAAAAGAAAAGAACAATTAATTAAACAAGCAAAATGGATAATAAATTTAATCCCATGTTTGACTAAGGATGAGAAAGAACTAAAAGATCCATATGTTAATCCCAATGTTTTGAACCGTCTTGTAAAATATGGGATTTTTGATGCTCCACATTTAAAAAACAATAAATTTGCAATGGGTAAAATTAAAACAAAAATTATTAATGGTGCATGCTACTCGTGGGATGACTTGAGACAACAAAAATATGATGAATTACAGAGAATTAAAGACATTACATCTAATCTTCCCGATTTAAAGTCATCTAATTTGATAATTCAAAAAGAAAAATCTATTTTTAAGGTGATTGATAAGTGAAGTTTTGTGTTGTAGGGGCTGGAAACGGTGGTCGTGCGTTTGGAGCATATTTATCTTCGAAAGGACATTCTGTAAATCTATATAATCGTTCACTTTCAAGAATTGTAGATATAAAAAAGAAAGGAGGAATAAAAGCATCTGGAGCAATAAAAGGTTTTTTTCCAATTAACTTAGCTACACAAAATTTAGAATTAGCATTAAGAGATGTTGATATCATATTAATAGTGATCCCTGCGTCAGCACATAGAGATATTGCTGAAAAAATTATAAAATTTCTCTCTCCAGATCAAATTATAATATTAAATCCTGGAAGAACATTTGGTGCCGTTGAATTTAGACGAACAGTTGAAAAGAAAGGTATTTCTTTTCCCATTTTTATTGCTGAAGCTCAAACACTGATTTTTACTTCAAGGCAACTAAAAAAGAATGGAGTAAAAATTCTTAAGATCAAAGATTCTGTCGACTTTGCCGCTTTTCCGGAAAAACACACTTTTTTTGTGTATGATACACTAAAAGATATATTTCCTCAGTTAAATCCAGTAAGAGATTATCTTGAAATGACATTAACTAATATTGGAATGTTATTGCATCCAACAATTTCACTTTTAAATGCAGGTATCATGGATTCTGGAATAAGTTTCAAATTTTATGCTGAGGGGGCAACTACTCGAATTTGTGAGGTCCTTGAAAATATTCAAATTGAAATGAATAAAATTTTTGAAATCTTAGGATTTAATCATATCAGATTTTGCAATTGGGCACATAAATCCTATGGTGTTAAAAAAAAATGCATATATGACGCAATTCAAAATATAGATGCTTATAAAAATATAAACTCGCCAAAGCAATTAATTACAAGATATTTCACAGAGGATATACCAACTGGTTTGGTCCCAATTTCATCTTTAGCTAAGTTTTTAGGTGTTAAAACACCAATTATAGATTCTGTAATTAATCTTTCATCCATATTATGTGGAAAAAATTTTAGAAATGATGGAAGAACAATAATTGGATTAGATTTAAAAGATTTTATTAAAAAACGAATTATTACTGAAGAGTTAATGGAGTTTGGAGCAAAAGAAAAAATTCCCATCAATTAATTAACCATTTATAATTATAATAGATCTAACCTTCTAAAAATACCTGTAGAAATTTATACTATGATATTTCCAACTCAAGAAACTCTAAATGAAAATGACATTGAAATTTCTCTAAAAAATGTGACTAAAGATGGATATATCTCTCAGATTATGGTGAATCTAACTGCTGGTCCAATTTTAATTTCTTTTGCTTTAAGGTTTGGGGCAAACTTGCTTATAATAGGACTCTTGGGAGCGATTCCAACATTATGTAATTTTTTTCAGATTCCAACTATTTTTATTATCGAAAAATTACGTAATAGGCGTGTGATTACAGTCTATAGTCTAATTTTGTATAGATTATGTATATTAGCTATAGGATTAATTCCTTTTCTTTTCACATTTGAATTAAGTTTAATTTTTTTAGTACTTTTTTTAACATTGCAATCCATTTTCGCTTCAATTGGTCATACCGCTTGGAATTTTTGGATGCATGATCTCATACCACAAAAAATACTTGGAAAATTCTATTCAAGAAGGATATTATTATCCACAGTTATGGGATTAATAACTACTTTATTTGCTGGAATATTTATAGATATATGGAGATTTAGTTTCACACATATTCAAGATTTAGGTTATTCAATTCTTTATTTTTTAGGATTTGCTTTTGGAATGATTAGTGTCTATTATATATCAAAAATTTCAGAACCTACAATGATAATGCTGGAAATGAAACCAAAACTCCCCCAATTAATTTCTGAACCTTATAGAGACAAAAATTATAAAAATTTACTAAAGTTTTTATTTCTGTGGTATTTTACCATTGGATTTACGGTACCATTCTTTACTGTTTATATGCTTGAAAAATTACATTTAAGCTTAACATTAGTAATCTGTCTCATAGCGATAAGTCAAATTGTAAATCTTATTTTCTTACAATTATGGGGTCATCTTTCTGATAGATTTAGTAATAAATCTGTATTAAATGTCTCTTGTCCTTTATTTCTTTTTTGTATACTAGCTTGGGTTTTTACATCATTACCGGGATTTTACTGGTTCACAATGCCACTATTGATTTTGATCCATATTTTTACTGGAATTTCATTAGCAGGAACTACCCTCGCATTAAGTAATATTAGTTTAAAATTAGCTCCAAAAGGAAAAGCTAATTGGTATCTTGCGGTTACGACTTTATTCACTTCTATTCCCCTAGGAATTGCTCCCATAATCGGTGGTTTATGTGCTAATTATTTTGAACTTTCTGAATTTTATTGGACGCTTAATTGGAACTCTCCAAATAATAGTGGATCAATCCAAATATTAAATTTACAAGGAATGGATTTTTTCTTTATAATCGCACTTATATTAGGTATATTTGCCCTACATAGATTAGCATTAGTAAAAGAAAAAGGAGAAGTCAATAATAAAATTATTAGAAATGAATTTTTATTAGAAATAAGAAAATCAATGACATTTTTATTCCGGATAAGAAAATCTAAAGAACCTATAATAGCTGCTTTATCAACTTATCCGTGGCAGTCGAAAAGATCTTCTAAAAAAGAAAAAAATATGAAAAGAACTTCATGATTTTTGCTTTTTTACTTACTAAATTTATTTTTTTTTTGGTAAGAACACATCCATATGAAGTTTTCAATGATTTTTTCTCCCGTCATCCTTGTTTTTTCTGCGATTCTCTCATCAAATAAACCTGGATTAAAATAATAAGGATTATGAGTTTCTGGATGAAATTGAACTGCAAATATTGGTTTATCACAATGCTTCATATACTGAACCATTTTATAGCCCATTGTTCGGGATTCACTGATAATATTAAAATTTTTTTGGATTTTACAATCATTTGGAGACACGAAATCAAGGTGATGAACATTAACTGGTATGTTTTTCTGTGTTATAAGTTCATCTGTTTCTTTCAATAAAATAAAAATAATTCTTCCTCCTAGTCCTAGGAGCCTCATCCTACTTATTTGAGCCCCATACGCATATGCAACCAAATGAAATCCAAAACATAATGCAAGAATTGGAATTTGATTTATTTTTTGAATTAAAGCCAATTGAGCTTTGAATTTCTTTTTTATTCTTTCGTCATAATAAAAACTAGAGACATTCAATTCAGATCCAGAGAGTATAACCCCAATATAATTTTCTACAATTTCAGCTTTAAATTGAGTAAAGTGAATCGTTTTTAACTCTACTTCAGCTATGCAGTTATTTATAATTGTTTCTATTCTAGTTATTCTATCTGTTGGCAAACCTCGAGAATAATTATCTATAAGAAGAATTTGATTTATTTTTTCATTTTCCAAAGAATTTTCTTCACTCATTAAAATCTTCCAATGAATTATGTATAATTTTTAATTAAAATCTCAGAGGGGTAATATGTATAAGCATCTGTTTCACTTCCATCTTGCAATTGTACTTTAACTAAGATTCTATGGTATAATTTCCCTTCTCCTTCAATCATATCGATTTGATTAATAAGAGATTGTCCAACACCATAATATACCTCACCTTCAACATTACTATTAACTTCATTAACGATAAATGGAAACCCCAAGGATGGGGGTTCCACTTTTCTATAATTTAATAGAATAGCTTTTTTAAATTTTAAACCTCCCAGTATATAATTTCTGCTTTGACCATGTTGTAATGTACCATAAACGAAGAGTTTATCACATTTATAACAAGTATTATTTTTTTGATTCATATTCTTAGTAATTTGCTTAATTTTTATTTAGAAGAAAAAGTCACCAAACAATCTATCTAATAAGGATTCTGATTCAGATTGTCCTCTTAAAACACGATCACTTTCTAATATTGGTATTTTAAGATTTTGGACCACAAGATTATTAACAACTCGTATCCCGTTGAAGTTAGTCACCATTCCATCAATATCGTCATAAGAAAAACTATAATTTGCTTCTAAATTACCTCGAACTTGGGTGCCAGCAGTAATTTTATAGCGATTTCCTCTCCTATCAGTCACAATTCTCGGTTCTACTAATTCCATAACGACATAATTTCTGCCTTGCTGTCTTAGCTTTTCAATTTTTCTCGTTTGATATTCAATATTAAGCTCTTTTTGAGATTGATCCGTTTTAATTTTTGTATCGGGTAGGTTTTTAATTTTGATGTTTAATGAATCTTGGTAAATCCTAGTTTCATCTATCCATCTTGTTATGCTATCTTCTAAGGCTTCACTTACTCCGTTTGGTCTTTTAAAAATAGCTTTAGTTCCATTTGCGATAGCATTTTCTAAATTCTTAGTATGATATGGGTCTTGAATAATTTCTCCTGTTGATTGGAGATGGATCGCATGAAGTGCAGAAGCACAACATAGATACGCTAAATCAAGTAAATCCTCATTATTATATTGTACGTCAATTATACGAATTTCTATCCGATTTCTTGAGGGTAATTCATCGTTATCATCACTGATGTTTGTAAAAGGACCTCTTGGTGTTATATCTACTAAACGATCTCCACGATTATTAGTAATAACCTTTTTGGAAAACTCATCTTCTTCAAATCCTATTTTAAGTTTATATCTCATTCGACCATAATAACGCATAGGAATCAGAGCAGGTCGATTTTCAGGAATCTGTATCAATGCAAATCCATTTGATTTAAGGACAGAACTATTGGCACATCGGTTACTAGCTATGTTATTCCAACTTCCTCTATAAACATATGAATTTGCTGAAATTCCAATTATTTCTGGAAGATAATCCCACAAGTAATTATATACTATTTTCATATCTTCAGGAGTCATTAAGCTCCCTTTTTTTTGAACAGAAACATTAATATGAGTTCCAGAAATTGGATTAGGATCACTCTGTATGGGATGAAGGCTTTGTGCAAGTATTTTAACACCAAGCTGTTTTGCAGCTTCAGTTAGTAATTTCCTTCCTTCTTTTACAGCTTGTTCCAAGGAAGTAGGAGGTAAAGGTAAAGTAACATATTCTATTTGCGAAGGTGAAGGTTCAGCATCAAGTCCTCGTATTTTTACTTGAAGTGAATTCAGAAAATTTTGATCTTTTTCAAGAATTTCAGCAGATTTCACCATTATATCATCTGCTACTTTTGCTAATCTTCCATTTTTATTAATTATGAGGAATTCCTCTTCAATCCCGCAAAGAACGTAATAGTCTTTATATGAATCTGAATCCAATTCTTTAACTTTATCATGGAATAACACAAAATCTAACCCCCAGAGGTGTAATTATTCTTTATTTTTATCAAAAGAAATCATTATTAACAAAATATTAAACCTTCCTTTTTTATAAGATTAATTAAACATTTCCATAAAAGCTCCTAAACGAGTTTTAACCTGTTCCACATTCTCACCAATTTTATTAAAATTTAGAGCGATACACGGAATTTCTAGTTCTTGACGAATTTTTTCCTTTAACATTGTGAAACAATTGGATATTGAATGGCAACCAAAAAGTTGAATAAAGACAAGACCATCAGCATTTAAATTTTTTGCCAACCTCATATAAGAATCCGATAGAGCATCATTATCACATCCTATCCCATTTACAGTTGCATTCATTAAATAATGAGCATAAGCTTCAACAGGATCAGATATTTTAGTAATAGGAATATCTTCTAAAAGTAATAACATATCCCAATCAGCATATAAAGCTCGACCTCCTAACTCATATATTATTTCATGACTTTTTGGTTCCCACCCACCAAACATAGGAGTAATTAATATTCGGGGCATATTACTGACATCTATACCAATTTTATTTTTGATTCTTTCTTTCATTTCATTTACTAATGATGCCATATTGTCCCGATATCGAGTTGCATTAGAATTATAGTCTTGAAAACTATTGTTTAGTATCACTAATATTTCACTAAACGTAGCAGGATTACATGGATAAAATTCAGATAAACTTATTTCATAAAGAATAGTTTTATAATATTTTCTTATATCATTAGCAACTTGAAAATGATTTCGAAGAATATATTTATCATAGCTATTTCCACTTACTTTTTCTAATTCTCTAACAGCATCATAAAGATTATCTGTTAGCAATTCTAACGCATTCCCGATGTTTCTTGGTGGGACATCAATCCAAATCTGTCTTGCTGGATTCTGAACGGTTTTCAATGATTCTAAGTATTTATTCCAAGCACTACATCGAATAGTATAATTTAATGTAGCTTCTACATTTTTACCTTTACTCATATGCATTCCATAGAGAGATTTTATTCCATAACAAAAATCAGTCGGAACTCCACTTTCTATTCCAAGGTCATACATCTCATTGTACTTATCATTCACTGTATCTATTACATTTTCAATGATTTCATCTATAATTTTATTAAAATCTCCAATACCAAGATTTTTTATAAATCCTAAAAAATTTGACACATTTTTCCAGCCAAAAATATTTGATGCAGAACCTAAATATGTTAAATATCTATGCATTTCAAATTTATGCATTCTAATTGGAAATACAGGCACTAAGTCAGGAAAGCCATAAACTAAGTCAGAAAAAGGTAATGCGATTGAAATTAGTTTCTTTTTTTCTCGAAATTTCTTTCTTTTTAAATAATCTCGCCCTGTTAAAAGATTATAAGAGATTCTAAGAACAGAACTAAACCGAACAATCTCATCAGCTATAAGACTCATTTTTTAAATCATCTCCAAAAATGCTTCTATCCTAGTATTAAGTTGACCCCGAATTGCTCTAGAATAATCTCTCTCTAAATTTAAAACTTGAATCCCTTTTTCTTGTAATTGATTTTTCAAATGTGTTGACATAAGAGAAATATGATCACAGAATTTAATTATGTGATTTATAATACCTAATTTTTTACCAGTCTTTCTTTTATGGGCTAAATAAATTTGCTCGATTTGTGAGATTTTATTTTCTAAGAAGTTTGGCACAGAATGATCTCCAAAAATATTATTTTTAAATCGCTGAACTAATAAATCATATGGATTCTCTATTGAACCCAAGACATCATCTCCGAATATTTGAGAATAATAATTATTTCCAATCCAAGTATCCAAATAAACAATATTTCCTCCTCCTTCTTCAATTAAATTAATCAGATGATCATCTATAAAAATAGAACCACCAGTTAATAAAATGTCTTTTAGACCATTAGAATTTAGAATTTGATTATCCTTGTATTTTTGGATATATAATTCTAATTTAGGAAGAAATGAAGGTCCAAAAAGCATCGCTCTTTGAATTATTTTTAGTTTTTCTGATCCCCTAATATTTAAAAGATTAAACTCTAACAGTTTTTTTTTATAAGAATTATACTTTTTAATACTCTTTTTAAAAACCTCATCTTCTATTTTATAGCCAATAATGTTTTCTAATTGTTTTTTCAATTCGATTAATTCCAGTTTGAAATATTTCAAACTATTATCTTTCTTAGTATATGAAATATAAAAATTTAAACGGGGAATATTAAAATATTTGGAAATTATTTCAGAGGCACAAATATCAGAAACACAATGGTTTGAAACAATGAAGAAATCAATTAAATTTAAAAACGTATATTGACTAGGCTTCATTGAAAACAATCCAATACAAGACTGAATAAATGCACAAGTAGAAGGTGGTAAGTAATCATGGCTTGCTTGCATTAAATCATCATTTCCAGCAAAAATTAGTCTTAAAGGGAAAAAACCAGCAGCATCAATTAATTCTTCAGGGATATTGTCATGAGAAATAAATGCAACAATCTTTTTTCCTTCTTCTTTTTTTTCTCTTAAAAATGTCGTGAATTCTGATAAAAGCTCTATATTTTCCATTATAATTTTTTACAACTATGAATTATTAATCAAAAAGGAGTTATTTATACATAAAATTTATTATAATTATCCAAAACCTAAAATTTCAAAAAAAAATAGTAAAAGAACTTAGCTGTGATTTTGATCTTGAGCAATTAATGCAGCTCCAATTGCTCCTGTAAGTTGAGCACTACTTTTTCCATTAAACTCTGGTATTACTATTTCAAATCCTAACTCTTGTTCTAAAAATTTTTTAACTCCAACATTTTTAGCAACTCCACCACAAAAGACTAAAACTGGTGCAACTCCTATCCTTTTAGCCATTCCTGCAACCCGCCTTGCAATTGATTTATGAATTCCCGCAGCTATATCTTCTTTTTTTGTTCCCTTGGCAAAAAGAGATATAACTTCAGACTCAGCAAATACAGTACATGTAGAACTAATAGATGCTGGATTATTAGATCTTAGTGCTAACTCCCCGATATCCTGAATGGGAACCTCAAGTGCTCCAGCCATCACTTCAATAAAGCGACCGGTTCCAGCAGCGCATTTATCGTTCATCTGGAAGTCAATAACACTTCCTGTTTTCTTTGATATTACAATTGCTTTACTATCTTGGCCTCCTATATCTATAACAGAATGTGCTTCTGGGAAAAAATATTGTACTCCACGCGCATGAGCTGTAATCTCTGTAATACGATCATCAGCAAAAGATACAGTATTCCTACCATACCCAGTACTCATAACATAAACATCATTCTTTTTTAGATTATTTTGCTCTAAAAGATCATTGAATAAATTATTACCAACACGTTTAAAATCAAAAGTAGAACGTCCTATACGATAATCCACGATATTCTTATCATCAAGTAATACTACTTTTGTTTCTAACGATCCAATATCTACTCCCACAGCTTTCAATTTTCGCAGTCCTTTTATAAATGATCTTGTTAAAATGTAAAATGAATCTCAAAAATTAAAATTTGTGATAATAATTTAACGTAATAGAAAGATGGAAATTAAAAGAGTAATAAAGAAGGCAAAAGTCATCTGAAATATATTTTTGATAATGGACTCTTTTGAAACTATACCTAAAAAGATACCAAGTAATATAATACAAACAAGAATTAAAAGAAATGAGATAATAAAGATTGCAAAATTAGCCGATGGTACGCACAAAAAAGGAATTAGAGGTATTAAACCTCCTAAAAAAGGTGAACCACCATTTACACAAGAAACAACAATACTAGCAAAACTCTCTGCTTTTTCTTGAAGAGTTCTATTTTTTTTTATCCTTTTTCTCAATCTGATTTTTATCTTTGGATTGATATCATGATTTATTTTAATCAACATTGCCTTCTCAATTTCTTTTATTTCAACAGAATCTTCTTTAATCTGTTCCTCTTCTTCGCTTGAAACTATTACCATTGCTTTTTTTAATTCCTCTTTTATTTTTTTTTGTTCAGCTTTCTCTGAAAGATATGATCCAGTTAGACCTGACATAAACATAGATATACAACTTCCTAAACCTGTTAAAATGACAAGATGACTGTCGATTAATGGTTGATTTTCTTTAAGGACCAAAACAAAAAAACCCAAAAGGACTCCTAAAACTGTTAGCATTCCATCATAGAAGTTATTAACAAAATAACGTCGAGCTATTCCCCATAAGTGTGTTATTTTTGCGTATGTTTTGACTTTTTCTAACATCTTATTTAATATTTAAAAATCTATTTAGAATAGATATCCTCCTTAATTCTATTCATCTTTTAATAATTTGATTGATTTTATAATACACCTTATAATATTAGAGACCAAGCAGTATCGAAACGATTAAAGTTACTATACCTGCTGTTATCAAATGTAATGCATATCTTATACGACCTCCTCCTGAAATTTGCCCTAAAAATACACCTAAATATACAAGCAAACCAGCTAGAATAACATAAGAAAATATAAAATGATACACATTCAGATATGCTCCAAAGAAAAAAGGAATTAGAGGAAGAGAACTTCCTAAAACTGGTGCTCCACCATCTACTAAAGAAGCTACAATTGTGGCGTATTTTTCTGCTTTTTCTAGTAATGACCTTGGTTTTTTTTTATTTCCTTTCGTATATTTATCCTTTATATGTAACAATTCCAGATTTTCAGATTCTTCTTCAAACTCCGCCATGTCCCTCTTCATATCTATAACTTTTTTCTTTCGTTCAGCTTCTTCAGAAAGAAATGCACCCCATAAACCACTAATTCCTATAGCTAGTGCCGTAGCAAATCCAGTTATAAGCACATCTTGGCTTTCAAATGTTAAAGGTTCTGCTAAGAATATTATGAAAATTCCACTTATAATTCCGGCACACGTTAATGCACCATCAAAGGCATTATTAAAGAACTTCCTTCTAGCTATAATTCCTAAATCAGATATTTTCGAATATTCTCTCCATTGCGTTATTTTATCCTTAATGTTCATTAAGCTTCTTTTTCACCTTTTCATAAATTTGAACAAACAAAAATACCATAAATCTAAAAAAAACTGTTTTATTAAATAGATATTTCATTACTTTTAGAATTTATTTATAAATTAAATTTAGAATATATTAAAATTTCTCTGAATACTATATTTTTTATTGATCTAATTTTTTATATTTATAAGAGTAAATTAAATATTTAAATTGAATATTCATGAATAAGATAATTCTTTATAATCATTAAAAAAAAGGTAATTTTTATGAATAAAATTAGGGAAGAAATCATAACAATGCTTATTGAACACTCTCGAATTATTTATTCTGTTCTCAGTGATATGGGCGTTTTTTATAACAGATGGGTAGAAGATTATGAGAAGCACAAATCATCACTTGAAAAGAAAAAAAGTAAGATGCAACTATCTGAAGAAGATGCAGATGGGATAAAAATCCAACTAATTCAAAACTTTTCTGAATCTGGAGCGGGATTAGGTGATTTTGTGGCTCTAATCCTCCAAATGGATAATGTTATCAACTATCCTTTAGAGTTCGTCGATATGCTGCCTAAGATAAAAATAGATACTAAAAAAAACCAAGAGATAACTAAAAGATATGAGAAATTGATCAATAAGACTATTGAGATGGCAAATGTATTAAAATCAACCATAAAAAGTTTAAGAGATAAACCAGATGTTGTATTTAGTAATACAACAAAGATCCATGAGATTGAAAACGAAGTTGATGCAATATACAGACAGTTTCTTGAATATTTATATGGAAATGATGATTTGAATATTAGGATACTCTTGCGGCTAAGAGATAGTATTGTTTTATTAGAACAATTAGCTGATAGGATACATGACATTGCTGACCGAATACGAGTCTTGCTTTATATGTAAATAGAATTGATAATTTCAATTCTATCTTCAACACTATTTTATCATTAATAGAACCTTCTTTCTTTTTATTATTAATAAGAATATTTATACGCAAAATTGCATTATTCTCATTTAAATTAGAAATTTATATAAACTAAAGCTAAGATGTAAAATATATGAACGGCAAACAGAAATTTTATTTGTGTTTAGGGTTATTTCAAGTAGTATTGATTTTCTTAGTAATTTTTACGTCAAATGGAATTATTACTTTTGTTGCAGCACAAATCCCTGATACATTTGATTACTATAATTCAGTAACTGCCGCAGCAATGGCTATAAGTGCTTCGTTGGCAGTTGGTCTTTCTGTAATTGGAAGTGCATTGGCTATGAAAACAGTTGGCACAGCAGCAATTTCAGCTCTTTCAGAGAGAGAAGAAGCATTTTTTAAAGCCTTTTTAGTTGTAGCTTTATGTGAAGCCTTAGCACTTTATGGTTTAATTGTTGGAATTTTACTTTGGACAAAGATCCCAACACCAGCAGCTTAAACATAACTTTTTTAACTAATATATAAAAATTACTTAATGAGTGAATTTCTTACGAGTGTTACCGTCCCCAACTACGCATATACTTTAATTAAGATTGGTTTTTTAAAACAACTAATAATGGATGAATCTACATTTCAAAAGTTAGATGAAATTACTGATATTAATGAGTTTATTGAATATATTAAGGTTTATTATCCGGGTCTTAGTTTTAATACATATACAATAGAAGATATTGAAAGAGCACTTTTCCATACATATATAAAATTAATTGGTAAAATTTTATCATATTCTCCGGAAAATATGAAGAATTTTCTGAAGAATTTTCTGTCTAAATATGAAGTGATGAATATTAAACATGTCATCCTTGGTACAATTTTAGGTATGAGTACTCAAGAAAAACTGCAAATGGTAAATATGTTAGTTGAAAAGTACTTAAATAATACAGAGTTCATGAGAGAACTAATTGAATTATCCTCTTTAGATCAAATTCAATTATTTATGAAACGTACTAAATATAATAGAGTAATAAGAGAAGGAATTCTTTATTTTAAAAAAACTAATGAAATTTTTGTTCTTGAAGCTTTTTTAGATCAATTATTTTACAATACCTTAATAGATGAGATAAAATATTTAAAACCAAAAGAAAAAACAATAATTTCTTTTTATATAAGATATATCTCTGAGATTTATAATTTAAATATAATTTATAGAGGAATTAATAATAATTTTGATAGAAATTTGTTACAACAATTTTTAGTTGACACATATTTATTCTTTGACAGTAACATTCTGTTATTTTTAACCGAACAATCAAATATAGAAGATTTTATCTCAGTGCTATATCAAAAATTAGGTAAAATAAAAGAACTCAGATCACTTTTTTCAAATTTTAAAATTGATAAAAATCATTTAATATGGTCAGTTGAAACTTTATATTTAGATTATTTTTTTAGAAAATTTAAGATTAGAACCGGAGACATTGATTATCTAACAATTTTTAAGATTATAGAAATATTAATCAAAAAAGATAAAGAAATACGTTTATACATTTTACCAAAATTAGTTAGTATTATCAATGAAAAATATAAAATCCTGTAATAACATTATTATAAAGAATAAGAAAAAGAGTAAGAAACGGGATGATTAATGGATATTTTTGAATGGGTAAAGGATATTGAAAAAGTTTATGATAATTTAATAAGTGACGCTAAAAGCCTCAACTTGAAAGAGATCGAAGAATTTAGAGAAAAACAAAACCAAAAATTTGAAGAATATCTGACCAAAATAAATGTACTTGTACAGACGGCCATAGGAAATCTAACTGTTGATATAGACAAAGAAACTAATGTTTATGAAAAAAATTTGGATAATGCACTTAAAAAAATTGAAATCGATTTTAAAAAAAATTCAGGAAATTTACAAAAACTAATTATAGAAAAAGTAGGACTTGATTTTTAATGGAAGTTCAAAAAATTCATATCATAGGAGAGGATGAAATAGTAATATTATTAGGACTTTTAGGAATAGAAGGTACTGTTGTTAGAAATGAGGAGGAATTTTTACAAAAATTCTTAGATTTAATAAAAATAGAATCAATTGGTATATTGCTTGTATCTATACCATTGCGAGATGATATAATTGACTTTTTATTGGATTTTAAAAAAGCTAATAAAAAGCCCTTTGTATTTATTTTACCAGATATTTTTGAAACTAACATTGAGAAAGGAGACATTATCTTTAATAAGATTCAAGATGCTTTAGGTGATATTGTTTTTAAAAATGAGTTGAGTTAAAATTTCAGAAGAAAAAGAATTAAAGAAACAATTTAGTCAATTAGGGTATTACTTTATCGAGAAGGCTCAAAGAGAGATAAAAGAATTAAGTCAAAAAACCTTATTTCAAAAAGCTGAAATTATGAAAAGGTTTTTAGAAAGAAGTAATGAAAGATCTCAAAGATTAAAAAGTCATCTTATAGAAACTTATGAGCAGTTTCTAAATCAATCCTTATCATCAACACTTTTAGAAGGAAAAAATAAATTTCTTGGATTAAAGAATAATCTAATTCAGGAGTTAAAAAAAAGCTTATTTATTCTTATTGAAAACAAAATTAAGAAAAATTATTCAGGATATATTGATTACTTATTAAAATCTATTGAAGAAGTTAAAAATACCATGGATAAAGCTCATTCCATAGAAATTTTATTTAATTCAAAAGACTATAATTATTTTATCAAAAATTTTGATAAAATTGGAAATTTATTTAAAGATCCTGTTGAAATTAACAAAGATCTACGTGATTTTATAGGAGGTTTCAAAATATCACTTATAGGAGGGATTATCTCGTATGATTACACTATTAATAATTTGATAGATAAGGCATCACCATTTATCCAAAACAAAGTTACTAAAATTATAGATGATTCAGAAATTAAAGAAATTGAAAAAGAATATGAAAAATTTATCAATAAACAGAGGGGAAAAATAACAGAATACTTAAAGTATTATGAACAAATCCAATTCTGAAACCAATTTTAAAGTTGGGTATATCTCAGCTGTAATTGGCTCATTGATTAAAGTTAAAGGACTAGAAACCCAGATTCGAATTCATGATCTTGTTAAAATATCTAAACATAACATTTTAGGAGAAGTTATTCAAATATATTCTGATCATGTAGTTTGTCAATGCTTTGAGGATACTAATAATTTACGAATCAATGAAGAAGTTGTTAATTTGAGAGAACCTCTTTCTATGGAATTAGCACCTGGATTACTGAGGAATTTCTTTGATGGAATTCAAAGACCTTTACAAGAAGCTTTCGATTTTTTTAAAAGTGGAGGATTACATAGAGGATTAGAAATCCCCTCCCTTTCACGTTCAAAGAAATGGCATTTTTTACCTAATGATAATATTGATAAATATGTAAGTGGTGGTGATATTATTGGTACAGTCCAAGAAACTCCAATTATACAACACAAAATAATGATACCTCCTAATACTTCAGGAAAATTAACTTTCCTAGCAGATGAAGGAGACTTTACAATTATTGATAAAATCTATAAATTGCAAATTGGGGATACAGAAAAAAGTTTTTCAATGCTACAAAAATGGCCAATAACTATTTCACGTCCCTTTAAAGAGAGAAAATTACCTAATGAACCTTTAATCACAGGGATAAGAGTAATAGATTTATTATTTCCCATTACTAAAGGTGGTACAATTGGAGTTCCTGGAGGTTTCGGGACCGGTAAAACAGTCATTCAACAATCATTAGCAAAATGGTGTGATGCCGATGTAATTGTATTTGTAGGTTGTGGCGAACGTGGTAACGAGATAGCCGATGTTTTAAAACAATTTTCTGAATTAATTGATCCTAAATCTGGTCAACCTCTATTAGATCGAATAATTTTGATTGCTAACACTTCAAACATGCCAGTTTCAGCACGTGAAGCTAGCATCTTCTCTGGTGTAACGATTGCTGAATACTATCGAGATATGGGGTATGACGTTGCAGTTCTTGCAGATAGCACATCAAGATGGGCAGAATCCTTAAGAGAAATCTCTGGATTATTAGAAGAAATGCCTGCAGAAGAAGGTTATCCTGCATATTTACCTTCAAAACTTTCAAGTTTTTATGAACGGGCTGGAGCTGTTAAATTAATTGGAAAAAAAGAAACTAAAGAAGAAAAAGTAGGATCTTTAACTATTATAGGTTCTATTTCACCTCCAGCAGGAGATTTTAGTGAACCAGTTACAGCTACGACTAAAAATTTTGTACAAGGTATCTGGGCTTTAGATGCTGCGTTAGCATATTCAAAGCACTATCCTGCAATTAATTGGCTAAATTCTTATTCTAATTATCCAGATTATATTTCCGAATGGTGGTATGAAAGAGATATAGATTGGACAGAAATTGATATAGATTGGCATGATTGTCGTCAACAAGTAAATGAGATTCTCTCAAAAGATAATGAGTTAAGATATATTGTACAACTTATCGGAGAGGAAAATCTCCCAGAAGATCAACGATTAATTATATTTATTGCTAAGTTAATCAAAGATGGGTTTTTAATCCAAAATGCTTTCGATAATATTGATAACTTTACAAACGCGAAAAAACTTTTAGGAATGATTAAAATTATTCTATTATTATATAAAGAAGGCGAAGAACTGTTAGAAAAAGGATTTTTTATAGAAGAAATTAAAGAACTAAAAGTGATACGTGACATTTTAAGAATTAATCGTACAATTGAGAACGAAAATTTCGACAAAATTGACAATTTAAAAAGTAATTTACTGAATGAAATAGAATCTTTAAAATTAACCCATGGGGTATTTAAATAAGAATGAGTGTAATTTATAGAAAAATTCACCAAATAATAGGTCCATTAGTATTTCTTAAAAACGAACATGATGCTCAATATGGTGAGATTGTTAAAATTAACACAGATGATGGCAAAACTCGTACGGGTCAGATAGTAAAATTGAATGAGGACGTAATAGTTGTGGAAGTTTTTGAAGATACTTCTGGATTGTCATCTGAAAATGCTGAGATAATATTTACGGAAGATGTTTTTAAAGTAAACATTTCTAAAGATATGTTTGGGCAGACTTTTAATTCACTAGGTAAACCCATAGACATAAAAACTAAAATGATTTCAGAATCTGAGGTTCTAACTGATATTCAAAGAGATATAAATGGCCTTCCAATTAATCCATATGCGAGAGAATATCCTGTCGATGTTATACAAACAGGAGTATCTGTTATAGATGGGTTATTTACTTTAATTAGAGGCCAAAAACTTCCAATCTTTAGCGCACAAGGATTACCACACAATAAGTTAGCTGCTCAAATAGCAACTCAGGCAAAAGTTACTTCAGAAGAACCTTTTGTAATTATATTTTGTGGAATTGGGATTATTCAAGATGAAGCAATTTATTTTTTAAATAAATTTCAAGAACGGGGTACAATCCAAAATATAATTTCATTCATAAATTTTGCAGATGATCCAATAATTGAAAGGTTAATTATACCTAGAGTAGCTTTGACTACTGCAGAATACTTTGCTTTTGAAAAAGACATGCATGTTCTTGTTATTCTAATAGACATAACGAACTATGCTGAGGCGTTAAGAGAACTTAGTTCAGCAAAGGAAGAAATTCCTAGCAGAAAAGGATATCCAGGATACATCTATTCAGATTTTGCATCTATTTATGAAAGAACAGGAAAAATTAAAGGTAAAAAGGGTTCAATTACTCAAATACCTATTTTAACTATGCCTAATGATGATATATCTCATCCTATTCCAGATACAACAGGATACATCACTGAAGGGCAATTAGTTTTAAGTCGAAGTTTGCACCAAAAAGGTATCTACCCTCCTTTTGAAGTTTTAGCTTCAATATCACGTTTAATGAAGGATGCTATTGGTAGTGAAAAAACAAGAGAGGATCATGCAGACACATCCTCTCAATTATTAGCATCTTATTCAAATTATTTAGAAGTTAAAGACCTTATTTCAATTGTCGGAGAAGATGGGTTAAACTATGAACAGAATAATTTGTTGAAATACGGGAAAGAATTTGAACAAACATTTTTAAATCAACAACCAGATGAGAACCGTAATTTCGAACATACTCTTAATATCGCTTGGGATGTATTAGGTAATTTAACTGAAAATCAATTACTTCGAATTCATCAAAAATTTATTGATAAATATTATTCTGGAAAGGTGTAAAGAATAAGTTTTAGAGAGATAAAACCCAGTAAAACGAACTTAATAAATTTACGTAAGAGATTAAATTTTGCTCAAAAAGGAGAAAATTTTTTAGAATTAAGAAGAGAACAATTAATTATTTTACTTCGTTCTATATGGAAAGATTATAATAAATCTAGAAAAGAATTTCTCACCCTTTTTAAAGAATCAATGAAATTATTAAATCTTACTTATGAAGAGATGGGTAAAAATGAATTATTTTTGATAAGTAATTTAAGTAGAATTCAATACAAACCTACAATTGAGATTTTTTACAAAAAAGTAGTAGGAATTACTAATCCCCAAATTTCATATGAACTAATTCAAGAAGAAAAATTACCTGCTTATACATTTGACAATACGAGTCATTATTTAGATGATTTAATTAAATCTTTAAAATCATTTTTTAATAAGATAATTGAATTTTCTGAAATTGAAGATTTACTTTTAAAGCAAGCAATAAACTTTAAGAAAATCAATCGTAGGATAAATGGTTTAAAAAACATCATAATTCCTCAATTACAATCTAATATAAAACTAATAAAAGATATATTAGAGGAAGTTGACAGAGAAAATTATGTCAGATTAAAAAAAACTAAAGATCTAATTATTGAAAAATAAAAAAATAAATTGAAAGTGATAATTATGGTGAAAAAAGATAACTTTTATCTGATGAAAACAGAAATAAGCCCCCTTTATAGAGATCAATTTCTAATTGAATTATCTAATTTAGCCTCAGTTCATATAAAAACTAAAGATAAACCTAAAATTAAAGAAGAATCAGAAGAACAAGAACCAATTTCCAATAAAATTAAAGATTTAAGACAAAATTTAAATAATTTATTAAAAAAGCTTAATATTAATGAGTTTATTCTCTCAGAATTGAAAATTAATGAACCTGAAAAAATCCAATTTACCGCAAATGATTTATCAGAGTTAATTAACCATCTTTTTGAAGAAGTAGATTTCTATATTAATCGATTAAACGAATTACAAAGTTTTGTTACTAAAGGAACTATTGAATTAGAAAATTTGAATATGTTAAAAGTTTGTTATAAAAGTTTAGAGAAACTGAATATGAAAAAAGATTCACTTGTGGATATCAATCAATTTAGATTTAGAATATTTACTACTTTCACTAAAAATCTTAATAATTTAAATAATCTCTTCGATTTTGCTGTATTTCCTAACTTTTATCAGACTTTTGAAGTATCTAAAGAAAGGATTGGATTTTATATAATCTATCCTAGAGATAAAGAAACTGAGTTTAATGGAAGGATTCGCCTTATTCATTCTGAAGAAGTTCCAATCGTACAGAAATATTTTACAGAATCGGGAATAAACCATATAAGAATTAATAAAGAAATTAATTTTATTGAAAGGATGCTCGTAAGATATTATAAGGAACTTAATCGAATTGGTAGAGATAACCTGATAAAATTCGCTGGAATCAATGAAATTGTACAAAATATTGAAGAATATAACTGGGCAAACAGACAATTTGAAAGAAAGTCAAATAATCGCTTAATTCTAAAATTTTTCGTGCCTGCTTCCAAAAAAGATCATGTTCAAACTAATTTATTTAATACTTTTAAGACTAATATTACAATTGAATCAATTTATATTTCAAAAAAAAGTGCTACAAAAGAAAAATATAGTTTAGAAGAAATAAAAAAGAAAAAATCTATTAAAAAATTAAAATATGATGAAGAACCTGTAGAAGAAGAGGATGAATTAGAAGATGTTGAAGACGAAAAAGATATACGTGAAATAACTCCAACAATTATGAAGAATTTCTTTTTAATTAAACCTTTTGAAGCACTTACTAAAATGTATGGTACACCTACATATTCTGAAATTGATCCTACACCGATTATTGCTATAACTTTTCCAATATTATTTGGATTAATGTTTGGAGATATCGGTCATGGATTAGTTCTTATTATCTCGGGTTTAATTGGAGCTTTAGTTTTTAGAAAAAGAGGTGGTGATATTGTTAATTTTTCTTGGATTATCTTTTTCTGTGGATGGGCTTCATTTTTTGTTGGTTTTTTATATGGGGAGTTTTTTGGACTCCATGAAATTGAAATTTTTGGAAATGTTCTGTGGCATCTTAACCCAATTTCAATAGCTTCAATTATATCGAAAATTCTACAAATCTTAGGATATATTGCTATAGGTGGTGGAATAATTATTATTTTGGGAGTTTTAGATCTTGCATTGAAGTACAGAGGAGCGAAATTTCTTATTAACCTAGGCGTTGTCATAGAAATTTTTAGTCTAATAATGTATATATTTAATCTTCTAGGAATCTTTAGTTTATCTCTTTTCAATATCACTTTATATAATCCACTAGGTAACATATTGTCTGTGTTTTATTTTGCGATTATTATAGGTGTTTTCCATATCAATTTAGGTTGGCTTATCCAATTTTTGAATTATTGGAAACAACATAGAAAGTATTTAGCTCTAAGTGATTCTTTAATGAAAATTTTTCTATTAACAGGAGGAACGATCTTAATTTTCGTATACGGATTTGATATTTATGGATGGTTAGCTTTTCCATATCCTATTTTATTAGTGATAATACCTGGTTTATTATTATTAGTTCTGAAACCTTTTGGAAAATTAATTAGAATTTCATATCTAAAAAAAGAATCTTATACTTCATTAATCGGTGAAGGCTCACTTGAAACATTTGACACGGTATTATCTGTTATGAGTAATGCTGCTTCTTATCTCAGAATACTAGCTTTAGCATTAGCCCATATTGCTTTATTGTATGCGATAAATCTTATGGGTGATTTAATTCAAGGAGAAGGTATTGGAGTAGAAATAATAAATTTGGTTGGTTTAATCTTCGGAAATCTGGTAGTTATTTTATTAGAAGGATTATTAGTCTTTCTAAATACGCTCAGATTGCATTTTTATGAGTTCTTTTTTAAATTTTTCCAAGGTTCAGGAATTGGATATATACCATTCCATTTAGATAGTGATTATTCAATCATCAATTTTAGAACAATAACTGAAAAAGATATTATTTCTGAGGAAATTGATAAAGAAATAGAAACAGAATCTATTAGAGAGGAAATTGATAAGGCGTTTAATTATATCTCTAAAAAATATAGATGAGTTATCAACCAAGTATTTAAAATGTAAGTTAATAATAAATGGCAACCGAAAATATCCAAAATAGATATACATATAAAAGAAATAAAAAAAGAATTGTACTTTTAGTTATATACTCCTTAGTCCTCTTAATCCTATTCTTTTATTTAATAAGTTTAAATTTTAACCCTTTTATCGTAATTTTTGGATTATCCTTCTTATTTCTAGTTGGACTTGGCTTATTCTTTAAAGGAACTAAAAGATCGTTATATTCTGAAATGTTTCCAGATAGAAAGCGAAAATCTTCAGTTAATAAACGAACTAGAATGATAAGAGAAAAAACATCCCTACCAAGAATACCTGGACCTATAAATTTAGAAATTCGGTCTCATAAACCTTTAATTAAAAAATGTCAAAGTTGTGGAAATATTTTGCCAAGTTTCGTTAAAAAATGTCCATTTTGTAATAAACAAATAAGTTAAGTTAATTGAATTATATGATGTTAAATGCTTAATCAAAATGATTCAAAAAAGAAATTCAATTGTGGATATATCTCAGCAATCATAGGATCATTGATTAAAGTCAAAGGACTAGAAAATCAAACTCGTCTTCATGATTTAATTAAAATTACTAAATATAACATTTTGGGTGAAGTAATCCAAATTTATTCAGACCATATTGTTGCTCAATGTTTCGAAAATACTACAAACTTGAAACTCTATGATGACGTTATTAGTTTGAATGAACCTCTTTCCATGGAATTGGCTCCTGGCCTTCTTTCAAATGTGTTCGATGGATTACAGAGACCTTTAGGAATAGTTTTTGAGGATATCCTTTCTGGAATGTTAGAAAGAGGTATACAATATCCTTCTATCTCAAGAAGCAAAAAATGGTATTTTAAACCATTAAGAAAAATTAATGACAAAGTTGAAAATGGGGATATAATTGGAGCTGTCCAAGAAACTTCATCTATAGAACACAGAATCATGGTCCCTCCTAATATTACCGGAACCCTTTCCTTTATTGTAAATGAAGGTACTTATACGATCATTGATGAGATATTTAGAATAAAACTGAAACATGAAGAAAAATCATTTGCGATGTTACAAAAGTGGCCGATTACAAAAAGACGTCCATATAATAAGAGATTAAATCCTATAGAACCATTAATTACCGGAATTCGCACTATTGATTTATTATTTCCAATCGCTAAAGGAGGAACGACAGCAATTCCGGGTGGTTTTGGAACAGGAAAAACTGTTATCCAACAAATGTTAGCTAAATGGTGTAGAGCAGATTTGATTGTATATGTTGGTTGCGGCGAACCAGGAAACGAAATTGCTAATATAATGAAGGAATTCTCTGAAATAATAGACTCTAAAAGTGGAAGAACTTTGTCAGACCGAATTATACTTATGGCTAATACTTCTAATATGCCAGTTTCTGCTCGGGAAGCTAGCTTATTTTCTGGAGTAACAATTGCAGAATATTATAGGGACATGGGTTATGATGTTGTTGTTCTTGCGGATAGTATATCAAGATGGGCTGAATCTTTACGAGAAATTTCGGGATTATTAGAAGAAATGCCCGCTGAAGAAGGATATCCTGCCTACCTACCATCGAAATTGTCAAGTTTTTATGAAAGAGCTGGTTTTGTTAAAACTTTGGGGACGGATCAAAAAGGAAATGAGAGAAATGGTTCAATAACTATTGTAGGTACAATTTCTCCTCCAGCGGGAGATTTTAGTGAACCAGTTACCTCAACAACTAAACGATTAGTTCAAACTTTTTGGGCGTTAGATCCAAAATTGGCATATTTAAAGCATTATCCTGCCATTAATTGGAATAATTCATATTCAAATTACCCTCAATTTATTGCAGATTGGTGGTATGAGAGAGATATTGATTGGCCAGAAATAGAAATTGAGTGGTCAGAATGTAGAAAACTAGTTAACGAAATTTTATCTCAAGAACAAGATTTAGAGCATGTAATTCAGTTAGCTGGAGATAAAAATTTACTAGAAGACCAGCAATTAACACTCTTTATAGCAAAAATGATAAAAAATGGATTTTTAATTCAAAATGCATATGATGAGATTGACAATCATACTAATATAACAAAATTATTAGGTTTAATCAAAATCATCCTTATTTTATACAAAGAAGGTAAAAACCTAATAAAACAAGGAAAGTTAATTAAAGATATATTAGATCCAGACCTTACAACCTCTATTTTACGTATCAGCCAAATGGTACCAAATGATGAGTTCCAACAGCTTGAAGAAATAAAAAATAAACTTATACATAAAATAAGAATACAATCTATTTAGTATATCTAAACATTAAATTTTTTGAATATTATGGTTTAAACCATTCAAAAAAGTAATAGCTACATGTAAGTGGATTCGCTATTACAAATCTTTTTCTAACAGATGTTGCCAAGCGACCAGCTCTTACCATATCAATAGCAGTAATCTCAGAATCATGTGGTAAGACATGAACCATAAAAAGGGAATGTTCAAGCCCAGGGCCTTTTTTATAGACAACAAAATCGGCTCCAAATTTAAGTCCAGGTCTAGGGATGTATCCTCTTTCTCTTAAATCTTTGTAAATAATATACTTTTCTTCAAATTTATGATGAGTTTTTTTAGCAATCTCATGAAATTTCTCAGAGTTTAAAAAATTCTTCTCCTTTACATCATAAATTGTTATTTGATTCTTTTCCAATAAATAATAGGCTTCTATTAAAGATAATTCGCTTGGTTTGGAAAAATATTCTAATCTAGGCTTGTTTATTCCCAATGGGGAACCAAAAAAACCTTTTTTTACATACAAATACGAGGCATACAAAGGGTTGAAGACTATCACTCTAGAATTGATGAACTTTGCTGGAATTTTATCTGGTATTTCAATATCATCAAGAGAGACTTGTTCATCATTTGTTTGATTCATCATTAAAGAGATATTTAAAATAACTTAATAATTCTTTCAATTTTACTCCAATTAGATGAAATTATATAAATTTCAACATTAATGATCTTAATAGTATAACTAAAAAATAGATATGATAAAATATGGTTACTCGACGGGCAGCTGTGGCTGGAAGTTTTTATCCACGTTATAAACCAGATTTAATAAATTTAATAAGAAAATCCTTTTTAGATAAAGAATTTGGTCCAGGCGAAGATTTTAAGTCTTTAAATAAAGATAAGAGAACTATTATAGGTGGGGTTTCACCTCATGCAGGATATGTTTACTCTGGTTGTACCGCAGCATTTACTTTTTTGAATTTATTCAAAGAAAAAATCCCTGATACAGTTATTGTCTTAGGAACTGATCATATTGGTTATGGAAAAGTTGCATTAATGGATGAGGGAGAATGGGAAACTCCATTGGGGAATATTGCCATTAATAATGAACTATCTAATAAGATTTTAGATAATAGTGAAATAATTATAAGGGATGAATCTGCATTTATTGGATTCCCTTTTGGAAGAGAACATAATATCGAAGTACAATTACCATTTATTAAATACTGTGCTCAAGAAAAAAACATTAGCTTTATACCAATAAAAGTTGCAACTAAGGATATTGGTGTTATGAGTAGATTATCAACCGATATCGCAGAAGTTATTAATTCCTATAACAAAGATGTGGTTATAATTGCTTCTTCTGATATGACTCATAAAGAAGTTTATGATTCTAAGCAATTGGAGAAATTTAAGGAAGGGGATCGAAAAGTAATTGATGCGTTTATTGATCTTAACCCTGAGAAAACATTTGAAGCTGCTTCAAAAACAACTGTATGCGGAGCTCAGACAATTACATCCTTAATTATGATTTGTAAAAATTTAGATGCAAGTAAAGGTAAACTACTACAATATTATACAAGTTCTGAAAAAACTGGAAGTATTAGTGGATATTGTGTAGGATATTTTTCAGGAGTGCTAATGAAATAAAATTAATAAATTAATTTAAAATACAAAAATTAGGGTAAAAAAAAGTCTAGAATTAAAATGCCAGAAGATAATGAGAAAGTTGAGGATTTCATAAGTTTATGGAGAAAAAAGATGGAAAATGAAATCAAAAAACCCAATGTCCTTGGAGATACGATAGATAGAATAAAAGAAATCGAAGAAGAGAATGAACAATTAAGAAATAAAATACAAGAAAATGTAGAATTAATAAGCAAGACGGAAAAAATTGTTAAGAATACTATTGAAGAGAATAAGAGATTAAAAGAACAGTTAAACCAAGCAGGGATGATTAGTGGAAGAATTGTAGATGAAATTCAACAACAAAATGCAGAACTTAATAATCAAATAATCCGCTTAGAAAAAGATCTATCTGAAAAAGAAGTAGAATTAAGGGCAAGAAATCTTGAAATTACTGAATTAAAAACGAAATTAGAAGTGGCTTCAAGAACATCTGAATCAATAAGCAGTTCCTTCACTGAAAGAAATTCTGAAGTAACCACCGCTTTGATTGATGGTTTGAAATCTGATTTATCTAAAAAGAAGGTACAGATTGATGAACTAGAAAAAAAAATTAACGATCTAACTGAAGAAAATGAAGCGTTGAGTGAACAATTAATAGAAAAAATGAAAAAATTACCAATTGATTATGTTATTCCCGTAGAACCGCCTGAGTCTCCTGTTATAAGACCAAAATCAACACAATCCTCATCACAAACATTAGAACTATTATGTCAAGATCTTCAATCAGATTTAAATAGATATAAGCGAATTGTGGATGTATTAAATAAAGAAAAAGCTGAACTTCAAGTAACAGTTGAAAGCAGGGGATTCAAATTAGAGCCTAATGAAATAAAAGAACTTAAGAAAGAGAATGAAGACTTAAAAACTGAACTAGCAAAAATACAAAGATCATTGCAGGAGAAATCACAAGAATCTGTATCTACTCCACAAATTAGCAACCTTGGAAAACAAATTGCTAAATTGCAAGAACAATTGAATGAAAAGGATCACTTGATAGCAGAACTAAAAGCAATTGAGAAACCCGAATCTATAGTTCATGAGGGTCCGATGTCAGATTTAGTAGAAGATTTACAAAGTAGAATAAATAAATTAAAAATAGCAATAGAAGAAAAAAATAAAATTATTGAAGAATTAAGATCGACTTAAATGACTTATCAAAACCATAACCATAAAACAATTTTCTTTACTGGCCATTTTTCGATTGATAATATTATCCGATTTCTATTAAAGAATAAACCAAGTTTGGGAGGAAGTGTAACATATTGTTCTTTATCATTAAGAACTTATACCAAAGATGTAAATATTGGTATAATTTCTCATATTGGTACGTTGAACTTTGATGATTCTTTATTAGAAAAAATTAAAAATAAAGATATTGATTTAAGAGGAATTAAATATTCTCAAGTAAAGAACACAAATTTCGTTTTAGATTACTTCGATCATGCTAGGACTTTGACTCTCAAATCTAAAAGCCCTAATCTTAATTTTAAAGATATACCTTTAGAATATCTTAATGATCCACCTGATATTTTTGTATTTGTTCCGTTATGTAATGAAATATCTTATGAATATATAATACAAATCTTAAAAAAATTCCCTAGAGCATTTATCGGTATAGATTTGCAAGGTTTTATTAGAAAAATAGATGAGACTGGTAAAGTTACATACATTTATGATAATGAAATAATCTCTAATATAAAGAATATAATTGAGTTAATTGGAGATAGGTTGATATTAAAAGGATCAGAGGAAGAAATGAAACTTCTTGCTGGTGAATATGATGAGTTTGAAAAAGTAATGACTCACTGCAATAATTATGATAACTATGGAATTTATATTATGACATTGGGAGAAAAGGGGTCCATGCTCACAAAAAAAGGAGAAAAAATATTGAAAATACCCGCTTTCAAACCCAAGAAAATTATGGATGAAACTGGTGCTGGTGATGTATATTTTTCAATATTTTTATATGAATTTATTCATTCTGATAAATCTTGGGAATCAATTGAAAAAGCTGCTCTTTTAGCATCCTCTGCAGCTTCTTTCTTGATAGAAAAAAAAGGTCCTGCGGGTTTTGAGACAAAAAGTAGAGTCTTAAAAAGAGTAATGAAAAAGAAATATGTCAATTAACTATATTCTATATTTATCATGCATATTAATGTTCATATGGCAATTGGAGTCATCATTACATCAGTTTTAGATTATTTCTTTAATTTTACAATATTAGAATTTATAGCTATTGTTCTTTTTTCCTTTATTTGTGATTTTGATGTCTTTTTATCCAAATTTGCAAAAGACAATAATCATAGATTATTGATAACTCACTCTATAATTCCAAGTATACTAATTATTATTATTGGGTATATTTTGAGATGGTCAGTTTTAATTTTTATTGGTTATAGTTATGCATTGCATATCATTATTGATACTACTGATTGGGGCACAAACTTCTTTTATTTTCAAAATAAGCTAGTTGGATTAAAGTTATTAATTTCAAAAGAAGAAACCGAAAATTTATCAAAATACTTAGCTAATTATAAAGTACCAGCTTCCTTTTTTGATGAGAAATATTACGGTAATAAAATATGTATTGGAATAGAAGTTATAAGTTTTGTTTTAATGATAATATTTATTACTATTTTTGCTCCACAATATATTTTTTTAATTTTATTATATTTTCTTGGTTTTTATTTTCATTTACATCGTCATTTTGTTTTAAAAAAAATTGAAAAAAATAATACGAAATCTAGCTTTTAAATCAAAATTAAAAAGTTTTTGTAAAACTTTTAATTATTTAATCTAAAGAAAATAAAAAAATCATCTCTTAAGTGGATAGCTTTGAATCAGAATGAGATAAAAGTATTTAATTGTGATTTAAATGATACTAACTTATATAGTTGTATTCTTGAAGAACTAAATGAAGAAGATATTAACTTGTTAACTACACATGATCCAATAATTAACAGTAAGACAATAATAAATTGCCTAAACGCAAGTTTAGTTAATTGCTTGAGAATTAATAGACAAGAATTAGATTTTCCTAAAGTTCAATTGCATATTATGAAAAAAGAAAGCGGAGATTGGCTAGTTAATCAAATTAATATCATAGTCGATAAATTATTTGATGATGCTATAGTTTATGAAAGAATTAATCAATGTTTAAAATTTGTTAAGACTGCATGTAAAATGAATGATTCTTTTCAATTATCAATAATTCAATCAGAAATCAAGGAGGATTTGAAGTATTACAAAATAAAATTAGCTGAAATTGAACAATTATTCCAAGAAATTAGAGATGACAAGTCAAAAAAAGAAAATTTATTCTCTCTTTTTAAAAATTTAAGCTCTAAATGATATACTAATAGGGTGATTCTTATTTCGAATGAAATAAAAACTAAAGTTGGTATTAAACTAGGTGAATCTGAATCGCAAATGATTTTTAAATGCGATTTAGGCAATATGAAGGTTAAAGATTGTTATATTGATGAAGAACATCATGAAGAAGTGGATATGCTTGGACCAAATCCTTCAAGGCTTTTAGCTTTGGGAGTCACTGGCTGCCTAAGCGCCAGTTTTATCTTTTGTTTGAAGAAAAGAAATTTACATGTAGATGATTTTAAGGCAGAAGCGGAAGTGACTATTATGAGAAATGAAAAAGGATTTTGGAGAATAAAAAATATCAACGTTGAAGTAGATCCTACAATTACCGACCCTGAGGCACTTAAAAGAGCAAAGCAATGCCTTAAAGAAACAAGCAACGGAGTTAACTTCTTTGAGCAATATTGTATAGTAACACAAAGTGTCAGAGCAGGAATCGAGGTTAATGTTAATCTTAATTTATAATTTTTTTAAATTGAAAAATAAAAAAGAACAGTGATTTCATATGTCTCACGAATTAAGACCTAAAGTAAGCTTAAAAAAGGAAGAAGAGATGATATATAGATGTGATCTTGGAGGAATTAAAATGCAAAGTTTATATATTGACGAAAGTCGTAAAAATATCAAAGAGAAAATAGGACCCTCTCCTGCAAAATTATTAGCTTTATCTATTCTAAGTTGTTTAAGTTTAAGTTTTGAATTTTGTTTGCAAAAAACAGGTTTCATTTTATCAGATCTTAATGGAAGCGCTGAAGTTATAATTGCTCGTAATGATAAAGATTTTTGGAGAATAAAAAAGATCGATGTTAATATCGAACCAATAATAAAAAACCCTGAAATGCGTAAAAGAGCAGATCAATGTCAAAGATTTTTTGAACAATATTGCATAATATCAGAATCCTTAAGAAAAGGAATTGAAATTAATGTCAATCTTGATTATTAATTTTTTCTTTAAATTATAAAATTAATAAAGCTTTACACAAATTAATCTGTAATTCCATCTTCAGTAATAGAAAATATCGCATCATTCTCAGGAATATGTGGTGCATCTACAACCTTGGCTATTCTTTGTTCCCCTTTTCCCTTGCGTAAGTATATTCTAATTGTAGCGCCGTGTGCAACAACATGTCCCCCCGTATGTGTTAAAGGATTACCATAAAATACGTCTGGTTTTGCAGATACCTGATTTGTAAATACTACTGCTAATTCATCATATGTTTCAGTTAATCGTAATAAATCGTGTATATGAGTGTTAATGATTTGTTGACGCTCTGCTAATGTACCTCTTCCTACGTACTCACTACGAAAATGTCCTATTAGTGAATCTACTATAATTAATTTGATATTTTTTTCATTTATGATTTTTGGAGCTTCTCTAGCTAGTAAAATTTGATGATCACTATTATAGGCTCTTCCGACTGTTATATTTTTTAAAATTAAATTATGATCCAAATCTTTTGCAATTGCCATCTGGATTAATCTTTCCGGTCTAAACGTACCTTCAGTATCAATATATAAAGCTCCTCCTTCAAGACCTCCTTCCTCATAAGATAATTGTACATTAACACATAACTGATGTGTTAATTGCGTTTTTCCAGTTCGATATTCTCCAAACAATTCTGTAACCGCGCCTGGTTCAATCCCTCCGATTAATAAATCATCTAAATTTTGACTACCAGTAGTTAATTTATTTAAAGCCTTTCTTTTCTCCCATATTTTATCAGCTGACTTGAATCCCATTTTTTCTATATCTTGTGCTACTTTTATTATTTTTTCAGCTGTTTTTTCACCAATGCCTGCTTCATCCATTAATTTTCTCAATGGGTACATTGCGAGAGTTCTTATAGATATAATTCCTGCTTCCATCAGTTTTTTAACAGTTGCATCTCCCACTCCCGGCAAATCTTTTAAACTGTAAGAAGATTTTGAATTTAGAACTTTATCCGTACTATCTTCATCTGTATTGCTTTTTTTCTTTGCCATTATTTAATATTTAATCCAAATTTTAATATGAATTAATAATAAATTTGTTTTTATATCATAAAATAAGATCTATGAAATAAATAAATAATTGATTATTTAAATTGTGAGTTACACTAGGTTATATAAACTAATCTTTTAAATTAATCTTTTTTTAAGTCCTTTAGATTTTAAGGGTATAAAATTATTTATATAGTGTTAAAATTGGAAAAAAAGAACACAAGGATTAACATTTTATATAGATAAAACATTAAAAATTTCAAGCGAAATAAATCATTTAAATCGATGTATTACCTATGGGTATAAAAAAAGCTATTATTTTTGGTATGCCCAGGATAGGGCTGTCAATGGTACTTGGAATTGAGGGATTTAGTGTATTTGCCTTATATACTATAGGATATCAAGTGACTCCTTTTCTTGTAGGGCTTGCCTTATCTATAGGCTATATTAGCATTGCATTTTTTTCATTTTTATTTGGATGGATTAGTGATAGAAAATATACAAAGTGGGGTCGGAGAAAACCATATATTATTATTTTTGCTCCTGTTATTGGGTTTTCTTTCATATTCCTGATGTTACCTTCGTTATTATTACCTGATATGGATAATAAAGTCATTATTTTCATATGGTTGTTAATCTGGGAAATTCTGTTTAAGGCAAGTTATGGTATAATTGTACCATATCAAGCATGGATGGCTGAACAGTTTGATATAAATGAACGTCCAAAAGTCTCTCAAATACAGAATACATTTAATTTGTTAGGAACTTTATTTTATTGGAGTTATACTTACTTAGTTTTAACCCAAGTTTTTGATCAAATTTCTACTAATCCGAATGTTCTTCCTTTCTCTTTTATTATTCCCATATGCCTTTTTGGTATTTTAACTATTATTCTTTTTTGTTTAAATGCCTTCTTAATGCCAATAGAGCCTAGAACTAAGATAAAATCAACTCTTAAAGAAATTTTGATAATATGTGTAAAAAATAAGAATTTTATGGCCGTTGCTATAACGATTGGACTTTCGAGTATTGCATGGGTTATAATAACCACTCAGATGCTCCCTTTTTTTGAATCGGTTTTAAATTTAGAACTAAGTGAGTATTTATTAATTTTTAGCTTTAATTTCTTTTGTATTATCATATTCCTTGAAATCTGGAGAAGAGTAATAAAGAAATACGGAAAGAAACAAACAATGCTATTTATTTACATTTTGGCTGCTTTAATTCTTCCGATTACCTTATTAGGATTAATACCTTTAAATAATTTTTTATTAATAGGGTTGCTCTTTATGTTCGGTATTGGTGCATCGTTGGGGGGATGGTATTTATTACCTGCTGTCATTTTTGCTGATCTAGCTGAATATGATGAAAGAACCACCGGAGAATTAAAAGCTGGAACATATACAGGCGTTCCATCGATTTTTTTAAACATTTTTCAAGCTCTTGGAGTATTTTTATTAGGAGCTTTAAATGAGTTACCACAAATTACGGTAGGTTCCTTTTCATATTCAATGGGATTAATTATCTGGAGTCCAATTTGTTCTTTAATATTAATAATTGCGTTCCTTTACACAAGAAAATATCTTATCCTCGACTTAGAAAAATAAAAAGAATTAAGATATTTTATTTTGATTCTTTACCTCTTGTTATAAGCAATAGAATTACAAATAAAATGACTGAAAATAGAAATGTTAGCACACCCATTGCTTCTGGAATCCATACATAACTTAAATATAGAAAAGGGATAACAAATATGGCAACGAATACTATAACTATAGGTAAAGGTATTTCTTCATCTTTAATATCGAGGATTAATGGAATAATAACTAGAAATATTAAAATCGTAGCACTAATTTTAAATCCTAATGCCATTGAAGCACTAAAAATTGCTGAATGTACATTAGGTAACCAGAAAAACCAATATTTTACTGTAGTGTTTTGTAATACTGGAATTGTTTCTGGTATAATTGCAGTAATAATCAATTGGATAAGTATTCCAAGAGCAAGATACATAAGTATTTCATTTATTTCTTTATCTTTTTTGAGGTATACACCTATTGTATCTCGTAGTATTGTAGCAATCCATAAAAGGAAAAGAAGGATATAAGCGAATAGAGGGTCTCCTCCTATAGCCCAAAAATAATTAACCGGTACTACCGCAACAATATAAGCTAAATATCCATATTTCTCGTTCCTACCAAATAAATCAAAAACTAAAAAAATTACAAATATAATACTTAAAGTTATCAGAATTATTATTGAACTAATGTCAAATGCCATGATTAGATCATCTTTTTTTGAATCTTAAGTTATTTTTATATTATTATATAATTGGTTCTATTTATTTTAAATTTTAATTCCTTATTAGACAGAAAATATAATTCTAAAGTTTGGATATAATTTCTTCTAATTCAACAATCATTTCTTGTGCTTTCTCTTTATCTTCTGACTCAGCAGATAGAAGTAATGCATTTCTATATAATGCTACTTTAATAGTTGTATAAGTATCGTCATTGATTATCTTTAACTCATTTATTATATCATGATATTTATATCCTTGTTCATCTGCCATTTCCCTTAATCGATTATGTATATTATCAATCAGTTCTGCTGATACTGGAATAGTTTTATTAATTTTTGTTCCTTTAGGAAATCCTCTCGTAAGTGAACTAAGAAGATCATTTTCTGTAGTCATAATCTCGAGAATTTTGAGTAGAATAAAGTTACCATCACTAAATGGAGCGTACTCTGTGAAATAAAACTTTAATGTATCCGCAGCAGCAAAACATGCACGCTCCTCTCTTATTTGCCTTGAAATCTCTCCTGGATAGTTCTCTACTAGCTTTATCGGAAAATCACCATCTTCAATAAAATTTCTCACAACTGGAGATATAGAAGGGGTGGTAATAATAGTATTAGCTTTCGATCTTTGTATTCTTTTATCAAATGTAATAAAAAGCATTAATAAGTCTTCGAAATTTATTTCAAGCCCATTCTCATCTATCACCAATATTCTTGAACCATCCACATCAAAACATACTCCCAGATGACTATTTGATGCTTTTACAATATCTGCTGTATTTCGTACAGTATTAATACTTGGTACTGGACTTGAAGATCTCTCACGATAATGAGTGTTTAAAGCTATAACTTCGACTCCAATCTCATTAATTAAAAGTGGTGTTATTTTTCCTGTAGGCCCATAGGAACAATCCACAACAATCTTTAAATTCGCTTTCTTTATCTTTTTTTTATCGACAAACTGTTGAAGAGATTTGATGTAAACATCTGCAGTTTGTGGTATTGCTGTTATTTGTCCTATTTCGTTTGGATCTACTCTCCTTACTTGTTGCGGATAATTGTTGTAAGACTCAATTATTCTCTGAATTTCTGATTGAGGTAACTCAATACCTCCCGCATCTAAGAACCTAATTCCTACATCTTCGCTATATAAATGACCTCCAGAGAAATAAACTCCTCCACTCGCCCCAAAGCGTCTGATCGTAAATTGTAATAATGGAAAAGTGCAATCTGAGAGATTTAAAAGATTAATTCCAGTAGACATCATACCTGAGGTGTATGCTCTTTTTAACATACGGCTATCATTATGGAAATCTCTCCCCATTACAATAGATTCATTTTGTTTGAATAAACTACCGTGAATAGATCCTATCGAGCTTGAAATCTCTGGTGTAAATACGTAATTCGCTTTACCTATAATTCTTCCGTTCTTTTTTAACTCGTTAAGGTTTTTTATTGGAATATGACTCATTAATTACTACTTTTTTAGTATCTCAATGAAATTTCAATTGGAAATTATATATGTTTAAAAGCTAAATAAGAATATATAACTTTAACGTTTTTAGAATATTTTTACCATCTTTTTGGTATTTAAGAAATGAAAAATTATGTACTTATAACTAATTTAAAATTATAGAATATTATTTATAAAGAGTATTAAAAAATGACTGAAATTTTAGGCTCCTTCTGTCTGGTCTTACATAGCCACCTCCCATGGGTATTAGGCCATGGTGTATGGCCCCATGGTATGGATTGGGTTAATGAAGCAGCGGCAGAAACATATATTCCCCTCTTGATAGAATTATACAAACTCGTAGATGAAGGATATCATCCAAAACTTACTGTTGGTCTTACTCCTGTCTTATGTGAAATGCTTCGAAATCCCAAATTTACTGAAGGGTTTTTAGGCTATTTGGAAGAAAAACATAATGCCGCTTTATTCGATTTTGAAGATTTTACAGAAAACAAATATGAAGAAGGGAGAATCAAATTAACAAAGTGGTGGCAGGAGTTCTATGACCGAGTTAGAGATAATTTTATACACAGATACAATAAGGATATCGTGGGGGCTTTTAAGAACTTACAAGATATGGGACATGTTGATATTATTACTTGTGGGGCAACTCATGGATATGCACCATTGCTTTCTAAAGAAACATCAATTGATGCCCAATTTAAGACAGCAGTAGATAATTATAAACGTCATTTTGGGAGAGCGCCTACAGGTGCATGGTTACCTGAGTGCGCTTATCGTCCCGGATATCGTTGGAAAAACCCCATAACTGGGGAAGAATATAATCGCCCTGGTGTAGAATATTTTCTTGCTAAAAATGGTTTAAAGTATTTCTTCATTGATACCACATTACTCTTAGGTGGTAAATCACAGGGTGTCTATGCTGCTCGATTTCCTTTGCTTGCAGAACTCTGGAAACAATTTGAATCTCAATATGAAGAAATTCCAACCTCTTTTGAAAAGTCTCAATATGAACCTTACTTAGTTTCTACTGATCCCAGCACTCCTGGACCAGTTGGTTTTTTTACAAGAGATGAAAAAACAGGGATTGTGGTATGGAGCGGAGAACATGGATATCCTGGCTGCGCTGAATATCTCGATTTTCATAAGAAGCACTGGCCTGGAGGGATGAAATATTGGAAAGTTACTAGCCCAAAGCTAGATTTGGGAAAGAAGATGTTATATTGGCCCGAAGATGTCCCAGGAAAATTGGATGAAAATGCCGGACATTATTTAAATCTAGTTAAGGATATTTTGAGAGATTATAAAAATAGAAATGGAAATGAAGGTATAATTGTAGCACCTTATGATGCTGAACTATTTGGTCACTGGTGGTTCGAGGGAAATTGGTGGATATCACGTATTCTTCGTTGGATGGAAGATGATCCCGAAATAAATCTGACAAATTCAAAGTTGTATCTTGAAGCAAATCCACCAAGCAAGGTGGTAAGTGTAATTGAGGGTTCTTGGGGTCAAGCTTCATCTCACTGGGTGTGGCTTAATGAGTGGACGACGTGGACATGGGAGAGAATATATGAATGCGAAGCTAAGAGTGAAGATATTATAGCAAAATTTAAAGACTCTAGTGATCCTAATCTAATTAAAATCTTGAAGCAGATGGCGCGAGAACTCCTCCTCTTAGAAAGTAGCGATTGGCAATTTTTGATAACAACTTGGTCTGCTCGAGATTATGCAGAAAATAGAGTTGCTCTGCATTATGAAAATTTTAATAGACTTTATAATATGGCTTCGAGATATGGATCTGGTCAGAATGTCGATGAAGGGGAATGGCACTTTTTAGGAACAATTGAATCAGTAGATGATATTTTTGAAGCCTTAGATCTTGAACCTTTTGCTAAAAAAGCATAATTTTTATTATGCATTTGTAGCATTTTTCAAATTTGATTCGATATCTCTCTCAAGAGATTTACTTAATCGCAATTTATAGACGCTAAGGATAACATTTGATATTAAAGGTATGAGAACAAACATTATCACTATTATGAATGAACATCCAACTATAACGTAATGATCATAGTAGATGTAGGCATCTATTAAAAGTGATCCAAATCCTCTGATATTAAATAGTTCACTAAATGCCATATATACTCCAAAGGTACAACCCAGAGTTATTACAATTACTAGTGTATTGAAAACTATTAATTTTCGATGCGTTGACTTTATCATATAAACTATACCAATGATTAGTGGGATTATAGCTATTATTATCAAATGTAGAAATATAGTGTATTCAGAAAGCATTTCATAAACAGGCATGCCTCGGTTTAAAGAACTTGACCAACCCCAAGCACCATTGAGCAGATCACCAAGAAAGCGAGAAAATTGTAGGATATAGGTATCTAAAAATGGATTATATTCAAATCCTAATCGATTGGCCATATAGATATACTGTTCTTCAGTAAAGTGTAGTGGTAATTGAGCTAAAATTGGATCTCCAGGTATTAAATGAAAAACAATATAAGTTATTAATAATCCAATGAATAAAGTTATGATAGCTATGAAAATTGTGGAAATTATATTTCTATTAATTTCTTTTATACTTTTATATTTTTCCCGAATGTTCCCTAACGATTCTTTAAATTTAGAGATATAACATCACCTTAAAAATAATAAATTTGTTTAATTATAATAGAATATAATTTTGTAAAGGAATTATTTAAATTTTGCTAATAAATAAAGGCTATTTCAATTCTGAGAAATAACTTTAATTTTCAGTTTTTCAATATATTTATAGATGTTTTAACATGAATGGATATATCTTTTCTCCACTAAATCTATGACCTTCTTTTTGTACATGAATTAGCAAATTTTCGGGATGATTTGTTTCCTTATAAGCTTCTTCGATTATCGGGATAGAGATTTTAGTTCCTTTGTAGGGAAATATCTTATCTTTTTCTCCTATTGTAATCGCTAAAGGGCGTGGTGCTAAAGAAGCATACACATCATATAATTCAAGATATTTTCTCAGATCTGCGATATAATTACAACCACAATGATACATCGCTAGAATTGAGTGATCCCATGTACTAAAGTATCCTGAAGTCGCACATACTTTAATTCTATCATCAAAAAGTGTGGCAAATAAAGAAAGTGTTCCCCCTCCTGAATGGCCGATTATTCCTAAACGTGTAGGGTCTACTTGATCTTGATTTTCTAAATAATTTAATAATGCTTTTACTTCAGTTATACGGAGTCCCATCATATCCAATCCTATAAATCTCAGCCAATTGGTTCTTTGCCCCTCATCTTTTAGGAAAAAAAGAAATTTATTCTTAAAAGATTCCCGAACCCCACTTCCAATCCAATCAAAAGAAAGTGTTATTAATCCTAAATTAGCGAGTTCATATCCAAAATATTCTTTATTCTTGGATTTTTTAATTCCAACAGAATTGTAAATACTTTGATCATGTCCATGTATGCAAATACAAACAGGTTTCTTATGATCAAGATTTTCAGGAATACACATTATTGCTGGTACTCTTAATCCCGGAATTGCCATTAAAGAAAATTGAGTAATTTTAATTCCATTTGACGTTGTTTCACCATATATTTTTAATTGTTGTTTTTCAAGAGGTAGTGGTTCTATAGTGGGTATCTTATTAATGATTAATTCTCTAACTTGTTGTTTCCATGATTCAAAGCTCATTTCTTGTGGCTTTAATGTATAAGTCATTTTAGGGGGATGCTCCTTTAACCATTTTGTAACAAAAGGTTGTAAAGAATAATTCAAGTTATCGTTTTTTCGATCAATTTTTCCTAATTTTTTTTTTAATTTGGACGATATTTTGAATGGAGTCATAATATTCACCAATTTAATTCTTGATATGAATAATCTTCTCTTCTTTGAGAGATTGATCAGCAGCAAAAGACATTAGATGACTTTGAAGAGATTCTCGAGCAGTAGTCAAGGGTTTTTCTTCACCTCGAACTGCTGCTAGAAATCTTCTTATTAGAGGATAATCCTCATATTCATGTGGATTTTTTGTAAGTTTTATTTTATAGTGAAATTTTTTCCCTGTTAGATGATCATATAGGGTGACGGGCATTCCCATTAGAGTAAATTCTCCAATTAAACTTGCTTTTGTTCCATCAATTCGAACAAATCGACCTTCTCTATGAGAGTGTCCATGCATTGTTAATGTCGCAATGATTTGATTTGAAAACTCAATATTAGTTATTTGAGCTGAAGGTTGATCATTATCACAGTTAAATACACATCTTCCGTAAGGACCCTCTTTTAGTACTTTTAATATACCTTCATCTGATAGATCTTCTGAAATCGTATTAATGGGCCAACCACGATATGGTGTATTTTTTCTGAATTGAGGTATTAATAATTTAGTAATTTTAGGATGATTTTTCCACAGTTTGATAAACCATCTCATCCCTTTTTTTTCAGTTTGTAAAAGATCATTATGGAATTGAACAGTGTTAAGATATGTATTGATAGCATTATATTGACATGTATTTAAATGGGGACATCCATCAGCACATCTTTTAGTAGCACCTTTAGGACGATTTTCGCTTGTTAAATAACTTGATCTGGCAAAAGAAGAAATTTTAATCGGATCTGCACCTGCAAACCAATAAAGAATATCAAAATCATGGCAAGCTTTAGCTAATATCATAGGAGATGTTTCTTCTTGGTTTCTCCAGCTCCCTCGGACAAAGCTATGGGCATAAATCCAATGACCAAGGTTAATAGAGTAGTTAATATTAATAATAGCTCCCAATTTTCCAGAATCAATAATTTCTTTTAAATAACTAAATAATTTAGTATACCTAAGAACATGGCATATTTGTAAAATAACACCGGTATCTTCAGAAGTTTGTGCTAAATTGCGACATTCCTTTTCTGTCGTAGCCATTGGTTTTTCTAAAAGCACATGATAACCTTGTTTCATAGCATTCATTGCGGGTTCATAATGCATTTTATCCTGTGTAGTGATAATTGCAACATCAGCCAATTTCGGTTGTTCTAGAATCTCTTTCCAATCATCATATTCATAGTTTTTTGGGATTTTGTGACTAAATGCTAAATTTTCACGTCTAATTGGATTTGGTTCTGCAACACTCACAATTTTTAATTCTTTGGGATAAGCTAAGGCATAGGAAGCATAAGCATCTGCCCCACGGTTTCCCGCACCTATTACTATACCTGTTAATTGTTTCATTAATCTAATACTCTTATAGTCTCTGAATACATAATTAACTATATTTATTTTAATCTAAAATTTTATTAGCAAGATTTTTAAGATATCTAATAGAATTATGAATTTCTTGGTCTAAATCGTATTCAGGAGGTAGTTTTCCAATATCTATAGCAATAAAACCTTTATATTTATGTTTCTTCAGCGTTTTAAGTGTTCCTTCCCAATCAATGTTCCCTCGACCAATGCCTAGATGCTTGTTATCACGTCCATCGTTATCAGAGGCGTGTACAAAAAATATTTTCTTTCCTAATTTTTCAACGGAAAGTGGAATGCTTTCTTTTTGAGCATGTAAATGTCCACAATCTAAAACTGCTCCAAAATTATCAGAATTAACCCAATCAAACAATCTTAATATTGCTTCGGTATTAGGTATTGATTCGTGAACTCTAGGTTCTAAACATAGTTTTAAACCATTATCATATGCAATTGAATCACATTTTTTTATAGAATCCACGAGATTATTCCAATGATTGTTCCAATTAAAAGAATCAAGACCCTCTTCTACTTTAACTTTAATATTTACATCAAACTTTATCGTTTCATCATAGGGATGTTCTGAATTATATTTTAAAGGAGGTAAATGAGAGTCCACTTGAATTGTATCACATCCAAAGTATACTGCTAATTCAGTAGATCTTTCGAATAAATCAATATGATTTTTCCATTCTGTCGTCATTAATTCTGGAAATACTGCACAAAAATTATTAGCTTTCAAATTTAAATTTTCCAAGTTCTCTAAGATTAATTTTTTGTTTTTATACATTTCTTTAAGATTTTTTTTCCGCATTACTTCCAATTCAGTTGTATTAAAACCTAATTCTTTAATTTGTTTTAAAGCAATTAAAACGTCTTTAACTTTAAAATTTTCAGCGTATTTATTGTATTTTGAAATAGCATAAAGCCAAGCACAACAGAATTTTAATTCCAACTAAACTACCTCTCAAAAATAATTAATAATTGATTAATAGTAAATTTACACAGTATTATCAAATCTACAAATCATTTATTTTATTTTATGCATGTTAATTATGAGCATTATTTAATACTTTTAAAATTTCGATTAGATTTGTTGTTAATTATAGAAATTCCATAATGTTTAAGCGCAAAAAGGCCATGAATTCTCTTTAATATAATTATTTGGATGATATTTTTCCTCTCTTGAAAGTTTTCTTGTGGATAATTCCTTTTTTTCAATATAATATTTCATTTTTTTTAAATCACTATACTCTGGAATGGACTCCGAGAAATTAGGTAACCATTCCTTCTGATAATATAACATATTAAACATTAAAGCATCTATTTTTTCTTCATCTTCTATAAAGCTACACATAGGATCAGCTAGTAAGACTTTAATCAAATCATCAAGATTCCCTGAAAGTGCTGCATCTACAACCAATTGTTGATTTTTTGCATGAAGAATAACCCATTCTTCAATAGGATTAGGAAGATTCCCTATGACTACTTTATGAATCTTTTCGTTTTTGAAATAACAAGGAATTTCGATTACACAGTTATTTGGTAAGGATGGGATAGTTCCATTATTCAATACATTACATACATGATGTCTTGAAATGTTCCTCTCTTTATCTTTAGCCATTAATAAAGCTTTTTCTATACCTTCAGTTGGGCGTAAAAATAATTTAATAATCCAACTAAATCTTTTTCTTTTTAGAGCTTTAATCAAAGAGTACATAAATTTTCTTTCTAAATTAACTCTACTTACACTTCTTAAATCAGTGATGTTAAAAGGCTTATCCCAATGATTAAAATAATTATAATATTTAGGTAAAAATTCAGCCACATGTCTATCCTCTACATATGTTAGATAACCCGTCTGTTTTAGAAGATAAAAATTAAATGGTCTGCCAAACTTTCCTGATTTATACATATATTCTGCCTCTTCTCGTAATATTGGATATAGATCTTCTCCGCCGTATTCAAACTTAGTTATCCAAGAAAAATGGTTAAGACCTCCATATAGAATTTGAAATTTCTTTTTGGTTGAGGTATTTATTTTACAATACTTCAAAACTTTACTAAATTTTTTCGACTCTAAATAAAATAGTTCATGACAGAGACCTACTGATTGAACATTAGGCGCTGTTTGATAAGTACTGAGCATTGTAGTACTTTGTGGGTTTGTATAATTTAAAACTATTGCTTTAGGGCATAATTGTTTAATATCTTTTAAAATTTCAACAATTAAAGGTATCGTTCTAAGACCACGAAATATCCCTCCTGGACCTACGGTATCTCCTGTATTTTGAGGCATTCCAAACTTCAATGGAATATGAATATCAATCCACTCGGATTTTTGTATCCCTACAGAGATTGAAATTAACACATAATCTGCACTAGGAAGTGCTATTCTTCTATCAACTGTGGAATGAATTTCTATCTCTTTTTTATGTAGTTGAACCATGCGCCAAACTACTTCTCTTATCATGGATAGTGAATAAACATCAATATCCACTAGCCATAACTCAATAGGATTAAAATCTTTAGCGAAGTCTAGTATATTCATTGTGCATGGAATAGAAAAGCGATATGATCCTGCTCCAATGTAAACAATTTTATACTTACCGTTACTCACTATTATCATTTCTTGGTTTTATTGTTTCTGGTACTCGTAAGAAAAATGGAATACCAATCCATAATATTATACCCGTTACAAGAAATACCCATAAAATTCCAAAGTTATCTGCTAAATAACCTGCAATAAGAACACCTGGTGCTTTTGCAATTGCATTTCCTATATTTATTATTCCCAAAAATCTTCCTCGTGATTCTTCAGGAAGTAAATCTAATGTCCATGCATCTGTTGCTAGCCATAATCCGATGTTAAAAGGCATCATTATCCCAAAACCTATTAATAATAATTGATAACTCGACCCCAAAAATGTAATAATAAAACAACCAATTGGAGAAATTATCAAACAAATTAAAGCAACTTTTCTTCTTCCTATTGTATCCACATATTTTCCTAGAAGAAATATCCCTAAACCAATAGCTGTTCCTATAATAGGTAAAAATATTAAAATTTCTATAAGACCTAATGGAATTTCTTGAAGTAGTATTAATAAAAATGGAGTAAAAGCATGCTGACTCATAATTAGAAATAACATCGCCACAAATAAGCGTAAAAAATCTTTATGTTTCATCATTTCCGTACGATTTAGCAATTTCTTAATATCATGAAGCCAGTTACTTGGAGGTGTATTCACTTTAGGTTCTTTCACTAATAAAGTTACAAGAATCCCTACAAAGATTAATAGTAAAGCTCCTCCTCCAATAAAGATAGAATGGATTCCTCTTGAATAAGTTTCCGTCCCTTCAGGTAAAAGAATTATTGCAGGTATCCAAACTGTCATGGAACCCATATTTGTAGCTATAAACAAAATAGAATTAATTCTCCCTCTCTTTTCTTTTGGGATTAAATCCCCAATTAAAGATTTGTTTGTAACATGAAACATATTTGAAGTAACTGCTAATAGAAAACCTCCAATAACTAGTATAAGTAAAAAATATGTGGTTGAAATATAGAATATCATTAACCCCGCTGTTGATATCATACCAATCAAAATAATAGGGATCCGTCGTCCAAGATTTGTTCGTAAATTATCAGAAATTGCCCCCCATGTTAAATAAAAAATCGTACTGAAAATACCAGCTAATGCCACCATAATGGAAACACTAAAATAACTCACATTTGCAATTACACGTGCAAAAGAAGAAAACCATTGACCTTCAATTTCTGAATAAAGAGTTGTACCAAAAGCTAAAAGACATAAAGCTAGTATCCAAGCTTTACGAATTTTTAACTTTCTCTTACTTCTTGAAATTTGATCTATAGAACTGGGTTCCAATTTTTATCACTTTTTTTAAGGAAAGCTGATTTCTATTAAGAGTTATAATTTCTTTTTCTAATTTTAAATGTAAAATTAATTTATAATTCAAATTATCATTAATAATCAATTATACTATTTTTTAACATATATACTTAAATTTTTTTTATTTAAAACTCTAAAAGCAAAAATGATAAAAATAAACAAATGGATTAAGAATTAAAAATAAAAAAGAAAAATGATCCAAATGAATGCCAAATTTAACCAACTTCAAAAGATAATTGTAAAACTTATGCGGAAATTTAAGGTTCCGGGTTTAGCAATTAATATTTTTCATAATGATAAAAATATATATGAGAAGGGATTTGGTGCCCGTAATCTTGAAGAAAATTTACCCATGACACCTAATTCTTTAATAGGGATTGGTAGTATCTCAAAGTCGTTTACTGCCCTTTTAATATTAAAATTACAAGAGAAAGGTTTGTTGAACTTAGATGATCCTGTTAAAAAATATTTGGAAATCGAACCCTTTTTAAGCCATCCAGATATTGAAATCATTCATCTCTTATCACATAGCAGTGGAATACCTTCAGTTGATGCACAATGGCTTCCTATTGCTATAACTTATGGGAGTTATCAACGTATTTATCCAATAGGTTCTCTTGATGACTATCTTTATCATTTATCCGAAACTAAAGATGAGATTTTCTTTAAGCCAGGGGAAAAATTCTTCTATAATAATGATATGTATACACTTCTCGGAATGATAGTAGAAAAAGTAACTGGAAAAACATTTGAGGAGGTTTTAAGAGAATTCCTATTAATACCATTAGAAATGACACGAGCTACGGTCAATCGAGAACAACTAGAAAAGGATCCAATGAAAGATTATATTACCGGCTATATTCATAAAGGTACAGAGGAAAAATTGGAATTTGATAAACCTAAGTTACCTTTTTCAGAGTATCTTCAAGCTCCTGGTGGTTTATACACAAGTATGCATGAAATGTCAAATTATGCAAAATGTTTGTTAAATAAGGGCGTTTATAAAGATAAGCAGATAATTAAATCAGACTCTTTAGAGTTGCTCTGGACTCCCAGAATTAAATCACCATATGGGTATGGTAAAGATCCGAAATATTGTTTAGGTTGGGTTCGGGAGGAAGACTTTCTGAATAACACGTTAATTCATCATGGAGGAGGGCTAGGTGTGAGTACTTCCTTTTTTGGGTTAATTCCAGAGTTAAATATTGCAGTAAGTGTTGCTGAAAATGATGATAGTGGAATTTGTGGAATAATTGGAGTTTGTGCTTTAACGTTGATGCTTGGGGAAGATCCTGAAAAAAATAATGAAAAACTAAAATTAATTGAAATCTATGATAAAATTGCTGGTACTTATAAATCATCCTTAGGTTTATATAAATTAGAAGTGTCTTTTAAAGCTATGTCCATTCATATTAAAGTTGAAACGGATGATGGAATCTTTAATTTCCCTCTTATTATTGAAGACTTCGATGATTTAACTTTCAAATTATTTTCAACAATTCCCTCAGATCTACTAGAAGTTAAATTTTATCAAGATTCTAAGACGGGAAAAGTTGAATATGTTACATATGACAGGTATCTTTATCATAAAGTTTAAAATCAATCTAATTTGAGATTAAACGCTTTTAAAGATCTTTAACGATAATTAAAAGAATTAATCGGCTCTAAAATCACAAAACAAATTCATGAATGGGATTGTTATAATTTCTTCCCATTATTATACTTACTTTTCTCTTTTCCATATTATAAACGGCAGACCATTGAGTAATGCTTTGAGATACAGCTTCCAATAGATTGAAAGCATCTTTTTTATCAATTCTACCATATTTTTCACTTAAAAAAGATTCACAAGTAATATATCTAATACAATTTTGTTGTTCAATCTCACTACTTTCATAAATAACAAAATTCGTTGATACTTGCCATAAATAGACATTTCTAAGAATTTTCATTTCACCATCAACCCACTCAATTACAGCAGAATTCCCACATGGATCTGCAATTAAATAATGTAAATCTGGCCCTGGAGGAAAATATACATTAAAATTATCCCATAAATCGATAACTTCCTCTACATTTCTAGCATAATCTAAACCTAATCTTATAAAATCTAAACTACCTAAGGTAACCTTCTCTGGATCAAGCATATTCTCAGCATTATCGATAGCCATACATGATATAGTCAAACCATATTCATTCATACCATCTAATACATAATAAGGTGCCCTAAGAAGAGCTTGAAGATTATTTGATACTTGAAAATCATCATTTGTACCAATTAATCCTAAATCTACCATTGAGATACTTTTATAGCCATCAATGGGGTCCGTAAATAAAATTAGTGCTGGATTATGGGACCAATCAAAATTTCTTCCAAATAACATATCACTTTCATTATTTAAAGTAGCAAAGCTAGTACAAGCCCACTCAATTTCTAAAACCTCTTGATTAAGATAACTTATACCAGTTATTAAATAATCCTCAAAAGCGTAATCGCTGTAGAAGTTCATTAAATATAAAGGATGACTATCAATTCTTTCTACATCAAATAATATTTTTCCTTGGTCATCAGTTAAAATAAACTCATCAGTGGAGGGCTTTTTAATTATTATAGGTATTAAAACAGCCAAAAATACTATACTAATTACTATAATTCCCTTTTTTATAAGAGATAATCTTTTCGAGTTGAAATCTCCATTCCTTGGTATGATATCCATGCTAAAAATAGCTCTTTATAAAATTCAAATCTAAAAAAACTAAATCAACTTTTATAAATTACTATAGTTTTTTGCATCTTACTTTTTATCATGATTAATTTTTTTATAGAATCTCGAAGTATTTAGCGATATCTAATGAATTAATCATAATTAATTCTCCATTTTTATAAAAAACGGTCTATAAAAAATATTTATAGCAGTTCTAATTCATTTAATATAAAGAAAAAGCGAGTTTCTTTAAATATAAAAGGGTTGAGGTATTAATATGAAAGTTAGTATAAGATATCATGAAATTTTAGAAGATTTTTTAGAAAAAGAAATGGATTGGCTAAAGGAGGAATTTGTAATTTTATTCAAATCTAGAATAAATAATTTAACTAAAAAGGATAAAAAGCTCGCAAATGATATCTTAGATTATATTTTAGAAAACACCTACGTATATGATAATATTATTCTAATTAATTTATTAAATGAAACTTTAGAACAAATCGAAAAAGAATATATGGATTTGTTTTAATCGAAAAGAATTGTTATCAAATTTATAATTTTTATCGAAATAACTTCACTATATGTCTTTCATATATATTTTCAGTAACATATGAACCAATTATTTCCTCATTTTTTTTTAAAACTCTTGTATAACGGGAACCCATTTCTGCTGCAATTTTATATCCAATATGAAGCAATTGTCGAAAATTTGGATTATAATCTTTACAAGTGATATCATGGCGAAGGTTTCTTACAAATTCCTCACCAGTCCATTTATTTACAAGTTTTGGAAGTGGTAATTTAGTTTTTTTAATATTAATTACGGTTCTATAAGGAATGCACAATTCATCAAACTTATTATAAGCCTTCTTATAAATTTCTTTAACTATTTTTAAGCCTTCATCTCCTACCATGACTAAACCAGCTAATTCTTCTAACCATGTAGTTCCAGATGTCTTTAAATGGACTCCTGTATTAAACTTTTTAATTGCTTTATTAATAGCATCATATATAGAGAATTTATCACTTCCTGAATGAATACTTAGCTTTAAATTATTAGGTATTGAAAATTCTTTTACCGCAAATTGGATAACTGCTAGAAGTATCTCAAACTCTTTTGCAAAACGCTGAATATTTCCTATATAATCAATACCTTTATAAAAATTACCATGAAATCGAGGTGCAAATGTTTGAAGAGGGATTTTTTCTTCGGCTATTAACGCTAAGATAAAAAGTAATTCAATTGGTGTTTGAGGTGTACTTGATTCGTCCATAGAGATTTCAATAATAAAATTATTTTTACCTTTCTTCGCCTTAATCTTACGATAAATTTTCCCAGCTTCTTTTATTGCAAAGATATATTCTCTAGTGATATTCCGTAACTGTTCCTCGCTAACAATTAACGACTCCTCGATATTTGGAATTGATATTTTTCCTATATATTTTTTATATTTATCTATAAAAGCTTTGATATCGTTATTAAAAGCTCTTATTCCTATAAATTCAGCGACATCTAGAGTAAAAAAATTACATGAATCTATATATAAGCCTACATTAGAAAGACCAATGTGATCGGCATCAATATAGTAATTACCTTTCCAATTAAAGTCCTTTACAGCCTGTTGAGCTTCATTTAATACGTCTGACGATGTTGTTTTCGTGATTAAATGTTCTCTGTGAGATTTATTCCATACAATGGCGAGATTAATACCAATCTCTTCTGCTTTTAAAATTGCCCTCAAGAGTGCTTTTCCTTGAAATCCAAACCGATCTCCTGTACCAATTGAATATTTTTGTAATTTCATCGTACTTTTAAAAAAAGTTAATTTGATTAGAACTTTTGTAATTCTTATTTAGGTAAAATTTCTCTTTGTTTATTATATCTTCCATCTATTGATTTAAAAGAAAATCTTTCAAGATTAATCCAACCAATCAAACCAATTGAACCAATTGAACCAATTAAATATTGAAAAGAACAGAAAGTAAAATAAAAGGAAGAAGACAAAGTCAACTATTCCTAAAATCACACCAATCATTGCCATTGCATTATTGTCATCTCTACTTATACCAAGACCACCCAAAACTATTGCTGCCAATCCTAAAACTGGAGCCCCATAAGTAAAACTTAAAACTAAACCAATTAAACCACAAATCAATGCAGCAATTCCATAAGTATTGGACCCACTTGGTCTATAGGTACGATGATATGGTTGAACCTGAACTGCTTGTGGTTGTGTTGGTATATATGGTTGCTGTTGAGGTAGTGATTGAGAAATCTGTTCTTGTTTTAATGTTTTCCCGCAATTTGGGCACGCATTCCATGATTCCTCTAATTCAGTACCACAATTCGTACAATATGGACTCATAATACTTATTTTATTACTGTCTTAAATATAAATATTTCATTTTTTTTTTTAAAATTTCAACTTATAAAGAGATCTAAAATCTTATTTAGCTAAATTTCGTATCCCAACTTCAAAGTTTTATCTCTAATTTGAGAATTACTACTAATTTTACAATTAGGTGCAATAATTGCCCTCTCTAAAACAACATTATCTCCAATTTCACAGTTATTACAAATTATACTTTCTGTTATTATACAACCTGCCCCTATTTTTATCTCATCCCAGATAACGCTTTTCTCAATCATGGTATCTTCACCAATTGTAACATTATGACCTATTGAAGTTAATTCTTTAATCTTAACTCGGTTCGCCAACTGAACAAATTCTCCAAAACAAGTTGGTCTATTAATTGTAATATTCTGTCCTGAATTTATAATTCCCATTACATAAATTCCATCATACTCAACACCATTAGGCAAAATCGGCCAGGCATATTTACGGAGTAAATCCCAATTCGCCCAAAGATAAGTTGTTGCATTTCCAGCATCCATCCAATAATAATTTTCAACAAATCCGAATAGATCATACGTGTTTTCTAGAAGATATGGGAAAACCTCACTTCCAAAATCCATTAAACCCGTTTCATGAAGAATACTTCCTATTTCCTTACTAAAACAGTAAATGCCTGTATTAATTATATTTGTGTGTAAAAATAGATCTTCTCGTTGAGCCATGCTGCTTAAATATAACTCCATTGGTGCAGGTTTCTCTAAGAAGAGATAAATCTTTCTGTTCTTATCTAATAATACAACACCATATTGAGAAATATGGCTCTCAACAGTTTTCATTGAAATTGTGGCTAAACCCCCTTTATCTGAATGAAATTCCATAAAACGCATCATAGGAAGATTTGTTACTATGTCTGCCATCGATACTACAATTTTTTTAGAATCTATACGATCAGCTAAAAGTCTATATGCGTCTGCTGTACCTTTACTCGCTTGAATCACACATTCTAATTCCACATCTCCTAAATTATCGGGTGTCCATGTCTTTTCAATATAATCCTTCATTTCTTTGCCCATATATGCCAATGCTAAAATTATATGTTTAATATCAGCATACACTAAATGTGCAATCGCATAATCAACCATAGGAACATTTGTGACTTTAACAAGCGGTTTTGGAATTAGTGAAGTCAAAGGCATTAACCGTTTACCTTTACCACCAGCTAAGATAATCGCAGACCATTCTCTCAATTTTTGAATCTCTCAAAAAATTTTCATTTAATATATAAAGTTTAGTAGATTTAAATGTAATTTTAATTGAAATTTAAAACTTATCCATTAAGACTAAAACTATAGAATAACCCAATTAGAATATTTCATTTAATCATATTAAATTGAAAGAATTTATTAAATTCTAAGATTAAATTATGATGAGTTTATATTAAGTACTTTTGTAAAGAATTTCTGATTTCTTGAGCTGCAATGTGAGGTAATTTTCTTGCAACTCGCATATCATCAGCCATTTCAGCGCCACCAATTATTTCATGAGGGATAATATCAGCAAACATATGGAAATCAGCATCATAACCATATGGACAGCAATTGAATAAAATATTTCGATTTTTATCGATCTCAATATCATCTAATGCTTGAAAAATTATTTTTAGTGATTTTGCCAAATCTTCAATTTGATTGACTTTTAATTGAGCAAATCTTCGGATATGCTCATTTGGATGAAATCTTATGTGATAATTTCTTACAGGGCTTCCAGTAGTGTAAAAAGTCCAGAATCCCGTTTCTAATATAATGCGATCAGATCCACCATGCGTCGTTTTACATAAATGACATCTATCTCCCATTTCTTTAAAAGCTCTAAGATATCCCTCTAATCTACTTCCATGACCATCCATTGCTAGGTCTATGTAGATTTGACTATGAATTCTTGGTTGAGATCCTCCAACTTTAGTTCCAATATTGAAAAAGGGCATCACAGGAATATCGTAATAGTCTCTATTTATAGATTCTTCAATACAATATAATATTGCTGCTCTCATAGATAGAAATATACCTGCTAATACATCTTCTGGAATTAAATCAAAACACAAAGAGGGATAGAAATTTCGAGAAATCGTTACTAAGTTAATACCGCGTGAAAGTTTTATATGCGAAGGAAGCTTTTTAACAATTTCTTTCTCTATTTCGGGATCTATAATTCTTGCCATTGAAGGATACCTGTTAATTAAAGTTATAGCTTTGCAAGCATCCGGAATTCTTTCTATTTGATGTGGTGTATCTGAAAACGGATTATCTCGTCTTATTTCATCTTGAGTAATAATCATAGTAAAACCATCGCTAAGTGGAATTCCCCAATCATCGTAAACAATTCTACCCTCTGTTACAGAACTAAAAACATCTTTATATTTTCGTAATATTTTTTTTGAACAATCCAGAAATTGCTTTTCTTCCTCATCAGTCTTAAATCCTTTCGGTCTTATTCCTCTGATTGGTGATATGTAAGAATAATGCCCATAATATCTTATACGTTCTTTTCGAAGGCCAAAATCCTCAGTACGTATACTCACTGTTGATAATGGATCCCATCTCTTAATAGGAACGTCATATGTTGTCTGACCCTCCCAATTTTGCTTATTTATGATTCCCCATTCCATAAATTTAGGATTATAACGATTAGGATTTAATTTTACATCAGAAATAACAAATTCCCTCGTTTCTTTTTTATATACAATTTTATAAATATTATTTCAATGTTATTTATTTTTTACTCTATTTAGAAAAAGTATTGATACACAAAACAATAAAAAAAAGGAAAAAAAGAAAAGAGCTTTATCTAGCCAATTTGTACTAAATTTAACAAAACCGTAAATTGTAATAATCTTAATATTCTAACTTTTTAATTATCTTGTACGTCTTGAACTCTCTAACTGGTTCATTGGAGTCGTTTAAACGTTCAACTGGAACTCTTACATAATTCTCATCATCAAAATCATCAATTTCTGTTTCTTTATATTTAGCCATATTGTCGGCTAGTTTTAATTCTCGAAGCAAAAAGTCTCTCACAGCTACTCGAATTAATTCTGACCTAGATGGATAGAGCCCATTTTCCCCAACTAATTTTTGAATACTATCAAGATAAGATTCTGGGATGTTAACTGTGACAATTTTCATATAATTACACCTTATAATTTCTTAAATATGCCAAATTATAAAATCGGCAAAATGACTAAAGCTTTTTTTAAAACTATCGCCTTAAACCACAAATTTTTTTATATTTTATTTTATTACACATTAATATATAAATGTTTTTTTTTATTGGATTAACATATTTAAAGTAATACTATAATGTCTTGTCATAAATATTCCAAATTGTATATTAATGTATTAATTTTTAAAATGTTTTTATACTCCTTAAATTTAATGACATTTTTGAAGTTTAAATTATTATATATAGATGTGTGAACAGTTATATAAATAATTATAAAAAAAGATGAAAGACTCTATAAAGAATTTTTATAACTGGAAAAATTGTTTACTTATTTAAATAATCATATACAATTTTTCAATTTAAATAACTACTTATTTAAGGAAACTCAAATCATAATATAATTAAAAGCTCAAAAATATTGCCTTTTAATACTCCTCCTCTAAATCTACTACATTAATAAAATCTTGGCGCCCTCGTGCCATTCGAGTAACATTTTCAATAACCTCATCCCATCTTAGTAAATCATTAAAAGGTGAATATCCTCTATGGGGTGAGAGTATTATATTCTCTAAGGAATGAAAAGGAAAATTGAATGGAAATTTTTTACCTTGCTCATTTTTTTCTGGAGAATAATTATACCAAACATCAATTGCAGCACCCTGTATAACTTTATCTTTCAATGCATTATATAAGCTTTTCTCATCGATAATATCACCTCTACTAATGTTCACTATTAAACCACTAGGACCTAGGAGTTCCAATTCATCTCTTTTGATCATTTTAATTGTTAAAGAAGTTAAAGGTACCGCAACTATAAGAGTATCAATATTTTCAAGAAAATCGTGTAATTGAGATAATTTGTATTTTTTTATTCGAGTAGGTAGGAGAGATGTCTGCTTTTCCCAATGTTTTCTTAAAACTGAAAATTCTACGTCAAATCCACTAAGAAAACGATGAACTTTTTGATTTATAGAACCATAACCCAGCAATCCGATCTTTCTAAATCTTAATGGAATTGACTCTGCATCTTTATCCCCAGTTCGCCATTTTCCCTGACGCATCCATTCATGATGAGGGACTATTTTATTCATTAGAGTCATTAAAAGTGCTACTGCGTGTTGAGCTACAAAATAAGAATTTCCATGACCATTAATTAAAAGAACCTTCCTTTCTCTATTTAATTCTCGGAAGAGATCAATAAGGTGTTGGACACCTGCTCCAGGGTTGATAAATAATTGAACATTTTTAGCGGATTTTAATATTTTCTTTGAAGGACGCCAACCAATAAGAATATCTGCTTTAGGAACAACCTTTAACAATTCTTTTAGCGATTTATCTCTTCGAAATATAATCTGAACATTATTTAAAGACTTTAATTTCTCAGTTAGATAATCTCTTACTTGTTTAGAAATATTAGAAATAAAACATACAAAGACGTTTTTATATGAATTGCTTTTTAAATTATCAGAATTATTCATAATTCTAGAATCTTATGATTTGTTTAACATAATAAAACTATGCCTTTTTGCTTATTTCTATTAAATTATACTTAATTCAAATAAATTTTTATATACATACCGCTGCTATAATAATAAATATCTTTAATTCAAAATTATTAAGGAAAAAAAGGGAAAGAAATTGGCAGAACAAAAGCTAATACAAGTATTTATTAACAAATTAGAATTTGATCCCGCAGATTATTTAGTATCAAGCGAAGAACAAGAACTGAATGATTTTCAAAAAAAAGTAATTGAAAAAGCAACCTCTATTATGAAAGATAATATTGTAGGTGAGATTAAATCATTTGGAGGAAATGTTAAAATACATGAAGAAAAATTTAAAGAACTCGAGAATAGGGCTAATGAAGAATTAAAAAACGAGGAGTATGAAGATTTAAAAAAACAATTAAAAAATTACGTTAAAAATCTAAGAGATTTAATAGAAAAAACTTGTATTGCAATAATTCCTGTAAAAGAAATGCCATGGGTTAATGTATTATTCCGGACTGTTCCTCGTATAATAATTAACAAGAACGTAGATCTTTTGGATAATGCTATTGCTTATTACGGAGAAATTAAGTGTGTTATTTCCCGATCAACTATTTTTGGTAAGATGAGAAATGAAAAACCTTTATTCGCTCCAATTATGGGAGCTATTGATTTAGGAGGTTATAAGTTAGATGAATCTCAGAAAGATCCTAAATCTCAAATATATTCTTATGTAAGTGCTATCGTTAATTCATTTGATTCTATTGTCACAAAAAACCATCTCGCAAAATATCACGAAGGTTATCAAAGACATGGTGATCCAATTTGTGATTTTTTAATGAAAAATAATGAATTGATGAATTCACTGGAAAGAATAACTTCTGGTATAGAATCCGGTAGAATATCATCAGATATAGCCATTTTTAGCATAGCAATCCCTCAAAATGCTGATAAAACTACTTTACTATTAGTTACAGATGAAGGTAAAGATCCTAATAAATACTCCCGATGTTTTGAAGCTCTATTAAGATTCTCTGCAGAATGTTGTAATGTCCCTTCTCAACAAGCTCAAGCTCCTAGACAAGCTACTCCCTCCGCACCCGGCGCAGTTATGACTCCCGGAGGCCAAGAACTTAAAACTTGGACAGCTGAGGAACTAACAGAAGAAGCACAAAAACGAATGGCCTCTCAGCCAAATATACCCGCTTGGACGGAAGAAGAATTGTCTAAATTTGCATCCGAGAGAGGAGCAGGACTTCCAGAAGGAATGGAAGTATGGACTGAGGAAGAATTGCAGGATTTAGCAAAGAAGAGACAAGGAGGTCTAAACATACCAGAATGGAAAGTGGATGACAGTATGAAGGAATGTGTTAAATGTGGTTATAGTTTGAGACCTGGTTGGAGTCGGTGTCCTGTTTGTGAAACTCCTGTAGATGTTAAACCAGAACCGGAGACCATTGAGCAACTTCCTTCAAAACCACTAGATGAACCTGAAATGGAGCCAAATGAAGAAAAAGAAGATGAATTACCAGTGGATAATGAGGAAATAAAAGAGGATCAATAAAAAACTCTACCTTTTTTAATATTTTGTTTTTAGTTTCCTTTATAAATAGCAAAAAATTGATTGCCTTTTATGATCTAAACCAAAAACTTTAAAAGTAAATAAATTCGGCAAGATTCCAAACTTTTTTTAAGTTACTTTTATTTTCAAACATATAGGAATTAAGCCTTCTGGAAATATTTTTGTTACATAACATCTTTTTATTCAGAGGAAAGAAATTTCAAGATTTAGCAGATCTTAATATTTATAGTTACCCTAGCGATATAATTAGCATCAAAGATAAAATCCTTGTGAATAAGATTATCAAAGAGCATGATAAAAAAGATATTCCTCAACAATCACCCTTAAATAATTTTAAAATTGATGAACCTATTGCTCAATTTATTAATAATTTAAATTTATATACTTCATGCATTAACGGGAAAATTATTATTGGTTTAATTTTTGATAACGAAGATAATCCTTATGACTACAAGGAAATATTCAAGGATTTATTGAATGAAATATTAAACAATGGTAATGGATATTCCCTTAATGAAGAAATTGAAATTGAAAATTTACTAATTTCTATGTTTATTGATATTCGAAGATTTTATGATGAAGTAATCGAAAAGCCTCCAGAAATTGAATATTATTATCAAAGAGAAAACTTTTTCAAAGTCTTCCTATTCGGAATTGATGAGGTTGGAAAATCAAGCTTAGTAAGACGATTAAAAACAGGCCAATTCAATGATAATTACTTTACTCCAACACGAAAATTCAATATTGAATATATTCCAGCTGAAGAAAACGGATTATTTGCTGTATGGGACATGCCGGGACAAAAAGCTTTCAGATCAAAATGGTTGAAAGGACTCCAAGATTCTAATATTATTATTTATATGATTGATATTGCCAATCAGAGAAGATTTGAGGAATCTAAAAACGAATTTTGGAATATATTGAAAAATGATGCATTAATTGGAATTCCATTACTAATAATATGTAATAAAACTGATTTAGTCATACATTCTAAAGAATCTCTAGGAATACAACTTCAAAATTTACATAAAGAAATTTCAAATTTTTATAATTTCGACAAGATCCAAAATCGAAAATGGACTTACTTATTTACTTCAGTAAAAACTAATTATAATATTGATAATGTAATCCCGGTAATTTTAGATTTGATCTCTTCTTAAATTGATAATTTAAAAGTATTTTTTAAATAAAAAATTCTTAAATCTAATATTTTTAGGGTTTTGAAGTACTAAACATTAAATTTAAATACCTAGCAGTTTAAATTTCTATTATATGTAATAAAAACTTAATAATTCTCTATTTATAATAAATTAGGGAGAAAATATGTCTAAAAGACTTAAAAAGGAACTACAAGTTATGATCGATGAGAAATTAGGACAATTATTCTTCGGTGACCAAAAGAAAGATCTCCGTTTAATAATGCTAAGACCAATTGACTTAATCGAATTTTCTGAGTTCGCTGGTGCAAATGCAGATGATATACTCATTTGGGTAGGAAAGACTCTTGGGAAATCATATACGGAAAAATTCTTCTATAATAAGGATTGGAGTATAGAACCTTTAGCAACAAAAAAAGAAGTTGTCCAAGGGAACCTTGAAGCATTAGAACTCATGGGCTATGGAGAATTAATAGGATTGTTTAAAAAAGACCATATCTTAATTAAAGTCTCAGAATCCTTAACATCGGAAGAATCTGATAACATTATGGCTAAAAATCTATGTCTACTTTATCAAGGAATTTTTCTAGGAATGTTTGAAACCTTGCAGATTGATGTTGATGGTGAAGAAATTGAATGTGTTTTATTAGGAACTGAGAATTGTGTATTTAAGTTTAATTTCATTGGAGTAGAACTAGAAGAAAGTCTCATAGATGAGGATTCCGGAGAAACCGTCTCAGAATTCTTATCTACGCTCTAAAGATAATTTTTTATTATTAGACTATTATCAATTCTATTTTGCTCTCAGCATTTTTTCTTAACAGTTTTATCATACTCTTCTCAGTTAGAGTTCTATCATGCATTTAACTGTTAAATTTCTATGTATTGGGGGACCTTGTTGAAATTACTAAATCTAAATAAATTAAATTGAGTGAAATTTCACACTTTTTTCAATTAATATAGATTAGATTTTGAGTTTTGGAATATAATAATTAAAATAAAATCTAATATAACTCTATTTATAATCAAATATCTAAAAATCATAAAATTAAAAATAAAATTTGATGTGAGAAACCTTTGGAAAAAAGAGGAGCAAAGGTAAAGATTGATGAATATAAAGGCCCCCTCGGCACAATTAAAGGATTTGAATTGACTACTGGTAAAATATCTTTTGGTGATGAGACAGAATGGGAACCAATGGGACCCCACCCATCTCCGGGGTTGAGAGATTTAAGATCGTGGTTCTTTAAATTAATGGAAAGATACAAACCTTTCTATATGCCTATTTGCGATATGTGTTGCTTAATTTGTGAAAATTAACTTTTACGAAGGCTATTGCACATATGGCAAATGTAATCTCTCTAAAGGCAGAACTGGTGCATGCGGTATCAATATGGAGACTCAACAAGCTAGAATTGTTGAGATTGCATGTTGTATTGGTGCTGCATGCCATTCAGCTCATGGAGATCATTTACTTCATTGGTTAAAAGAAAAATATGGAAATGTACCAATAAATTATGGGAATAATATTGCTGTAGAAATGCCACACACTCGTTTAGTTCTTGGTATGAAACCAGAGAATTTAGAGGATTTAGAAACTGCAATGGAATGGGTTCATTATACCCTTACTCAATTATTAGCAGCCGGTCATACTGGTCAAGAATCAAGTTATCTCGATTATGAATCTAAAAGTTTCTTAGCAGGTCTATGTGATTCCGTAGGAATGGAAATTTCAGATGCGGTTCAAATATGTGCGTATGGAATGCCCATAGGAGATCCTAATGTTCCGATTGTTGAATTAGGGATGGGTACCATGGATACGGAAAATAAAGCAACAGTTTTAATGATTGGACATAATGTTGCACCAGGAGTTGAATTAGTAGATTATATAAGAGAGAAAGGCTATGAAGATAAAATCGATGTAGGTGCGATTTGTTGTACTTCTCATGATCTTACTCGTTATTATTCTGCAGCAAAAATAATTGGATCTTATTCAAGACAACTACACTACATTCGTTCTGGTTTGGCAGATGTAGTTATGGTAGATGAACAATGTGTTAATTTAAGAACATATGAGGAATCAAAAGCAGTTGGAGCACCTTATATTACCACAAATGAGAAAATAATGGGTGGTTTTCCTGACAGAACAGATGATTCAGTAATAGAAATTGTTGAAGACTTAGTTAGTGGAAAAATGGATGGAGTTTTAATCTTAGATCCAATTAAAGCTGGTGAAGTTGCTGCTGAGACAGCTATTAAGATTAAGCCAATTCGAAGAGGAAAAAGTGGAGTTCCAGATGAAAAAGGATGCCAAGATATGGCTATGAATTGTAATGGTTGTGGTAACTGTCAGAGAAACTGTCCTAATGATCTCCCACTTGTAGAAGGTATAAATTTGGCAAAAGATGCAGATTTTTCAGTTTTAGAAACTATTTTCCATGATTGTTTAGGTTGTGGTAGATGTGAATCTGATTGTATGAAGAACGTTTCACCTTTAACATTAATACAATATGCTGGTCGAGAATACATTAAGACAGAGAAATATAACTGCCGAGCTGGGAGAGGTCCAATTCAAGATACCGAGATACGAAATGTAGGGGCTCCAATCGTATTAGGAGAGATTCCAGGAATAGTTGCAATTATAGGATGTGGTAATTATGCACATGAGATCCAAGAATTATATAAGATGGCTGAAGAATTCTTAATGAGAAATTATATTGTAGTAGTATCTGGCTGTGGAGCAATGGATATAGGTCTTGTGAAAGACAAAGAGGGTAAAACTCTATATGACCGTTTCCCTGGAGATTTTGATCGTGGCTGTTTAGTTAATGTTGGTTCATGTGTAGCCAATCCACACATTACAGGTGCCGCAATTAAAGTAGCCAATATATTCGCTCGAAGACCATTACGAGGTAATTTTGAAGAAATTGCAGATTATATTTTAAATAGAGTTGGAGCTGTGGGCGTTGCCTGGGGTGCTATGTCCCAGAAGGCGGCAAGTATAGCTAGCATGGCAAATGGCTTAGGTATTCCTGCTGTTGTTGGTCCACATGCAGCAGAGTATCGACGAATGTATATTGGAAGGTCTGATGATGAGTATGTTTGGAAAGTATTTAATGCTAGAGATGGAACTGCAAATCATTTAGTTGGTCCTGGTCCAGAGCACTTATTGACAACAGCAGAAAGTATTGAACAAGCTATCTGTTTAGTTGCTAAAATGGCTTTAAGACCCGCAGATAACTCCAAGGGACGAATGATAAAATTATCTCATTGGATCGATTTGGAACGGAAGTATAAAGGTGTTAAGTTCCCAAACGATTTAGAAAAATTCATTCGTCTTGAAGCGGATATCCCAATTAATATAAAGGATGAAATACAAGCATATCTAAAGGAGAAAGGTTGGGAACCAAAAGAAATAATAGATCCAACACTCTTAAAAAGATTGTGCAGAACTTAATTTTATATTTCTTCTTTTAATTCTTTTTTTTTGTTTTAATTTAAATGAAATGAAATAACATTTTTCATGAAAATTTAGTTTGAAAAAATATTTCAATAATAAGAGAGTTTAATTCAACTCTTGCTAAATACAAAAACTAAAAATTAATGTGTTAATGAATATTCTCATGGTTAGATTGGTTTAGCATTAAGGAAGTGAGATTTTTTGGACAAACAAGATAAAGAGATATTAAAATTAACAAAATTATGTAAACATTGGGCAGATCATAACGATTCACATAAAGAGAATTTTATAAAGTGGAGAGATATCGCCTTGGAAAAAGGATTAGAATTAGTTGCGGGACAGTTAGATAAAGCGATTGAGATGTTAGATAAATGTAATGAATTTTTACTCGCCGCAAATAAGGATTTAGAGGAGATGTAAACAATAATTAAATAAGAAGTTTGTAAGTATAAAACTTCGATTTCCAATTTATTCGAATAAAAAAAAATTTATAGAAAGAGATTAATCAACGGAAGTAATTGTTCTTTAAAATATTCAAGTTTCCCCTCTAATAACTCTGGATTTTGAGAAAGCATCCATAAATATACAGGGATCTGTAATTCTGAATATTCAAATAACTTCTCCCCTCGAATTGTAAACCCATTAAGTGGTAACTCTAGTTTTATTGACTTTTCTCTCATTAAACCTATTGTATTATAAAAGTTTGAAAGTGTTTGTAATAATAATGCTGTATTATTTACTATCATTTCATCAGTATCTGTTCTAGTAAAACTACCAAAAATCAATCCATCCATCGATACTAAACTTGATGCTTTTGCTTCTGTTTGATTTGTAAACTCCTCGAGAATGTGTTCAATTATTTCAGAGGTATCAGATACTTTCTTGAGTGCAACACTAAACATTTGCATAATCGTCTCTCGTCGAAAAACTGTAGTATCACAATAATCCGCAGTGAAATCCTCAAATTCATCGGTAATACTACTAAATTTATTTTTTACACTTGTCACGTTTTGTTGCCATTGGAGTGTTTTCCGAATATCTTCATCACTTTTACTTAATACTATTAAAATTTCAGGTTTTTCTTTCAACTCTGTTAAAACTTTTAATACTTCCCTAAAATAATTTGCCGCTTCAGGAATTCTATCTGGATCTTGTGAGTCAACAACATATAATATTATATCTGCTTCAGTGAAAAATAGTTCTGGCCTATTGAAATAGAGTTTTTCTCGATATTGTACTTGTCCACCTAGATCCCAACTAATTATAGGGTATCCAAAAAAGTCTAGCTTCTCTCTTTTCACACCTCTTGTAGGTAAGAGAGATTTAATTATTGAGAATTTATCTTGAACAACTGCTAAAATAGATGTTTTTCCTCCATTATCTAAGCCTGTAAGCAATATTTTTTTATGCCTTTTTAGTTGTTCTTTTATATTATTTTTTATTACTTGAGCAACTTTTACCCATTTTAATAACATATTTGGAAGGATTTCCTTTATTTCAGGGAGGTTGGATACAGAAAGATTGGCTAAATCTTCAATAGTTTTTATTCCTTCATCAATTAAATGATCAGAGCTAATCTTATCAATGCCGATGAGTGATTCTGGTTTCAATCTCAAAACTTCTTCAAGTTCATTGATGAGAATATTGCTTTTAAAAAAATCTTTAATCGCTACACTCTTGCTGCTATTTTCTGACATTAGGCATCAAATTTATGTTTTTACTAATATTCTTAAATTTATAAATAAACTTTATCTAATAATATTTTTTTTTGGTAAAAATAAACTTTATCTAATTGAAGCAGTATTTATATAATTAATAATTAATAAAGATTTAAAAAATCGATTAAATCATAAAGATTAATTACCATACTTTAAAGGATACATCCCAAACACAATTTACAGAATATGTCTGAAAATAGAATCCCCGAAGATCTTGTAATTTGCATAGATACATCACGATCGATGTTTAGAAAGGATTTTGCGCCTAATCGATTAACATGTTGTATTTCTGCTATTAAAACATTAATCAAAGAAAGATTTAACCTAGATAACTTAAGTGCATTTTCTTTAATAGCATATTCTAATAAGGCAGAAAAGATTATTGACTTTACCACCTCAGATTTTGAAAATAACCTCATTGAAGTGTTATATACTCTAAAATGTGGAGGTTACTCTGCTATGGGTGATGCCATAGCTTTATCGATTAAAACTTTAATAGCTGAATTACGTAAAGTTGGTGCTAAGACTCCCAGGATAGTATTAATGTCTGATGGAAATTATATGGGAACTGTAGCTGATCCGATAAAGATGGCACGTCTAGCTCAAGGACTAAATATTAGAATTGACACTTTGGGTATTGGAAATACAAGGAAAGAAAATATTCTTAAGAGGATAAGTGATATTACAGGTGGGCGATACTTTTACAATAATGATCTTGAATCTCTTATAAGATCATCGAAAGAAATTGCCGATGATAATTATAAAACTTATGGAGTCAAAAAAGAAAATTTGATCGAAAATCCCGTTTTTCTTAGGAAAATTGCTGCAGAACTATTAAGAGTTCAAGATTTAACAAAAGACCAAGAACAACGAGCAAAACAAATACGCGGAGAAATTGATTTTAAAAAATGCTCTATTTGTTTTTCTGATCAAAATCCTTACACGAGAGGATCTTTTTATGTTACAGGGCGATATTGCCCTAATTGTACTACACCATTTCATATACATTGTTTAGTTGCGTGGGCAGATTCTCAAAAAGATCATCAAGTAAAAAGATCCGGTACAGCTAGGTGTCCACATTGTTTTTATCTCCTAAAAATACCTAAAGAAGTTACTCAAATACAAAAATTACGTGTTCTAACTAAGGGAACGAAAGATAAAACTGCTCAAAAACCCGAAATTATGCCAGCTAAATATATTCAAAACGTAGGTTTACTTGGAGATGAAGCTCTATTTAACGCATGCCCAGTTTGTTATTTGATTTTTGAGAAAGGCCAAACAGCAGTTCAATGTAGTAATTTTCAATGTAATGCTCTTTACCATGAAGAATGCTTTAAGAAATTAAAGAAAGGCCATTGTAGAAAATGCGATGTCAAACTACATTTGTATTAAATAACCATCTTTTAAGGTTCTTTCAAAAATTCTTCAAAAATTGCTAATTTGAAACTAAAAATTAATTTTCTTTATGCCAACTTTACTGGTTTAAAAATTGATATTTAAATTTTGTTTCTATCTCTTTCCTGATTTCATCATTATATCTATTTCTGAGATTAAATAACATAATACATCATAAGTGGGGCCAGAAAAAAAAATTTCTGCGGCTTTTTCTTTTATTCTATCTTCAACATTATATCTAGGATCTTTTTGAATAAGTAATTGCCTCTCAGCTAGCATCCAACACAATTTATCGTAGGTATATCCTTTTTGTGCTAAAAAATATGCTGCTATATTAATATATGAAATTTTATCTTCACTCATTTTATTCAATTTATTTTTTGGAAAAATTTAGTAAATTCTAATTTAATTAATAGTTTTTTGACATTTAATTCCTTTTATTAAAATAAATTTTTTATAAGATAAATTAATAAAAATTGCTCTAATTATAATAAGATGTATTAATTGAAAAGTATAAGTATCTTAAAAAATCAACCAGTTTAAATAGTTCTTTAATCCTATTTTAAATATTATCTTTAATAACTGATCAAAAATGCATAATTCTGAATATTATTCCTATGGGAATATAAAATTAGGAAAGGGAAATTTTGATTTACCCCCAGTTTTAATTGGTACTATTTTTTATCAAAACCAGACTTTAGTAGATAGAAGGAATCCAGAAGTTTTTAATGTTTCAAAAGCAATTAAAAGGATTGAAACTCAAATATCATTATCTGAGAAATATAAAATTCCTAATTTAATTGAAGTATCTTCTACAACACCTAAATCAATGATAAATTATTTGGAATTTTATCTTGATCATTTTACCACTCCATTTATACTGGGAGGTAATTTCGAATCGAGAGTAGCTGGAATCGAATATCTTACTGAACATGGAGTTAAACCAAATCAATATATTTATAACACAATTTCAAATTTAAAAAACAAAAAGGAAATAGAAATCATTAAGAATTACAAAATAAAATCTGTTGTAATTTTAGTACTTGGGTCAGAAAATATGACTTCAACCCAAAGATACGCATATCTTATTGAAAGAAATCAGCCGAATAATCTAAATATAATCGAAGGATTAAAAAAAATAGGTGTTGAAAAACTCTGGATTGATGGCGGAGTTATCGATTTGGAAAGCTTAGCACATATTCTTGAAACTCATCAGTTAATAAGTACCTCATTAAAATTTCCAGTGGGTACAGCAGCAAATCTCTTTCTTTTTCAATATTCTTCCCCCAGGTTGAATATTAAATACCACACAAGATATAGAAGGGCTAGTATTATGTTTATTGTATCCTGGTTTTCCAATTTTATTTTTTATGGAGCAATTGAAGATGCAAAAGAATCATTTGCCTCTACATACCAATCAATTGAATTCAAAAGAATAATAAAAAGCAGAAATATAAAGCTTTTCAAACAATTTTAACTAAATCACTCTTTTAAATTTAATCTTAAAAGTGTTTGGAGTTATAATTATTGATAGAAAGCTATTAATACTAAGGTTTTAATATCTTAATTAAGTCTAAGTAATTTGTATAAATAATTTAATTAAATCAATTAATTACTAAATACGTTATTTAAAAGGAGAAAATTTTGATTAATAATCGTTACAATGATGAGAAGGAGTTGGAGGCTGTAAGATTAATAGATCAAGCTGAAAATCTAGCTGATCGCGGAAAGGGAGAAGATGCAATCAATTTTTATGAAAAGGCTGCTTCAATTTATCTTGATCTAGGGAGTTATATTAAATTAGATGAATTATTTATACGAATAACTCAAATTATTTCAAAATTTAAGAATAATCTTCAAGCTATTTATAGATTGAAGTCAATTATCAGAAAGACTGAAGAATTAAAACTTTATGAAGTATCTGCAAAATTATTGATTCAATTAGGAAATATATCTTTTAAGATGCATGATTGGGAGACTGCGGGAGAATCTTGGCAAATTGCTTCAGATTATTTGCATGAAACAGATCCTGAAGAATATAGAAATTTATCTTCAGTACTCCTTTTAAAAGCAGGACAATCTTTTGAGCGATCCAGAATTAAAAAAGATATTGGTAAACGTCTGATATTAAAAGCGGTAATGAAAATACATAAATTTGATGAACTTTATGATTTGTCAGAAAAAGAAGCATTCAATTTATTGTCTGGAGGAGAATTCAATGCCTCTGCAAAAAAATTTTACGAGATTGCTAATTACTTCAGAAAAGCTTTAGATGAATTAGACGACATAATTGATGCAGAAGAATCAAAAGGGACCTATCTTAATGCTAAAGCACGATTTATACATTTTGTTGCAGAATATCAAACTGTATCTGCATTATGTTTAAGAGCATCCGAAGATCATACCTATAATGAGAGGATTAAAGAACTAGGAAATAAATCGTTTGACCTTTTTAAAGAGTCAATATCTATGCTTAAAACATATTTACTTCCTTTAAAATCAGATTTTGACCATGAAGTGATTTTAAGAATTACTTTCGATACAATGTTGATTTCAATCATTCAAGGAATGCTTGGAATCCATAAAGTAAATCCAAATGAGTTTTTGTTAGAAGATTTAGAAAAAAATAAAGAATTAGTAAAGGAAATCAAAGGGTCTCCTTATTATAAGATAACTGAAAGAATTGAAAAATTAGGCATTAGAGAAGCTCTAGATGATCTTTCTAAAACCCATTTAGGTCATTTTGAATCGATAAAAAATACTCTTATAGATTATTTTAAATAAGGCTTTGAGTAATTAAAATGCATTTGGCCCTACAGTTTTTATTAATCTCTTAATTTCTTCCTCAGTTTTGGCAAAAACACCAACATTCCCGATTTGTATGTGTTTTAAACCAATACTTTTTAATGTCTTAAAAGTTTCTAAAATTTCATCTAAATTTGGTGGGCGATTTTTTAGTAATTTATATTGAGGAAAAAAAGCTAAAATATGAAAAGGTATATTCTCATCGATTTCAACAATTAATTGAGCAATTTTTTCGAATTGGTCTATTTCAATAAAATTAGGAATATAAACAGTAAGAATTTCTAAAATAAAATTTCTTTTAACTATTTCTTTCACTGAATTGAGTACAGTTTTATTAGAGGTTCCACATAATTTCTTATAAATTTCTTCATCATATGCTTTAATATCGAGCCAAAATGAATCCAACCCTGTTTTTTGGAAAAGATCTAGATTTTTTGATGTAAGTCCATATCCATTTGATTCTAAAAGCACCCAAAGATTTTCACATTTTAACTTAATCTTACTTGTTGCCTCAGCATAAAATTTTGCTTGACATGCAATATCCCCCCCTGTAAAAGCAATAATATTTCTCGCTGGTCCGAAACCTTGGGGTCCTAATACGATTTTATCTTTAGTAATTTTATTAGGACACAATGGATTTCGTTTATTGAAAAGAATACATGAACCACAATGTCTGCATAAATCATTAGCATAATACATTAATGCACGCTCTCTTGGTTCAAAAACTGTAACATATTGCTTATATTTTCTACATTCTTCAGCAATTTCATCAGTAGAATACCATTTTCCATTAAAATGTTTTGAAAATTCCCAAGAATGGCATTTAAGGCAATTATGATTGCATCCCGATTGATAAATTGAGAAATAATCCTCTGGTCTTGATAAATGCATAGCCGATATAACTCTATGATATTGGCCATTTTCGAATTTCAAAGTGGCTTTACAGGCTGGTTGAATTAGATCATTTTTCAATTTTACTTCGCAAGCACCTTTTTGATAGCCTTGATTAGCCATTTCGCATGATACTATTGCTTTTTCCATAACAATGGTATTTATAATTGATAATTATAAAAACTTAATTATCTTTTATAGAAAGATTGATTGATTTTAAATAATTATTACACTACAGTCTCAAAATGATTTTTTAATATTTAGTTTTTAAGCCTTCTTTGTGTTTTTTATAGCTATGTAGACATAACAAAAAGTTTATAAGGATCATCTGCTTTTTAATACTTAAGGTTTTATTTATTGAGAAATCTCTGAAGGTTTCTCTGTACCACTTTTCCTCTTTTAACTTTATTTAGTTATATATATGGATAGTGGAGATTAGGCACCTAAAAAAAAAAATAAAATTAAGATTTTAGAAAGATGAAGATTCTGTATGTGAATCCTGCTCGACTAAGTTCTGGTCTTGATGCAATAATTAAAGGCCCTCCTTTAAGTTTAATCTCAATTGCAGCAATGGTTCCAGAACATGATGCGAAATTATTCGATTTTAAAGTCCATAAGTATAATGAGAAGAGATTTCGTTCATTATTAAATCAAAGCGATATTGTAGCTCTCACAAGTATGACTCCCCAAATCTCACATGCATTTGAAGTAGCTCAAATAGCAAAAGAACATGGGTGTATTACCATAATCGGTGGATATCAGCCAACATTAGCTCCTGAATATGTAGCAAAACATCCTGCTATAGATTATGCTGTTCGTGGTGAAGGAGAACACACTTTTCGCGAGCTTGTAGATTATATCGATGGAAATGTGCGTAATATATCATTAAGAACTATTGATGGAATTTCATATAAGAATAAAGAAAACCATGTGCTACATAATAAAGACCGAAAATTAGAACCAAATTTAGATAATTTTCCTATACCACGTAGAGATTTATTAGATGATAAAAAATATATTTATTTAGGTGCAAGAGTCGCTCAACTTGAAAGTTCACGGGGTTGTCCGCATAATTGTAAATTCTGTTGTATTATTAAAATGTGGCGAAATACGGATCGCCCTGTAACTTATAGAACAAAATCTACTAAGCGAATAATGCAAGAAATTTATAAAATTGATTGGAAAAATGATTTCATCTTTTTCTGTGAAGACAATTTTACTATTAAAATAAAACGTACGAAAGAGATCCTTGAAACTATTATTCGCTCTGGAATTCCAAATAAATTATATTTCTCCTGTCAATCCCGAGTTGATACGCTATATAGATATCCTTGGTTAATTGATTTAATGCATAAAGCAGGTATGAGACAAATTTTCCTCGGTATTGAATCTGTCCATCAACAAAGCCTCGATGCAATGAATAAACAAAATACTACACCTGCTATGGTTAGAAAAGTTGTCTCATCCCTTCAAGATCGTGGAATTTCGATCTTTGGGGGAGTGATTATAGGATTCCCTGGAGAAACTAAAACAATGGTAAGAGAAAACATTCAATTTGCGAGATCTCTTAATTTAACATGTATTCAATTCACACCTATTACAGCTTTTCCTGGAACTGATTTTTATAATGAAATGACGGAAAAAAAAATGGTCACCAGTCACAATTATAAGCATTACAATTTATTTCATCCGATGATGAGAACCGAACAATTAACAAATATAGAGATATATAGATTAGTAGCTGAAGCTTATTCTGCCTATTACCTTAGTGGAAATTGGCTTAAATTACTCGCTAAAAGATACTGCAATCCATTTGGTAGATATAATTGGATGGGACGAAACGTTCCTCGATTTGTTAAAACGTGTATAGTGAATGGGGTAGAAATGCTTCATAACATGGGGATGACCTCAGATATAATTTCCGATGAAATGAAAGAAATTATGGCAAACGGAAAAAAAAGTAAACTCTCAACTACAAATAAACCGAAAATTGTTGAAAAAGAAAAAGAATTTATTCCCATTGTGAAAAAAGTTATTAAAACAGTAAAAGTAAACAATTAAATTAACTTAGGGTTAAATTTTATTTGATTCTTAGAATTTTAAGTATAGAAATGGTTTAGATGCTTATTATAGGCCTTCTGTTGTAAATTAATAGTTTTTAAAATTCTATTACAAGTTTGTTAAATTTTAACTTACTAATTTTACGAACTCCATGGTCGCCTGAGGCATAATCACAAGTAATTAAACTTGCTTCTTCAAGTTTCTTAATTTGAGCAGAAATATTGGCTTCAGTCATACCTAAATTAGCTGCAATATTTGAGACATCCATTGGTTCTTCTTGAATATAATGGAGTATTCGGCGTCTAGTTCGTGATGACAGGGCTTTTACAATCTTTTCAATTTGCTCATCTGAATTTATTGATATTGATTCAGATTTATTCTGCAAATTTAATTCTAAAATACCAGTTTGTGGAATTTGCATAACTTTTTTCCAACCCTTAATAAATTTCTTATGTTTATATACATTAAACTCATATTTTTGACGATATTTATATTTACCTTGTGTCTTATTTGTAACCCAAAATTACATAAGACTATAATATATACATTTGATATTAAAATTGAACAATTCTTGTTTTTATATTTGGGATTATTTATTTAATAAAGTATTCTTTTAATAAAATTAGATTTCTCAACTATCCCTGAATCCTGAAAATTAGTATTTATTCTCAATTCTAGGTTTTTATAGATTACTTTTATATCCTTTAGTATACTATTATAATCAAAACTCTTCTAAAGCATACAATTTTATTTTGTTAAAAATTCTCCTAAAAACTATTAAAACTTCTATAAAAATCCCACTTATACATAATCTATGATTTTTTCATATTTTTGCGATATTTTTTAAACACTTATTAGAAGTTACTTATATAATTTAAAAAATAAAGTTTTTAGAGATTAAAGATAATAAATAAGATCTCGACTAAAGAATATTGAACACCTTTAAATGTCTTCAATATCAATCCCCTTTAGAATTGTGATGACAAGACTCAGCTTGATATTTAAATCTAATTGCTTTTTGCTATTATATTTAAATAAGTACTTAAGCTTAATCGAAATTAGGTTAAGGCAGTAGACTTAAAATCTTGATGTTATTATATCAATATAACTTCTAATAAAAACCATTTGATTAATTATGTAATAAAAAGCATGTTATATATGTGTAAAATCTTTGATAATTTTTGACAAAAATTTAAAAATACTATCATTTATATTTTTTTGTTACATATATTGCATAATGCATACAAATGATACAGATAATAAAAATTGAGGTGGTATAAATTAGTCCTAAATCCAATCCTAAACCTCGAAATTCGGGAATTTATACTTCCGATAGGGGAAATAAGCTACATGAATCAACAAGTGTTATCACTGTTAGAATTGATGAAGAATTAAATAACCATATTGATAAGTCAAGAGATAAATTGGGTTTATCTAAAGCTGATTTTATAAGAAATTATTTGGAATTATCTAAATTTATAATTAAACAGAAAGGATCAATAAAATCATCAAATGATAGGGATTTTATTATTATAAAAAGAAGTTATTTAAGGAAGCTTATTGAAGATGAGTCTGAAGAAAAACAAATAAATTTAGGAAATAAATTAGGCAATTTTATTAATGATATTGCCAGAATTAATGGAAAATTAGATGATATTGAATATAAACTAGAATTATGTGACAACTTGGGATTTTTTCCTAAATTTATTGATGATGAAAATTATATATTAATAGATAAAAAGTTTGGACCTCAAAAATTTGTTGAATCTTTTAATTGGCGAATATTTAATCAACCTAGTGATTTCAATATAGACTGGGTATCAACAAAGATCGACACTCAAAGTAAAATAAGAACAGCATACAATAATAAAGTTCAACCTATTGAACGATCGTCATCACATTATTCTTTTGAATTTGCTAAATTACCTGAAGAAGTAACTTAATATAAAAATAAGATGTATTAACTTTTATCTATAATTTCTTTTAAACCTAAAATAGGTACAATTGTCTTATTAGGTCGAAATAAAATTTCATAATTTAATTCATTCAAAGCTCTTTCTATATAGAAATAAGTGATTAGGATATAATTTAGCTTTAATTCTTTCAGTATTTTTCCTATTAGTTTTGATTCCCATATATTAAGAACATTGAGAATTATATCTAGAACTTTTTTGATAGGTCTAGCGGCTCTTCTAAAGTAGAGATTGTAAAGAATTTCTTCAGGTACTTCATATTTCTCTTTTTGGATCATTTTTTGCTCAATAAACCTCAATAAAGTATTAAATTTTATATAACTTAAAGCTCTTAGAAAAGAGGCTAAATCTTTTTCAACTGGAAATTTTCCTTTTTTCTCTTCAAATGAAAGTTGTGGATCACCTTCAAAGTCAATAAAATAGAAAATATATTGATTATCTATCATATTGTATAAAATTTGTTCCATATGTAAATCTTGGTGCACAGGTTGAATGATTATTTTTGGTTCCTTAAAATCTAAGTGAAATCGTTCGATAATATCTTTAATGTCAATAAGGATAGAACTTATCTTTGGTAAATTGAAGAAGGCACTTTCTGGTTGATTATTCATGTTGGATTGTAATTCTGAAATCATTGAATTTAATCTATCTGTATAAATATCAAGATAAAAATTACTATCTACTAATTCTAAACTAAATTCTACTTGTTCTGGTAGAATTAAAGATTCATGTAGACTTTTAATATAATTTCCAATTTCTTTTGATACTTTTAAAGTCTCAGGACAACTCTCTTTAATTAGTTGAGAGATAATAGTTTTCTCACTAAATTTAGAAAAATCGCCTTCAATATCTTTGAATGTAGTATTAATCATATTATTCAATTCTGCCCAATATATATCACCTAAATTTCCAATGTTAGGAACATTTTCAAGAATTCCAATAGTCTCTTTATCTCTTACTTTAATTGTTCCGTAGATTTTCGGGGTATGGGTAAATTTATTTTTTACTAAAACATATAAAACTGATGGTTCTAAGCTTACGGAATAATCTTTATAGGATTTTAAAACATAGGAAATTGGTTTTTGTTTTGGATCTCTCTTATTAGAAATATTTAGCGAAAACAAGATATTTGTTGTATTTCCCCCACCTAGTTGCTTAATTGATAGATCATATCGATCTGGATATAATCCTGCTTCTATTAAATTCTGCACTTTTTTCATATTAATCTCATCTTCAAACTGCTTACTGTAGAGTGTTAATTCTAAACTCAATTGGGGAAACATTTCAGAAATACTAGCATCAAATAACATCTTTTTCCAGAAATAAAGACAAAACTCTGCTTCTATTAAATTGAGTGTAATAACTTTCTGTTCATCTTCTATAGTTAAAACTATTTTTTTACTAAATGTATTTTCAGTAAGTTTTAAAATATTAGAACGTGTTTTTTCATTTGGTTCCAAAATATCTTCAACTTTTTCATAAAAGATTAATGGAAGGAAATAAGTTTTAGAGTACTCTGAAGTATTTACGTCAATTATTATCAAAAAGATTCTTTCACTTATTAGCTCAAAATAATTTAATAAGACGTCAAACTCTAAACTTGATAAGGCTGATTTGTCTCCAAACCATCTACGGGACAAGAGAAACCCTTTAAACTCGTTGGAATTACATATTCCATGAATCACATTTTTATCAAAATAATTTATCATAAAAACCAATAATTTCAGTTTTTAATAATATAATTAGTTATCTTTTATAAGTAAAAATTTTTACATATATTTAATCCTATTATATAGGGAATTCATACATATGTGTGAAAGGGGTATTTAAATCCTTATTTTCTTTCATTTTCTCCAAGATGGAAATCTCATAACGGTTTAATGTGCAATAGGATGGAATTAAAGAAGAGTGTAAAGAAGTTTTTAGGTAAAATGAAATATAAACCTAAAGGGTATCTTGATAACTATATGAAAACAAGTATCAAAGTTTATCCTTAATAAAATGAAAAAAAATAATAAAAATAAATTTTAAACAAGATATTTAATCACGTTCGGTAAAAACGCTAATTATTCCTAAAGTTCCACCTGCTATCAATAAGTAGGTACCTAACGCTAAATCTCCAAGGTTTAAGAGAAATGGAAAAATATACCCAAATTGATCTCCAGCGAAAACAGTTGCAAAAAAGAATGCTTTAATTCCAAGAATGTCTGTATACCATAAAAATATAAACATTAGTCCAACACCTAAAGGAAAGAGTGAAAAAATAAAACCCACAACTCTACTCTGCACACTAAGCATCTGTAGCACTCCAGACGCTAGAAAAATGATAAAGATAACTAGATATATGTAAAAAAGCCATAATATAGTACCAAGACTAGAAGCAATTGTTTCAGCATTTGTAAAATAAATCAGGTATATTTATAGCAAAATGAATACCAGAGCCCACTGATCCTGTAACTCCATAAAGGGCAAAAATGTAAGTACCAAGTAAAGTTAGTAAACCTCCCAAAAATGCTAAAAATTTACCAGCTCCCATTTTTTTCAACTTTTTGTGAATTTAAATCATTTTTGAATAAATTTTTTTTTTGATAGAAGGAATTTAAAGTAATAATCTATAAAAATTTAATTATTGACAGTTTTGCTACAATTGAATGAAAAATAACTATATTAAACTTAATTAAAAGGATACTATGCCATTATATTCTGATGTATGTATCTATATGGTGATATTTAAAAATTAATGGATATTCCAATTTTGAAGTATTAAATAAAAAGGATATGAACAAAAAACAACAAGTTTTAGATTCTTTTTTAAACATTTGATTCTTTATATTTTTAAATTTTAATCTATATGGAATTTATTATTGTAAAAATCTAAAAGTCTTAAAGAGTACTCAGAAACTTTATATGAAGAAAATATTAATTGAGGTAAACTAAATGGATAAAGATGTAAGCATAAATCTGCCTATTATCTTTCATTTTCACCAACCAGTCGATAATTTTGGTTGGGTAATAGAAGATTGTTATCAGAAATCGTATGGACCTCTTATTGACAATATATTTAAATTTGAGGATATAAAATTTACACTTCACTTCTCTGGTAATTTATTAGAATGGCTTCTCAACAATAAGCCTGAATTTATAAAAAAATTAAAAGAAATGGCAAAGAGAGGTCAGATAGAAATTATTGGAGGAGGATATTATGAACCAATATTTGCGATTATACCTTATCGTGATAAAATAGCTCAAATAAAAAAATTAACTAATCTCATTAAACATGAATTTGGATTAGAAGTTAATGGTGCTTGGTTATCAGAAAGGGTCTGGGAACCGGATTATCCTTCATTCTTGAGTGATGCTGGATTAAAATATGTTATTGTCGATGACAATCATTTCCGTTCTACGGGAATTACGGAGGAAGGGACTTTATATTCATATACTACTGAAGATGAAGGAAAAATTTTGCGAATATTTTCTATTAATGAAGAATTAAGATATTTAACCCCTTGGAAACCAACGTACTTATCAATTGAATATTTAAGAAAAATGTCGGATAATGTTGGCGATAGACTAGCACTATTAATATCTGATGCTGAAAAAATGGGAGTTTGGGGAACTACACATCAAATTTGTTATGTAGAAGGACAAGGGCACAAAGATGGGGATGAAGGAAAACCATTTATTCGTGCATTTTTCGAACAAATAAGAAGTAATTCATGGATTAAATCTATAACCCTTTCTGAATATATGAACAAGTTTAGTGCAAGAAATTTAGTATATCTTCCAACGGCAAGCTATGATAAAATGGAAGAATGGGTTTTGCCTACTAAAATTCGTAAAAATTTTAAGATAATAAGAAAATCGCTTAGAGGGGATGAAGAAAAGAAAGATATATATCAATTCCTCCGCGGTGGATTTTGGAGATATTTTTTAGTAAAATACCCCGAATCTAATAATATGCATAAAAAAATGCTTCACGTAAGAAACAAACTAATTTCTACTGAAGAAAAAGTATTAAAAGTTCAAGAAGAACAACTGATTTCTTTAATACTTAAAAAATTAGATAAAGCCTGGGATGAACTTTACAAAGCTCAATGTAATGATTGTTATTGGCACGGCTTATTTGGAGGAGTATATTTACAATTTTTAAGATTTTCA
>JBHLLP010000001.1:0-161226 GCA_048885525.1 Candidatus Hermodarchaeota archaeon | reverse complement strand
TGGCTTCAATGGGAAGAAGGAAAAGGAGTTTTATTATCAGGATTTCCTATGTTTCATATTGCAGGTTTAACAGTGTGTCAAGGTGCTATTTATAACGGCATGAGTCAAGTTATTATTGCTAATCCACGTGATGCATTACATATTTGTAATGAAATGAAAAAATATCGACCTACTATGCTTGTAAATGTACCTTCCCTCTATCAAATTTTAATTAATTTTCGTAAATTTAAAAGGTTAGATCACTCTGATTTAAGATTGTGTATTTCCGCAGCAGCTCCATTTCCAAAAGAATCTCAAGAAGCATTAGAAAGCGTAGTAGGTAAAGAAAAACTATTGGAACTTTGGGGAATGACCGAACTTTCACCAGTTGCGAGTATGAATCCTTCTATAGGCACGAAAAAATTAGGTACAGTAGGTTTACCATTTTTAAATGTCGATTTAAAGATTGTCAATCCTGAAACGAATGAAGTAGTCCCATTAGAAGAACCCGGAGAGCTTTGTGTAAAAGGTCCATTAGTTATGCAAGGATATTATAATAAACCTGAAGAAACAGCTAAAACCATCGACAAAGATGGATATATGCATACTGGTGACGTTGGGATAATGGATGGAGATGGTTATATAAGGATCGTCGATCGTACGAAAGACATGATAATTGTTGGTGGCTTTAAAGTATTTTCAGCAAAAGTAGAAGATACTTTAGCAAAACATCCTGCAATTGGAATGGTCGCCTTAATCGGACTCCCTAATCCCGAAAGACCTGGATCTGAAATTGTTAAAGCATTTATTCAAATTAATCCAGATTATGAATTTGATGGAAATAAAGAAGCATTAAAGGAAGACATAATTCAATTTTCTAAAGATAATTTAGCGCCATATGAAGTTCCCAAATTAATAGAATTTTCAGAAGAGCTTCCTTTAACTGTTATTGGAAAGATTGATAAGAAAATTCTAAGATCCGGTTAACTTAATCAATATTTTATTAATAATTTTTTTCTTATTTCTTAAACTTAAGTTTATGTGCCTTAGAAAATAAATTAGGAAAAGTTTTTTTATGAATGTAAACCATTAACTTTTGATGAAATTAAAAAAGTATATTTTGGGGGATATATTAATATCTTTTTTAATTTTTTCCTGTATTTTAAATCCAATTTTTGCTGATTTCCAACTTGGAGGTACCTCACTCCCGATAGATGAGGAAGGTTTCATTGAGTATGATTTTGATCAATATACAGCTCCGGGAGTAATGATATTTAAAGTAGATTTTATAGATTTATCTAAGATTTATGACCCAGTTGAGGCTTTGGGAGTCAATATTACCATCAGTGCGCTCAATTCAAGTACAAACAAATATGAAGTGATAATTGTAAACTCAATAAAATACCAAAATAAGGCTTTTTTAGCATATAATAAAACCCTTCAGTATTTTAGATATAACGAATGCATGAATAATCTTTTAATGTTGGGCTACGGAGGATATTTTGTTATTCCGAATGACCCTGTAGATGTAAATATTGTAAAAGCATTCGTGGAAGGATATACTAATTGGTCTGCAACCATTATTAACAACACAGTAACTATTGATATTGCTAATGATCAAATTATTCTTACCTATAATGAAAAAGGATTATTAATAAAAGAAGAAGTTAAAAGCAACAATAATGTAATATCAGTTTTAACATTTATATCATATACAGCAAATCAAAAAAAAGATATAGGAGATTTAGATATTATCCTATTTTTATCAATAATTACTCTAATATCAATAGTTTTGGTGTTAATTAATAAAAATTCTATAAAAAAGATGGAATACTAATAGCAGTTTTTATGTTTTCTAAATTTTTAATTTTTAGTCATTTTATTTTCAACAATAGATACTATTTCAGGAAGAATGTCCCCTATCTTCTCATGAATTACAACATTTGCTAATGAATCCATATCAGTTTCTTGTATATTTATAATCGCTAATTTTGCTCCAATTGACAGAGCTTTCTGAGGATAAAATGCAACTGGATAAACTACAAGAGAAGAACCAAGAACTAACAGCAAATCACATTCAGCAATCATAACATCTGCGGCTTCTAGTGTAGCAGATTCAAGAGGTTCACCGAAAAAAATAGCATTTGGTTTTAGCATTCCTCTACATTTCTCACAAGAAGGTGAATAATTCCCTTTCATAACTTGGTTAACCATTACTGTTATTTCGTAAACTTGACCACATGTTAAACATTTTGCTTCATAAGCATTTCCATGAAATTCAACTATATTTTTAGTTCTTGCTTTATGATGTAATCTATCAATATTTTGGGTAAGAACTCCTTCTAACTTTCCAAGTTTTTGAAGTTTGGTCAATGCTCTATGCCCTTTGTTTGGTCTTGCTCTAAAAATATTTCTTCCCGTTTCGAGCATAAATTCTAAATTCTTACTAGTATTAGCGATATAAGAGTGAATCGATGCGAATTCATACGGATCTACTTTTTCCCATAGACCAGTCCCCGGAGTTCTAAAGTCTGCAATCCCACTCTCGGTTGACATTCCTGCTCCTGTTAATGCTACTACATTATTGGATTCAATGATTAATTCAGTAAGTTTTTCAATTTTCTCCTCTAAAGACATAATCTATTCTTTTTTCTGAGTGATTAATTAAAATAAATATTATTCAAATTATATTATAAAATATTTTATTGTCTTATGATTTTATTGTATTAATGCTTGTGGAAGAATTTAAACAAATAAAATATCAGAAAGAAGACAATGGAATTTTAACATTAACTCTGAACTGGCCAGCAAAAAAGAATGCTCTTTCACCATTAGGTCTTTTAGAACTTTGGTATGCCGTAGATCATGCTGAAAAAGATAAACAAGTTGAAGTTGTGATACTAACGGGTTCAGAGGAAGCAGGAGCATTTTCTTCAGGAGGATATTTTTCAGAAGATATGTTGAAAGATATTCCTGAAAAGTATAGAGCAGAAGTTAATTTAAGAGACATGGCATCAAAAAGATTGTGTCTTAAGTTTTGGGATTTTTCAAAACCAGTAATATCTGTGATTAATGGTTTTGCTGTAGGTGGTGGTTTTACACTCCCTGTAATTTGTTCAGATTTAGTCTATATGGCTGAAGATGCATGGTGGGCACTATTTTTTATTAAAAGAGCTGTGATGCCTGATTTTGCTACTTCAATTCTTTTACCTTTCATGATAGGCATACATAAAGCTAAAGAACTGTTTTATTTTGGTGATAGAATGACCGCACAAGAAGCGGAAAAATTAGGTTTAGTAAACAAAGTATTACCAAAAGAAAAATTGATGCCTTATGCAAGAAACCAAGCATTAAGGCTTATACCACCTAAAGGCCCTTCTCTTTCAATTAAATTAATGAAAAAAACCTTGCATACATATTTTAGGGAAATTTTAGAAACGCAATTAAATTTGGAAAATAAAATGTGGACCAAGTCGATTCGAAGTAAAGATTTTAGTGAATCTTTAAAAGCTTTAAAGGAAAAAAGGGATCCAACTTTTATTGGAAACTAATTTTGGTTGAGTTGTTATTTTGCAATCTATTTTACTTATTTGATTATTGTCAATAAAAAGTGAATCTAAAAAAAAAGATTAATAACGATTATTTTTATTTATTCAATATAGTATAATATTATAAAAAAAATATAAGAATTTAAGAAAGATCAATATTTCACTTAAGATCTCAAGTTATCAATTAATAATAATTTAGGTTCATAATCCTTTATCCAAATTTTGGTGCAAAATCAAATGGCTGCAACAAAAAGCTTCATTTATAAGATATGTGTTGTTGGAGATGGAGGAGTGGGAAAAACCTCCATGGTCCTCCGCTACTGTGAGAATACATTTAAAGAAAATTATATTATGACAATTGGATCCAACTTTTCAACTAAACAAATAAATATAGATGAATATCCTAATTATTTAATTCGCCTTCAATTATGGGATCTCGCAGGACAGAAGCATTTTAGTTTTGTAAGGCCTCCGTTTTATAGAGGAAGTAGTGCTACTGTATATACATTCGACCTTACGCGAAGAAGTTCATTTCAGAATATCTTAAATTGGAAAGCAGAGGTGGAAAAAGTAATCGGGGATGGGAAACCAAGTATTTTAGTAGGAAATAAAATAGATTTAGCAGAACAAGGAAACAGGGAAGTTGGAGTAGGAGAAGGGGAAGCATTAAAGGAAGAACTTAACGCAATAGCATATTATGAAACAAGTGCTAAGAACGATTTTAAAGTATCTCCTGTGTTCAAAGATATAACACGTGCTATTTTGGAAAGGACTCAAAAGATCTAACTTTTTATTTGGTATAAACCATAAGTTAAAATTTAGTTATATATTTTAAAAGTATAAATCAAATAAATATAGGTAAATTAAATGTTTGGTGCAGCTCCTAAGTATGACAGGGCGCTTACAGTTTTTAGCCCAGAAGGCCGTCTTTTTCAGGTAGAATATGCTTTAGAGGCCGTAAGGCGAGGAACTCTTGCGGTTGCTGTAAAATCTAAAGAAGATGTGTGTTTAGCAGCCCAAATAAAGGTACCAACAATTTTGATGGATGCTGATTCAATTGATAAACTATTCCAGGTAGATCAACATATTGGAGTAGCGATTTCTGGACTTCATGCTGATTCACGCGCTCTTATTAATTATGCGAGAGTTCAAGCGCAATCATTTAGATTAACATATGATGAGCCTGTTCGCTTGAATATGCTAACAAAAGCAATTGCAGATTTAAAGCAAATGTATACTCAATATGGGGGTATAAGACCTTTTGGATGTGCACTTTTTTTCATTGCAATAGATGCAAGTGGTACTCAAGTTTATACTACATCACCTAGTGGTATTTACCGTTCATTCAAAGCTTATGCTATTGGAACTGGAGAGGCCTCTGCGAGAGAATATCTTATTGAAAATTATAAAGAAGATATGACATTTGATGAAATAATTAATTTAGCGTTAAATTCACTTAAAGAATCGATAGATGAAGAAGCAACAAAAGAGAATATTCGATTAGCATATATTAAAGGTGAAACAAAAGAGTTTCATATGTGTAATAAACAAGAAGTAGAAGAATTTTTGACTAAATTACTATAGTTCTCATTTTTGACCTTATCATAAAAGATTTTATTTTTTAAATCTATATTATAGATATTAATAAAATATCTAGAATTTTTCTTATTCAAGGTAAAAAGGAGTTTTTTATGGCTAAGAAGAAGATTAGAGAAGAATTCGATAAACATTTTAAAAATGGCAATGAAAAAGCTATTAAAAAAATGTTAGAAAAGAATCCATGGCTTCTTGATGAAGTTTCACATTCTATGGATGCAGGAATGGTAGAACAGAATCAAATTATAGCAGCATTAGGCGTAATGGAAGATGAACTTGGAGGTCCCGTACCGATTGATGAAATTGTATTTAGCTTAAGAGTTGACTTTAATATCCGTAAAAGTGAGGAGGAAGTACATAAAATTTTAGCTAGCACTGAAAATTTGAATCTTGTAAGAAGAGACGCGAATGGGTGGAGTTTAACAAGTGAGGGAGGAAGAATATGCGATGATTATCTTAATAAGAATCTAGGAAAATTTGAATTATGATCGATTAAATATTTATTTTCGTTTAATGATTTTAAAATTAGACCTAATATTGTATAGTAAAAATATAGGAAGATTTTTGTTTAATAAGTTCATTCTTAATCCTCCTAAAAAGTAGTTGAGATTAATGGAAGAGAAAAGAGAGGAAGATTTGGAAAAGGAATTCGATGAAAATGGACCTGATCCTACAAAAGACGCATTTTTCGCCGATATGATGGATATGGAAGAGGAAATTGCTACTGAAGCATATGAATTAGTAGAGCATGCGATGAATCTTATAGCTTCGCAATATTTTGATGATGGGATTGAGATTTTACGTCAAGCAATTGGATTATATGCTCAGATTAATAGGGAGGAAGAAATCGAAGCAATAAATGATAAAATATCAGAACTCTATATACTTAAAGAAAAATCATTCAGAGAAATCGAAGCTCAACCTGAAAGAAAAGTAGAAGATCTTAAGGACATTGATGAAGAAATTGAAGAGGGTGCTGTGATCGAAGAAGAGGAATTGATCGAAGAAACTAAAACTGAAGCAGATTTGATTAGTTTAGCAGACCACTTGATTGTTGAGGCTCATGAATTAACTAATAACAATAATTTCGAGGAAGCTTTTGATAAATATGATGAAGCTGAAAAGATTCTTGAAGAACTTAATAAAAATGAAGAAATAGAAAGATTATTTATCTTGATTGAAGAATGCTATAATAAAAAAGCTGAATATTTGCGTAGTTTGAAGAAAGAAGAAGTAGATTTTGAAATAGAAATAGAAGCTCCAATAAGCGAGGAACTGGAAAAAGAAAAAAAGTTAGAACAGTTTCTTGAAGCTAAAAAGAGAGAGGAAGAGATTTCAACTCGAGCATATGAGATATTAGAACAAGCAGTAGAAAAGGCTAAACTTTATGAATATGATCAAGCTATAGAGTTATATTCAGAGGGTGTAAATTTATTTGAAGAATTGAATTGGAATTATGAAGCTAAACGAATACGAGATACGATAGAACAATTAGAAAAAGAGAAATTTAGGCATCTTAAAGAATTAGAGAAAGAAAAAGTAGAGGTTGAACAAAAAGTTGAAATTGAAATAAAACAAGAAAAACTCATTGAACAGTATGCAAAAGAAATAAGTGAACAAGAGAAGCTTGCACAATTAGAAAGATTAAGAGGATTAGAACTTCAAAGAATGGAACAGGATTTTTTTAAGGTACAGATTGATAATATGGCAAGTGAAGCTGCAAGAATGGCGCGTGAGTATGAATTAGCAATGCAGAAGGCTATAAAAGATGGAGAAATGGTGGAAAAGTGTATATATCCAAAAGTAATTGAAATTTATAAAAAAATAAAGGATTTACTCATTGATAAGGATTGGAACAAGGAAGCAGCGATCTATGATGATACAATAGAAATTTATATCCAAAAATTCGAAAAAGATAAAAAAATAAGAAAAATAGAAGTAGATAAGATAAGAAAACAGGAAGAAGCCAAAGAAGTATTAAAAATTAAACAAGAAGGCATAGTAACTCGTATTAGTGAAGAAGAAAAACAAGATATAGAAAAACAACGCCAAAAAGCAATTGAGATCCAAAATATACGAAACCAATTTGAAGAGATGACAAATAGAGCGGAACGTTTAGCAAGAGAGTATGAGGTTGCATTAAGACAGGGTAAATTTGAATTAAAATGTCCATATAAGGAAATTATCCAAATTTTTGAAAGAGCTAGAGAAATGGCATTAGAAAGAGGTTGGGAAACAGATGTTACAATTTTTTCAAGTCAGATGTATACTTATAAACAAAAGTTAGAAAAAGATAATCGGTTAAGACAGATTGAAGCAGAGAAAGCGAGAAAGCAAGAAGAGATTGAAGAAACACTTAAAATTAAAAAAGAGAAACCTCTTATGGGATTGGAAACTGAAAGATTGAGAATCTTAGAAAAGCAAAAAAAAATAGAGGAGGAAAAGTTAGAATTTGATAACATCATTGATGTGATGGTTAATCGAGCTGAAAAAATGGCTCGTGAATATAATTCTGAAATGAAAAAAGCAATAAAAAAGGGTAAGTTAGCAGAAAATCCTCCTTTTTTAAAAATTATAGGTATATATGAAAGAGTAAAACGGATGCTGCTTGAAAAGGGACGTGAGGGAGAAGCTGCGGCATATAGCACCCAAATAAATTTTTATACACAAAAGTTAGAGCATGATAATAAATTACGAGAAGTAGAAGCTAAAAAGGCTCAAAGAGAAAAAGCACTTGAGGAAATGCATAAAGTTGGTAAGCAGATTGGATTAGATGAAGAAAAGTTAAAATTGATAGAGAAGAAAAAAGAAATGGAAGATCTTAAAAAATACATTAATGAGAATATTAACAGAGCCGAAAAAATGGTACACGACTATGAAATGGCTATGAGGAAGGCTTATAGACGAGGAGAGATAATAGAAATTACACCTTATTCTGAAGTTATCGAGATTTATAAAGAATTAAGAGAAAAAATTTATGCTCAAGGATGGAAGGAGCAAGCTGAGGTTTATGCAAATCAAATTAAAATTTATCAAGAAAAATTAGAGAAACATCAAAAATTACTTGAAGTTGAAGCTCAAAAAGTTCAAAGAGAAAAAGAAATTGAAGAAATGCACAAAATCGAAAAAGAAGTTGAAGTTGATCATAAAAAGCTAGAAATACGTGAAAAAGAAAAAGAAGAAAAAGAATTTCAAAAATTTATAACAGAAGAGGTTAATAAAGCAGAGAAACTTGAAAGAGAATTTGATTCAGCTATGAAAAAAGCTATTAAAAAAGGGGAAGTAATTGAGCAAACACCTTATCCCGAGATAATAGAAATATATAAAGAAATAAGAAAAAAAGTATATGCTTGGGGATGGAAGGACCAAGCTAATGTCTATGCAAATCAAATTAAAATCTATCAAGAAAAGTTAGAAAAACATCAAAAATTACTCGAAGTTGAAGCTCAAAAAGCCCAAAGAGATAAAGATATTGAAGAAATGCATAAAGTAGAAAGGGAAATTGAAGTAGATGATAAAAAATTAGCAGCTATTGATAGAAAAAAGGAAGAAAAAGAATTTCAAAAATCGATAACAGAAGAGGTTAATAAAGCAGAGAAACTTGAAAGAGAATTTGATTCCGCTATGAAAAAAGCTATTAAAAAAGGTGAAATTATTGAGCAAACACCTTATCCAGAGATAATTGAAATTTATAAAGGAATTAAGGAAAAGGTTTATTCTCGAGGATGGAATGAGCAAGCTGAGGTCTATGCAAATCAAATTAAAATATATCAAGAGAAATTAGAGAAACATCAAAAATTACTCGAAGTCGAAGCTCAAAAAGCCCAAAGAGATAAAGATATTGAAGAAATGCATAAAGTTGATAAAGAAGTTGAAATAGATCATAAAAAGCTAGAAATAAGTGAAAGAGAAAAGGAAGAAAAGGAATTTCAAAAATCCATAACAGAAGAGGTTAATAAAGCAGAGAAACTTGAAAGGGAATTTGATTCAGCTATGAAAAAAGCTATTAAAAAAGGAGAAATTATAGAGCAAACACCCTACCTCGAGATTATAGAAATATATAAAGAAATAAGAAAAAAAGTATACACTTGGGGATGGAAGGACCAAGCGGAGGTCTACGCCAATCAAATTAAAATATATCAAGAGAAATTAGAGAAACATCAAAAATTACTTGAAGTTGAAGTTCAAAAAGTCCAAAGAGAAAAAGAAATTGAAGAAATGCACAAGATTGAAAAAGAAGTTGAAATTGATCATAAAAAACTAGAAATAAGTGAAAAAGAAAAGGAAGAAAAAGAATTTCAAAAATCGATAACAGAAGAGGTCAATAAAGCAGAGAAACTTGAAAGAGAATTTGATTCAGCTATGAAGAAAGCTATTAAAAAAGGAGAAATAATTGAACAAACACCTTACCTCGAGATTATAGAAATATATAAAGAAATAAGAAAAAAAGTTTATGCTTGGGGATGGAAAGATCAAGCGGAGGTTTACGCCAATCAAATTAAAATTTATCAAGAGAAATTAGAAAAACATCAAAAATTACTCGAATTTGAAGTTCAAAAAGTCCAAAGAGAAAAAGAGCTTGAAGAACTACATAAATTAAGCAAAAGAGAAATTAAACCTGTTAAACCAGAAAAAATAGATGAACTTGAAAAAGAAAAAGAAGAAGACATTTTATTAGATAAAGCAATGAATCTAATAGATGAAGCCGAGAAAGAGGTTAAACATTATGAATTAAGTATTAGAAAAGATATTTTGATTTACGATAGTCCTTACGAAAAAGCTCTTTCAAATTATAAACAAGCGATAGAAATATTCCAAGAAATTGGGTGGAATGAGGAGGCTAATCGCTTAATTAATACAATTAAATTTTATATGGATAAAAAAGAAAAAGATGACAATTTAAGAATTATAGAAAAGAAGAAATTAGAAGAGTCAGAAATTGAACTTTTAGCGGCTGATTTAGATATTGATAAGGATTTTCTTGAAAGACAAAAAAGAATTTTAGAAATTCAACAAAAAAAGAAAGAATCTGATGAAATAGCCGAGGGAATTTTTGATATGATTCAAGAAGCAGAGAGAATGGCACAGGAATATGAGATAAAAATTAAAGGTGGTGTTTTTGATTTTGAAGCGCCATATGAAAAAATTATTGAAATATATCGCGAAGCAAGAAAACAGTTTGAAAAAATTGACTGGAAAGAAGAATCTGCGAAATTAATCGAGACTATAAAGTTTTATAAAGAAAAGTTAGAAAGGGACAACAAAATACGTGCCTTAGAAGCTGAAAAAGCTAAAAAACGAGAAGAAGAGTTGATGCTTCAACAAAAGTTATTGGAACAAGCTAGGATTGAGCAAGAAAAATTATTAAAACAGCGAAAAGAAACTCTACATTTAAAAAAAGAAAGGATTGCTCAATTTGAAACCCAAAAAGATAAAGCTTTTCGTTTAATGGATCAAGCTAAACGTGAGTTAAGACAAAATCATTTTGACAAAGCAATTGAAATTTATAAACAAAGTGAACAAATATTTTTTGACATAGAATGGCAAGAAGGAATAAGGATGATTCGAGATTCAATTACAATGATTGTTAACAAGAAAACGGCATATGAGCTTGAACAACAAGTTATTGAAAAAAGGAAAGCTGAAGAACTACTTATTGAAGAAAAATTAGAAGAAAAAGTAGCTGAGGCTCAAATTATAAGAAATCGTCAACAAGAAGAGAAAAGAAGAGAATTACTAAAAATTCAGTCAGAAAAAGAAAGGGAAAGACAAATTTCTGAAGAAGCATATGAACTTTTAGAAGAAGGTACAGCATTAATGGATGGTGCAAAATTCTCTGAAGCATATGATAAGTATATCTCTGCTAGAGAATTGTTCGAAAAAATATCGTGGCATCGAGAAGTTTCACGAATAAATAATGACCTTCTTTTCAAACTTAAACAAGAGCAAAAGCAAGCTGAGATTTATGAAGAAATTAAATTAAAGAAAATTGAAGAAGAAAAAGAAATGGAATTATTAAAAGAAGAAACAAAAAGACAACATGAAGAACTTGAAAAGAGAAAAAAAGAAGAAAAGCGTAAACTTGCGAAAGAAGAACTTGACAGAAAGATATCGATTAAATTGGAAAAAGCTGACCATTTAATTGATAGGTTCAGATTGAATGAGGGAATTTTGATACTAAGAGAGGAAGTTCAAAGATTAACTAAATTAGAAAAATCAGATGAGATTGAAAGAATTACTGAGCAAATTAGTAAAATAAAAACTAAAACACAGATTCCATTAATAACTATAGATGCTTCACTTGATGTTTTACACAATAAAAATTTTGAATCTGCCTATAAAGCGTTAGATAAAGCTCATGTATCTTTAGTTGATGAAAACTTCAAGAAGGCTATTTCTGAATTAAATGAAGCAAAATTCCAGCTCAAAGAAGTCAAGATAGAAAAAAAAATAATTAAAGAAATTGACAATAAAATTATTGAATTAAAAACCAAAGTTACTAAGAAACCAATTAGAGAATTAATTAAAGGTAAAGAAGAACCCTCTGCCGATGAAATGGAAAAGCTCAGTAAAAGAATCAAGGCACGAAGAGAAGAGAGACGGAAAAAAGTTTTAGATTTATTAGGAAAGAGCAAGGAATAAAATAATTATTTCTTTAAATCTTGACTTTTAAAAAGGAATAAAAAAAATTGTTTAGATTAATAAATTTTCTTGAATCTCATTTTCTACTTCAGAATCTATTAAACTAGGGGCTATGTTTCTATTAATGGATTCTTCTATTAAATATTCTGTTTTAATCAAGTCTCTAATTGCTACTCTTATTGCTTCTGACCTATTGGGAAACTTTCCATCTACTACAAGTATCTCTAAGACTTTTAAATAAGATTCTGGCAAATTAACTGAAATTAGCTTAATTTTTTCCACCAATTTTACTTAATTTGATTCAATTGATATAAATATATACCACAGTGATATATTTAAAGGTTTAGTGGAAATTGACCCCAAGAAATACGACAGAATGTTTTTATTAATTTGAATATTAGTTTGAAATAATTTCTTTACAGAAACTCTATAAATTTCAAGTTATTAACCTTTTTAAGGCTTAATACAACTTTAATTCAATACAAAAATTTTTATATAAGGCTTATATGTTACACGTAACATATAATGCAAAATTGATATGAATAAAAATGGCAGATATTCAAGCACAATTAAAAGATCACTTGAAAAATGGGAAAGATTGGGAAAAAATGGAGACTCCAATACCAGGTGTATTTGTAGTTAAGGTTCCTGAAACAAAAACAAGACCTGCTTTACTATTTATAGAAATAAACCCTCTCAAAAGTGATGGTAGCCCTATGAAAAGAAAGGGATTATTTATTGGAAGTAAGGAAATGTATCTTGCTTTTAAAGAGGCTTTAGAGGAAGATGCGATATACACATTAATTCAAAATGTTGAAGCGGTTAATCCTGAAATAAATAGCACTGGAAGGTCAAAGAAATTAAAAATGTAAATATACAAAATTTTCTATATTTCTTTAAGTTATAATTTATTTTTCAATTTTCTCTAATTTTAAGAAAAATATTTTATTTAGAGATTTATTATTACTTTAATATTCTATACAGAAAAAATAAAGATTTAAATTAATTTAATCTTATAAATTAAGAAAAAGGATATCAAATTCAAATAATAATTAAAATTTAGAGTTGAATTAGAGAAATGTCTGAAGAAAATGGAGTTCATTGTATAGTATGTGGAAAAGGTAACTTTAATCTCGCCCATGATGAATGGATGCGAAGAGCTTTTCCTTTTGTAGAACAGGGTCAACTAAAAATGTGTTCGGGCTGTGGAGCTAAATATTTGGTATGTGAGAATTGTGGAAGTCTATATTGTCGTATACACCCGGCTCTTGAAAGTTGGGAACTTCCAGACAAATGTCCTAAATGTGGATGGGTAAATGAAAGTGTCCGGGCATGGGATGGAACATCTGCTCGCCATTTCTAACATTTTTGTTTTTTAAAGATAATTTTTTCTTAATTTTTTAAAAATACTATGATGGTTTAGCATGAGCAATATTAAAGTTGAAATCGCTTCTCCAGAGCAAATTGAGAATTTAAAAGATTTAACTAAACAATTGGTTGAGGGTTTGGGGCAAAAATTTGATCCTAAACGTTTTGATTGGGGAATTCGACGTCGTCTTTTCGATCCGCTTCAGCGTCACGGTATACTTATAGCTATAGATGAAGAATCTAATGATGTAATTGGAATGATTATTGCAGAACTTCGAATAGATCCTTTTGGATCTTCGGAAGGTTATATTAAGCAGTTTTTTCTAAAGGAACAGTATAGAAAGAAAGGTGTAGGAAACCTTATGTTAGAAAAAGCTTTAGAGCATTTGAAGAAGATCAAAGTAGAAAAAATTAAAGTAAATATTAAGGAAAAGGCAGTAGAAGCGTCTAAACTCTATAAAAATTTAAATTTTAAAAAAGTTTATGAAGTTTTGGAGTTAGATCTAACAGATAAAGACTTTAAAGATTAAGTTATTGATAAAATCATTAGGATTACTGAAATGTTAGACGTTTGGACAGAAAAATATCGCCCCAGAATATTTGATGAAATTCTAAGTCAAAGTATTGCTATAAATAATCTTAAAAAATTCGTAAGGAGTACAAATATACCTCACTTGATATTTACTGGGCCTGCAGGAACCGGAAAAACCAGTACTGCTTTGATAATAACAAAGCATTTTCTTAAAGAGGAAGAGTTTGACACAAATCTTTTGGAATTAAATGCTTCTGATACTGTAAGAATAGATTTTGTGAGAAATGTTCTCAAGAATTTTGTTAATCAAAGTTTAGTAAAAGATGGAACCTTAAAATTTGTTATTCTGGATGAAGCTGATAATATTCCAGGACAAGTCCAGCAAGCTCTTAGAAGAATTATTGAGAAGGCATCAAATAATATAAAATTCATACTATTATGCAATTATATAAATAGAATAATAGATCCAATTGTAAGTAGATGTGCTGTATTTAGATTTGTAAATCTGCCAAAAGAAAAGATAATAGAGAGATTAAAATATATTATTGATAACGAAAAATTGAAAATTCCATCTGATAAAGCTGAGCAATTCTTTGATCAATTATATTTTATTTCGGGAGGAGATTTAAGAAAAGCTATAAATACTCTTCAGATGGCAGTTGCTCTCGAACTTCTAAATAATTTAGATATCGATGAGATTTTAAGAATCTCTGGATTTTTAGATAAAAAAACTCTAGAAAACCTAATTTTGGCTTTAAAAAATAAAGATTTTTTAGGTTCGAGGAAACTTATGGATTCGATTGATATTCTTGACAGCCGTAATTTCATAAGACAAATCTCAGAAGTTTTACCATCATTAAATATAGAAGCTAAAAAATTCATACAATTAAGGACATATATCGGAGAAATTGATTATCGAATAAGTCAAGGGGCAGATGACCAAATGCAGATATCGGCTCTTTTAGCAATGATTATAGAAAATATTCAAACTTAAGAAATAATTGAAAAAACTTAGATTTGAGGGTTGGTAAATTTGACTGAAGAAATTCCTATTTGGCGAATAAAGTATTATCCAAAAGATTTGGATGAAATTTGTGGAAGAGAAAAGGTTAAGGATACTTTAAAGTATGCAATTCAACAAAAAAATTTTCCACATTTATTATTTTTTGGTGAGAAAGGCATTGGAAAAACAATGATTGCTAAATTATTTTCGAAAGAATTTTTAAACAAAGATTATGATGCTAATTTTAAATTAGTTTATGCTGATGTTCCTTTAACCGAGGAGGAAAGGAAACAAGTTAGAGCAGATACGTATGTTTCTACAAGTAAAATTGGTAGTATTGCTGGAAGAAGAATTACTACTCCAGCTTTTATTCAAGCTAAAGTAAAAACTTTTGTTGAATTGAAAGTATTAGGAGAAGCACCATTTAAAATCTTAATTGTGAAAAATTTTGAAGCCTTAGGTTCAAACCAACAAGGTTTTAGAAGATTAATGGAGATTTATGGCACAAATTGCAGGATGATTTTAATTACAACTAAAATTTCAAGTATTATTGATCCAATTGTAAGTAGATGCCAAATTATTTTAATTTCTCGTGTTAGATTAAACGAATTTAGGAATTTGATTCTTGAAATTGCTAAAAAAGAATCATTAGAAATAACAGATGAAAGTATTGAAATATTGTATCGAATTTCGGATGGCAAAATCTCTCGAGCTATTGATCTCTTACAGTTAAGTAGTATAACTGATAATAATATCAGTATTGAAGATTTATATGAAAACGCCCAGAAATTTCATAACGATCTTATTAGAAGTCTTTTATTAATAGTTTTTAAAGGAGATTTTCCAAAAGCTCGGGAATTAGCAAGAAGAATCCTTTCGAATTACAAATTTAGTGCTCATGAATTATATAAACTTTTACTTATTGAAATCAATAAATTACCGCTAAGTACATTTACTAAGATTAAACTAATAAATTTAATTGCAGATTCTGACTTCAGAACACTTGATAGTAGAGATATTGACATTCAAATATCTGCTCTCTTGTCAAAAATTTGTCTGTTTTCAGAGTACATGTAGGTGTGTAAAGTAAATGTCAAAAAATGGTTCAAATATTCCATGGGTTGAGAAATATCGTCCTAAAAGTATTAAAGAAATGGCTTTACCCACTGCGAGGTATGGTAGAGAAAGAGTTAAGTTAGATGAAGAATTAACAAATTTTTTAAACCAATTCTTTGAAGAGAGAAATCGTATTAATAGAGAGAATAAACTAATTCGAGAGTTCAATAGAACTACTATTGAAAAAGAACAAAAAGAAGAACAACACATATCTTATGATAAAGCTGCCATTCTTTTAGAAGGTCCACCTGGAATTGGAAAAACATCCATAGTTTATGCCCTTGCTAATGATTTTAATATGGAAGTAATAGAAACTAATGCTTCTGATACACGAACGAGGAGCGCATTAGAAAAAAGATTAAGAGAAACTACAAAATCTCGTGGAATCATGGATTTTATTACTGAATCAAAAGAAAAGTTAATTCTAATTGATGAAATTGATGGTATTTATGGAGTTCAAGATAGAGGGGCCATTCCGACAGTTATGGAGTTAATTAAGAATACACAGTTCCCCATTATAATGTGTTCTAATGAATATAAAACAAATCTTCAGCCATTATATAATAAGATTAAAAGATATGAGGTTCATCCCTTACCTAAAAATGAAGTAATAAAGATAGCAAAAAATATTCTGAAAAAGGAAAATATTACCAATCTTAAAAATGAGGATTTAGAGTTAATTATTGATAAAAATAGCGGTGATTTAAGAGGAGTAATTAACGATATTCAAGGAATTGGTCAAGGTAAGATAGAAGGGGATCTCAGGGATTTAATTTTAAGTTTACATCGTGATAATTTGGAAGAGATTTTTACATTAATTAGGGATTTATTTAAAATAAATTCTTTAAGAGAAGCTCGCAATTTGACTGATAAATCTGATGTTGATTACAACTTTTTGTATAAATGGATAAATGAAAATCTCCTTACTTTCATAAAATCAAATAGAGACCTTACTGAGGCTTTTGAGAATCTTTCAATAGCAGATGAGATTTTTGGTAGAATTCAAACTACCCAATATTGGGGACTACTACCCTACTTTTTTGATCTGTTTGCTGGCGGAGTTGTTTTATCGCGAAAAGATACACCTTTATCAAAAGGATTTCAAAGAGTTGTATTTCCACGATATATAACAGGAACTTATTTTTCTTTAACAAATATTGAAAAAGAATTTGTTGAAAAGATTAAAAGAAAATATGAAATTTCTGAAATTGATTTCATCCAAGAATTCCTTCCTTTTTTAAAAACTTTATGTGGAAAGTCGAGAAAACAGCTCAAAAATGTTGGTGATTGGCTCGATTTAGATGCAAAAGAAAAAAAAATGTTAAAATAATTTTGTCTCCAAAAATGAGTAGAACAATAATTTAAAATTTTGAGATATAATTTAAATTAGATTAAAGAATATTACTTAACCAATCAGATATTCAAGTTTATTAATTTTTTTTACAATTGTCCGTTCTTTTTAGATTTATAATCTCCTTACTAACTCAAAATTCATAATTATGAATTACCTAAAATATTTTAAATATGATAAAACTCTTTATCCTAAGAATATAAATTTATAATTGTTAAAAATGTCTGAAACTAAAAGTATTGAAGAAATAGAAGCAAAGTTATCAGGAAAGACTTTATATACTTTAGAAATCGCGGGAGCTGCTATCTTTGGAGCTCTTTCTACAATTTTAAGTGTATTTACTGCCCCTTATTTGCCTAGAGTTCCAGGAATGCCTATAGCTTATTTGGATCCAGTTTCATTTATTTGGATAACTTGCTTTTTAATATTTGGAGTTAGGTCTGGTTTACTTTGCAGCATTATCGGTACTGTTACTCTTATGTTCGCTGATCTAGCAAATGCACCTTGGGGTCCCTTGATGAAATTCGCAGCAACAATATCATTGATTATTGTTCCAATATTATTTTTAAAATTATATAAGAAAGAAGTAGGAATAAGAAAAAGTCAGATTATAAAAAAGCCCAAAAACTACATTATTCATGGCACTTTAGGGACTGGACTTAGAGTAATTGTCACATTACTCTTAAATTATATCCTTGCCTTAACTATTTACGCCCCTTTTATTGCTTATGTAAATTTAGAGTTTTTAGGGCATCCAGAGATCACAGGAATAACAGCCGTTATGATTGGATTCCCATTAATAAATGCTTGGCAAAGCGTTTTTGATTTAGCAGTCCCTTATTTAATAGTTTTTGGGCCTAAGATTGATGAAAAATTCGAAATTTGGTAGTATCCTTAATTTTCTTTCTTTTTTGTAAAATAATGGTATTATAAATGTTAATATTTTACAATTATTTAGCCAATCTCCCTAATATACTTATGAGTAATACTTCATAGATCTATATTACAAAGAATAAACTAATTTGTAATTAGGAGAGAAAGATGATTTCAGAAAAAAAATTTAAGTATATATTGTATAAAATTGAAGAAGGCATTTGTATTATTACCCTTAACCGTCCAGAAAGATTAAATGCTCTGCAATACCCATTATTAATGGAGATTGTTGAAGTATTGGAATCTATTAAAAAGGATAAAAATGTTCGAGCAATTATAATTGAAGGAAGCGGTGAGAATTTTTGCTCTGGTGATGATATGAATAGTATGGGACCTGAAGGAGTTAAATTCACACCATTAGAAGATGGCTCACGTATGCCCCATCATAAGGTTGTGCTTTTAATACGGGAAATACAAAAACCAGTGATTGCTTTATTAAAAGGATATTGTTTAGGTGCAGGATTTGATATCGCACTTGCATGTGATTTTCGATTAGCAGCAGAGAATTTGAAAATTGGAGATCATCGTACCAACAGAGCTCATTGCATTTTAAGTGGGGCAAGTTGGTTTCTTCCTAGAATTGTTGGTTTTGGAAGAGCAACGGATATAATTTTGACTGGATGTCATCTTGATGCAAACGAAGCTTTGGATATTGGTTTAGTAAACAGGGTTTTTCCGTTAGAGGAATTTGAAAAAAAATCATGTGATTTTGTAAGAAATATTGCAGAGATGCCTACGAAATGTTTAGGGTATAATAAGGCAATGTTGAACTTTTCTCAATTTAATGAGCTATTTCCATCTTTACAAAATGAGTTTAGGTTATATTGTAAAAATATAAGAACTTACGATTTTGGAGAAGGAATGAAATCTTTTATGAAAAAAAGAGATCCAAAATTCAAAGGCCGATGATTTTTCATTTTTTTTTAAGAGATCATTTAACTTTAAAATTTAAGGATAATTTTCATTGATATGGAACTTACAAAAGACATCCAAGAATTTTTGCTAAATGATGCATTAGAACGATTTTTACGTTATGTGAAAATATGGACAACTTCAGATGAGAATGCAAAAAATGTCCCATCAACAAAAAATCAGTTAGAGTTAGGAAAATTGTTGGTTGAAGAACTAAAAGAATTAAACCTAGAAAACATAAGTCAAGATGAATTTGGGTTTGTCTATGCATATCTAGGACCGAGTAAAGGTTTTGAAAAAGTTCAGCCTATAGGGTTATTAGCTCATATTGATACATCTCCAGCAGTAAGTGGAAAAGATGTAAAGCCTATTATTCATAAAAATTATGATGGAAAAGAAATAAAATACGTCCAAGATAAAGAATTAGTTTTAAGTGTTGAAGATTCCCCTAATTTAGAAGAATATTGTGGTCTTGATATTATAACCTCTGAAGGAGATACTTTATTAGGGTCAGATGATAAAGCAGGGATTGCTGAAATTATAGCTGCTTGTGCTGCTTGGCAAAAATATCCTGAACTAAAACATGGCCCAATATTTATATGTTTTACTCCAGATGAGGAAATTGGTTTAGGGATTGAAAAAATTAATCAGCGTAAAATACCCAAAATATGTTATACTGTAGATGGTGGGGAAATGGGTGAACTAGAATTCGAATGTTTTGATGCGTGGAGAGCTGAGTTTAAGTTTAAAGGTTTAAGTGTTCATCCTGGACATGCCAAAAATAAAATGATCAATGCAATACAAATCGCCTGTAGGTTTTTTAGTGAACTCCCCGAATCTGAAGCTCCAGAAAGTACTGAGGAAAGGGAAGGTTATTATCATTTATCTAAATTGCAAGGAAAAGCAGAAGAGGCTACAGCAAGAATGATAATTAGAGATTTTGAATTAAAGAATAACCAAAGACGTATGGAGTATTTAAAGAGTTTAAAGTATGCTTATGAAATTCGATATCCTGGATTGAAAATTGAATTAAATTTCACGCATCAATACCTGAATATGTTTAAACATATAGAAAAAAAGCCATTAGTTATTGACCTAGCTAAACAAGCAATTGAAAAGACAGGGTTAGAACTTAAAGTTCATGCTATTAGAGGAGGTACAGATGGTGCTCGATTAAGTGCTAATGGAATACCAACTCCAAATATCTTCACGGGAGGTCAATTATTTCATTCTAGAAAAGAATATATTCCATCTTTAGCTCTACAAAAAGCAGCTGAAGTTTTGATATATCTAGCTCACTTATGGACACAATATAAATAAAAATTATACCTTATTTATGATCTATTTATTCTTGACAATGTAGATAATGCAATTTCTCCTTCAAGTTCTACACAATCTTTATATCGGTCATCCTTCCAAGAAATATTCCACCCCTCAAGAGGATTATAATAGCTATAAAAAATTACACCAAATTTTATCTGATTTTGTTTGCAAATTGTTGAGAGAACATTAATTTCACCATTTTCCATTGAAATACACCCTTTTTTTTGCATTTCATGAATTTCTGATTTATTAATCCTATAAAATGCTTCTTTACAATAATTCTTCCCTATATGGTAATTTTTAGTTCTTTTTTTTGTTTCCTCTATAAAAGTGTTTATAATCTCTTTATTTAATTCAATTTCTTCATTTATTTTTCTTCCATAATGTATACTTGTTCCATCTGGTCCTAATCCGTGAGTAGGTATAATATAATCAAGTAATTCTACTTTTTCACCAATTCCCCATGAACCACAAACAAGAAGAATAACTTTTGCGCCACAATAGATTAAATCTTCTGCTACTGAAGCCATTGGTGAAGCTCCCATTGGCGGAATAATTACAGTTAAAGAAAAGTGTTCATATTTACCTCGATGCAATTTTTCAGAGCCATATGGATGAAATGGTAGTAACCAATCCGATTGTTCTAAGTTAGCTTTTTCTTTTAAATAATTTAATAAAGCTCCAGAAAATATAATCATAACGTTAGGATCAACTTTAAAATCTTCCATCTTTTTTTTTGATGATTTTATAGCTGCTTCAACCACATCCTTTGAAGTAAGACAAAAATCTTCTTTCATATTTTTATCACCGAGAATATTCAATAATCTAATTCATATATAAATTTAGTTAGACTCTATTTCTATTCATAATTTAGTGAATAATTACTCCTTTTGTAAAATCTTTGAGAAATCTGTTATAATAAACACTATAATACATATAAATAATAGAATTGATATATAGAGAAAAGCCCAAAAAAAAGAGAATAAATCATAAATTAACCCAAAAATTAATGATTCGCCTAGTGAGATTAGTCCAACAGAGAGATAATAATAGCCATATGCTCGACCTCTTTTATTTTTTCCCGCTAAGTCTGCAATATATGCCCTTGAGATGGGATCTACTGATGCTAAATAGAAACCATAGAATGCGTAAATAATTACGATAATAATAAGAGAAAAAATAGAAGATTTAATTGGAAATGCTAAAAATATAGTTGAAACTAGAAGTATTGATAGTCCACTAACAATAATAGGTTTTCGTCCGATTTTGTCAGATAAGGATCCCATTATAGGTGAAAAAACCATATAAATTATGTTTGTTAATAAATAGAAAACAGGAATTAGAAAGATTAATCCAGAAAAAATATAATCTTTTGATCTAACTTGAAGGAATGCGATATCCAAGCTAGCAAATTCAATCACTCCAAGAATAATTATAAGTTTAATAAAATTTCTATCAATTTTATCTACTTTTAGTTCACCATGATATTTCAGTTTTGTTTCATCTATTTTAGCAGGATCTACATCTTTGATAAAAAGAATTAATACAATTGCACATATTCCAGGAAAGATTGAGAAAAATATAATTACAGAATAACTCCATGCCCAAAATAAAAATAAAAAAGCAATAAGAGACCCAACAACAGCACCTAATGTATCCATTGCACGATGAATTCCAAAAGCTTTTCCTTTCTCAACAGCATAATATGATATAAGTGTATCTCTTGAAGATGTTCTTAAGCCTTTACCAAATCGATCAGTTGCTTTTAATCCTAATACAAATTCCCATGATGGGCTAAAAGCTATGAAAGGTTTTGAAAGATTTGATACAGAATATCCCGCTACGACGAATGGTTTTCTTTTATTGATTTTATCACTCATCCAACCAGATATACCTTTCAAAATATTGGCTAAAGCAGTTGTAATTCCTGAAATTAACCCTAAAATAAATGTAGGATTAGTTTCTACTAGATCTATAATAAATAATGGTAAAATGCTCTGGATCATCTCGCTTGAGACATCTGTGAAAAAAGAAACAAGTCCCATTATAAAAACAGGAACAGAAACTCCTAAAATAAGTTTTGTTTTACGATGAGAGTTAGCGTCTTCAATCATTATTTAAAAAATCTTTTAATAGAATAAATATAATAAAAATAATTGAATAAAATAAATTGTGATTCCAATGCCAGATGAAGAAAAGACTTTAAATATTATTGATAAAACCATTCGAGCTGCCGAATCAAGTTTCAAAGAATTCATTGATGTTCTTGAAACTTCAAGAAGTGCATTATTAAAACTTGAAAGTGATAAATTAGAGTTGAGTGAAGTAAAAGAAACCCTTGAAAAGGAAAAACTGCTATTAGAGAAAGAAAAAACAAAATTAGAAAATGAAAAACAGAACTTGGAAATAGATAAGAAAAAGTTAGAGGATGCTACAAAAAAACTTGAATTAGAAAAACAAGAGAGAGATAAAAAAATTGGTTCTTTAACAGAAGAACAAATGAAATTACTCGATGAATATCAGAAAGTAAAAGTTGAATTAGAGAAGTTTATGCAAGCTGCTGAGGAAGCTGAAGAAGCTGAATATAATTTTGAGAGAGTTCGTGCTTTACTTTCAATTTATACAGTTTTAGTGTCAGAAATATGGCAAGGACAACCACATTATAGAATTTTAATGACATTACACGGAGAAAAAGAAGAAATGACTAGGGATCAAATAAAGACAACAACTGGAATAGGAGGAGCCTTTGTATTGCATTCAGTTCAAGAATTGGCAAAAGTTGGATTAGTAGACTACGATATGGATACAAGTATGGTAAAATTAAAAAAGCGCTTATTTCCAAAAAAAGCTTTAGAGGATAAGAAATAAGATTTCATATAATTAACTATTGTTTTACTTAGTTATGACCATCTCATGAAGGGTATTTCCTTTTTCTATATTTGATTTTCCTTCATGAACAATATTAAGTTGAAACTTAGAATTTAATCGAAAATACCCTGGTTTTAATTTTAAGAGATTTTTTGCTAGGAAACGTGTGACTGGTCCTAATTCATAAAGTAAATTATCTGCATCAATAATTTCCTGAACCTCCAGAGTGATTTCATTTTGATCATTGATATTAAATTTCAAGATTTTTGGATAACTATTTCCAGCTTTATTATTATATTCAAAATTTTCTTGAATTAATTCATATTCACCAGTACTTAGGATTACTTTTCCATTTTTCGCGAGCATTAAAACTTGTATCGGATAATTATCCATTTTCTTGTTACATTTGATATAAGCAAAAATAACAGTATAATTTTCAGAATAAATCCTGCCCCAATACCAATAATTGATTATTAATGCAAAATTAAAATTTAGCCAATTATGATCATGATAACCAATTCCTTTTACTTGAATTATTTCCTTATCAACCTTAATTGTTCCTTCAACATCTGCTCGAGGTAAAGCTATAACCCAACCAAATTGATGTGATTTTCCAAACTCAATATAACCTTTTCCAGGCTTCCAACCATGAACTTGGGCAGTATATATTAAATGAAGCCCATAATCACCTTCATCTAAGAAGATTTCGTAAATTGGTAATTCTTTGTTAGAATAATCAACTTTAATATAATTTTTACCAATCTGAACATCTGGTATATCTTGAGAAGCTTTAAGATCAGAATAATGGTAATCTATTACTTTCTGAATTTTTTCTCCATTTGGTCTATAAATCGTAATTTCTACACCAGTTTTTCCCGTTCGTTCATGTTTTGCTCGAAAAAATCCTACTACTGTATATTCATTATCAAGACGAGCATCAAAATACCACCATTCTCTAGTTCCTTTTTCTTCCATATCAATATGTAATGCATCGTCTTTAGGCAGGATTGGTTTAATTTCACCATCCTTTCGTCCTGGTCCTAACCACTTTTCTTTAATTTTTGTACTCATAATCAATTTTTTTCTTCATTCTCAAATTTTTAATTAATAAAAAAACTAATCGTTATAATTTGTTAATAATCTAAACATTTTCAATAAAATTAGCAATTTTCTAATTCCACGCATTTTTATTTTACGACTTAACCACTTTTTCGCAACCCCAAATAGTGAAAGGCGACTCATAGCAATAGCTAGGAATGTTTGTGTGTCCATCTCTAAAAAACCATTCCAACCTACTTTTCGTTTTTTCAAATTTTCTTTTGGTTTATTTGGAATACTCTCAACTGTCAGCAATCCATTATCAACTATAATAATTGCAGCATGATTTAAGTTTGAAGCATTTAAAAGAATTTTAGTATTAACCTTTCGGAATTTTTCTTGAAACTTTTTATTTTCATTCAGAGGTGTGAGAATACTATTGATTAGAACTGCAAAACCTCTGACATTTTTATTTTTCTGATTTGAATCTACCATATTATTACTCAGAAGCTCATTTTTTTATTAATCATCTGGTGAAATGTAAAATCCAGAATCAGATATATTATTTGGGTCAAATGCTTGTTTAATTTTTTTTAGCCATGTATGATAATTAGACATATGAGGGCCAAACATCTCATGGATGCGAGTACCTTCTACAAAGAACGGCGCGCCAAGATGTTTTAATAAATCTAATTGATTACTCTTCTCCATATATTCAGCCATTCCTTTCACACTACTCTCTTCAGTTTGATCAAACATCGTGGGGGATTCCATATGAAAATAATGCCCCGATTCATATGAAGTCATCCATGTACCTTCTCCAAAATCATTAGCAATTGCTTCTTTCTTTATAAACTCTTGTTTTAAAGCAATATTTGATTTAGTGCTCCGAAGACATACAGCTGCAGTATCAGCGACTCCTTTAGAAGACTGAAAACCCCCTGTAGCTATAAAACCATGTAATCCTAAATTCGAACGGAGTGCTTCAGCGTAAAATATAGGTTTAGGGGTATATATTTTTCCAACAATATTTTTTAGTTTAAATTTCTGCAGTAGAAAATACATTACCTCTTTTTTATACTCAAATTCTCGTTTTGTACGGGCAGCTATTATTACTACTAGCGGAGCTTTCATCTGCCCTATTGGGATTTTATCCATTAAACTTTCAATTGAATTAGAAAAAATTGCCATTACGGCAAAACCAGATAAAAAACTACACATAAATGATATTTCGTGCTCTTCTACTTCGTGCATAACTTTTTCGAGTTTCTTGAAATTCCCACAATCCACAACATATAATTTCATAAAATCAGGGATTTCAAAATCGTAGTTAGGAGAATATCCTTTGACTTTGTATTCTGTATTACAGGGATAGGGAAACAATTTTACCGCAACTTTCGTAAAAACGCCAAGTCCTGATTTTGTTCCAGCCCAACCTCTCATAATACCACGTAAACTAGGTCCTGGGCCATCTCCATAAAAAAAATCTGGATCGTTTTTTTGACCATATGCCCCTAATTTCATAATCTCTCCATCTGGTAATATCCATTCAACTGCTAAAACGTTTCTAGCACTATGTCCAGTAGAAGGGGATGTAAAACCTGGACCATTCATAGATGTTGCACTAGCTAGTGGAGAAACTTGGGGTCCAGCACCAGGCATGTGGCAATTGAGTCCGTATTTCATTATTTCAACTTGTAGTTGTGAACCACTCACATATGGTTCAATTACCGCATAGAGATTTTTCTCATCAATTTTCACTATTTTATTCATCCGGCGAAGATCAATGATTATTGAATTTTCCACAGAAGGCTGGTTCCAAGGACCTAATCCTGTACTTTGAGCTTTAAATACAATTCCAAATTTATTACACAATTTTATTATTTTTTGAAGTTCTTCTGTAGATGAAGGTAACACAACTGCTTTAGGAATGGGAGAAAATGGAATAGGATCTTTACCATCCATGTAATTAATAATTTCCATACACCAGTTATAAGCATATATATTGGTTATAACATCACCATCATCAATATTTCCTACACCAACAACATATTCAAATTCTTTAAATATTTCCTTTTCCAAAACCATTTATTTTACCTCCTTGAATGACTCTTTAACAGATTTATTTGGTGTAGTTAGTGCCATCAATATTAACTCACTTATGTCAAACATCCTTAAACTAGAACCTCTATCAACAATTGCATCATTTAAATTTGTTGAACAAAAAGGACAAGCTGATGCAATTATTTCTGCTCCAGTATCTTCAGCTTCTTCAATCCGAGCTTTAGCAGTTTCAAGAGCGAATTCTGGAAAGGCAGATTTTACACCTCCTCCAGCACCACAACAATAAGAATATTCTTTAATACGTTCCATTTCGATAAAATTAAGCCCTGGTATCCTGTTTAGCAAATCCCTTGGAGACTCATAAATTCCATATTTTCCGCATCTCTTTGGTTTTTCAGGCATATTAATAGATACAAGAGGCATCATTTGTAATACTTCACCGTCCCATTCTTCATATGGTTCAGAATCACGACCTAAATGACAAGGATCATGATAAGTTACTGTTAAAGGCACTTCCTTTGTCAAAATCAATTGTCCTCTATCGAGTAATTCATTAAATAATTCTGTAGTATGAAGAATCTTGAACTTATAATCTCTTTCTAAAGGATAATCAACCTTAAAAGTATCATAACATCCAGCACAACTAAAAACAACTGTTTCTATTTCTTCTTTTTCAATGATTTCAATATTTTTGTTTAGTTGGTTTATAAATGTATTTTTATCTCCAGTTCTTAAGATTGGACTACCACAACAAAACTCATTTTCACTAAGAATTTTAAATGGATAGTCCGCAGCATTCAAAACACGAGTAGTTGCGATTGCTATTTCTTTTCTCCTATATGCTGATGTGCATCCTACAAAATATAAGGTCTTTGCGTCAGGATCAATCTTGATATCATTTGGCAACCACTCTAGCCTCTTCTCATGAGGTTCATAATAAGGATTATTTTTGTTTTTTATGGATTCAATGTATTGTTGCTGTTTTGGCATTGGTCCATATCCTAAAGATACCAATTTTTCTCTAAGTTTAATTATAATTTCAAGTGGCTCTAAAGTATTTAGGAATTTACAAGACACAGCACACCCACCACATTCTGTGCATTTATAGACGATATCCGTTAATTCTTGAGAAGGTTCAAGTCGCCCCATTTCTAGAGCTAAAGCAATTATTATACGCCCACCACCACTATATGCATGAAAATTGAATATATCTACTGAAGGACAAATTGTAGCGTATTTTTGACTTTTTATTTGTAGTTGTGGTATCCATTTACATATTGAACAACGCAGACAGCGTTTTATCATTTGTTTATATTCTTGCTCATTCAATAATGTAGAAAATCCCCTTTTTTTAAGATTTTACTATTTTAAAGCAAATATTTGATTTGATCAGTGATGAATCAAATAAAATGATATCCCTTAAGAAATTAAATATTATACATTAAAATCCAAATAACTTTATGAAATGAGATCGTGTTAGTAAAGAAAGATTTATACAATCTAAGAATAATGATATGATTTAAATATCAAAACATAGTACTCCAGGATTTAACACATTATTAGGATCAAATATTTTCTTCACTTTTTTTAAGGCTTTTTGGGTTGAATCTTCATGTCTTTTGAAAACTTCCTTTGCCCAAACACCATAGGGGCGACTGAAAAATGCGCCAGATTCCATTAAATCTGTACTAAGCTTTAAATATTTTTCTTTTATTACTTCTGATTCGTGTTCATTAGATGGATTGTAATAAATATCAAATTCACAATGATAGGAAGTACCTTGATTTAAAGCTTGAATATATATACCAAGATCTTCAGAAATTTCATTCTGAACTTTTTTAATAAACTCATGAATTCTTTTATAACTAGTGATAAAGAAAATATCTTGAAAACTACCTTTTAATCTTTTTCTCCAAGGGTATGAAGTTGATTCATTTAAAGCATATTTAATTTCATTATCAGTAATTGGGCTTATTTTTTTCAAATTATTTAGTTTAAGTTCTTCAATAATCTCTAGTATATCTTCTTCTTGATAGGATATTTTATCATTTGCTAATTTATCACGTCCTGCTAAAACAAAAATTAAATTCCATTCCGCTAATGAATTGATTAAATCTTTAATATCTTCCAGTTTCTCTTTAACTAAACATGCTAAGTTAATATTATTCAGAATTAACATTTCATCACCTAATCGGTATTTTAACAATTCATGTTGAAGCCTCAATAAATCTTGAAGATGATCCGATTGTAGATGAAAAATTTTTTGAATTGTGGGTTCTAATTCCAATTTTAGAGTAGCCCATGTAACTATTCCCAAGCTTCCTTGTGCTCCTTGTATCAATCTGTAAGGACTAAATTGTGTTGGTCCCATTGGATTAACTTGCGCTTGACCAGACTTTTTTTGTTCTTTAATAGTTCCAGGACCAGCGGCTGTTCCAGTTCTAAAAAGATCACCAGTACCAAAAATGACTTCAGTACATAATAAGGGATCGGAACTATCCCATTGATAACGAGGAATGGTTACTGGTACTCTTTCTAGAGCTGCTGTTAGAACGGATTTACCATCTCGTGGAAAGAGGGGTTGCATTAACTTTAAACCTTTCTTTTGAAGAACTGGAATTAATTGACCAAATACTACTCCAGGTTCAACCATGACGACTCTATTTTTCTTATCAATATTGAGGATTTTATTCATTCTAGATAAATCAACAATAATACAATTGTCTTTTTGTGGAATAGTATCTCCGTGATAACGTAAAGGCGAACTGGAGCTAACTGGAATAACTGAAAATTCTAAGGAATTCGCTAACTTTATGATATCTTCAATTTGTTTTGTTTTATATAGCCATACTACATATTTTGGTTTTTTCCCTTTAACTAAACTTGAATCAGTAGAAAATTCTTCTAATAATTCTGGATCTTTAGAAATGAATTTCGATCCGCAGATTTTGACTAATTCTTGATAAATTCGTTCTTCACTCATATTTATAAAGTAAGAAAGAAAATACTTTCTTCTTAAAATATTTCTCTCTATTAAGATATTTTCATCTAGAAAACTAAATTTATAAATATCACACGAGCATTATTAAACAAATATTATTTTTAAATGATGTTTAAATAGGATAAGCAAATGAAAAATTTTGACTTAATTATAGTCGGCGCTGGCCCTGGAGGCTCTATGGCAGCAAAAATTGCTGCGGAAAATGGATTAAAAACTATCTTTTTTGAGCGTAGCCGAAAACCGGGAGAAAAAAATTCTTCAGGATGTGGATTAGGACCACGCATGTTTAGAGACTTTCCTGAAATGATGAAAGATTTAACACCTGATAAATGTCCTTCAATGAGAGCTGGAACTGCTTCGCGTAATTATTTTATAAATAAGGATGATATTGTGATGGGTTATATTATGGCTCGACCAACCGAATCTGTTTCATATGAACCTGCAAAATCATGGATTACTATGAATGTTTATCGTAGTGAGTTTGATCAATGGATTGCACAATTTGCGACAGATGCGGGTGCTGAATTAAAGACTTCAACGGTAATTGTAGATTTATTAAAGGAAAACGGCAAAGTTTGTGGTGTAATTGATGAGAACGGAGAGAAGTATAGATCTCCTCTTGTTATTGGTGCAGATGGGGTTATATCAATGGTAGCAGAAAAATCTGGATTGAGAAATAAATGGGCTCAAAATCAAGTTACATTAGTACCACAATATGATTTTCAAGCACCTTCGGAGAGAATCGATGATATTATGGGTGATGAAACATTAGGAATTTGGTGGGGATCAACTTTTCCATCTTCATATCAAGTCTTTTTCAAAGATGGTTTTCATCAAGGATTGGGGAATTGGATGAATTGGTGGGATAAGAATCCATTGTATTATTTGAATCGTGTTATTAATCTAAAATATTATCAAAGATTGTTAAAAATTCTGGAAGCTAAGCCACGTGAGCTTCAAGCTCATTTACTTCCCTGGTTAGATTATCCTTATAATACGCATGCTGATGGTGTTATATTAATTGGAGATGCTGGCGGTTTTCCATGCCCTCTTGAAGCGGAAGGGATATATCCCGCTATGGTAACAGGAAAAATAGCAGCAGAAATAGCTTCTGAGTTAGTACCCTCTGGAGATGTAACTAAAACATCTCTTAAAAAATTTGACGAGGAATGGCAAAAAACTAGTATCGGGAAAGAATTTGAATCGGGATATGAGTTATGGAATATATGGAAAGCTTTACCGTTTAGTCCAAAAGAAACTATGTCTTGGTTTGTGCCTATGATAATGGAAATTCTAGGAGGAATATTTGATTGGTCTCAACCTCATACTAAAAGAGTACGTCAAATTATAAGCCATGTCAAGTCATATATGCCTAAAGCAACGCCATTTATAATGGCATATGTAGTTCCCTTAGTAGCAAAAATCTTTGAAGATGACTTAGATAAAATAATGGATCCTAAGAAGATCATGAAAATATTACCAAAACTTTTGGATATGTTACCACAGAAAAAAAAAAGAAGAGGTGGTGAACAAAAATGAATATAGAGGTAGAGGGATTAACAAAACGAATTTCAGGCACAGGAAACTTCATTTCGATAGATCATAGTAAATGTAATAATTGTGAACGTTGTTTAGTTATATGTATTATGAATTTATGGCGAAAAAAAGAAGAAAAGATCTATATTATAGACGATTATCAATCGAAATGTTTAGAATGTGCTGCTTGTTATCAAGTATGTGATGCTGGCGCAATTAAATTTCAATATCCTAAAGGTGGTACTGGAATAATCATCGAAAAAGGGTAAATAATATGGGGCTACAAGAGGCTTCATAATATTACTTCAGAAGAATTGGGATTAAGATAACTCTATTAGATTAATTATATATATTTAGCTTGATTTGCGGAGCCTAACACATCTGTATTTCTTTGTTTTATCATATCAATAAACTCTTGACGAGCTAAACCTAAATAATTTCTAGGACCAATTTGATCTGGATGCTCTACTAAGTATTTTCTTATCATTGCTGTAAAAACCATTCTACTATCGGTTGCAATATTGATTTTACATATTCCGTATTGGGTTGCTTTTTTTAATTGGGCTTCGGGAATTCCAAATGCTTTTTTTAGTGAACCTCCATATTCATTAATTATTTTAGCATACTTCTGAGGGATCGAAGAAGATCCATGTAGAACGATTGGAAACTTTCCTAACCGTTTTCTAACTTCTTGGAGTATATCAAACCGTAATTCTGGAATATCTTCTTCCTTTTCAACTTTAAATTTATATGCTCCATGAGATGTACCGATAGCAATTGCTAATGAATCACAATTAGTTCTACTTACAAAATCTTCTACTTGATCGGGGTCAGTATAAAAGTGATCAGATGCTTTTACATGATCTTCAATCCCAGCAATAACACCCAATTCTGCTTCTACACTTATATCTCTTTCATGAGCATAGGTCACTATTTTTTTTGTAATATTAATGTTTTTTTCATATTTTAGATGACTTCCGTCAAACATGACACTTGAAAAACCAGTATCTATACAGATTTTTGCTAATTCGAATGAATTTCCATGATCCAAATGTAAAGCAATAGGGATATTATAGCCTAAATCCTTCGCCATCGCTACTGCTCCCTCTCCTAAATATCTAACAATTGCTCGATTAGCATATTCACCAGCTGTTGGGCTATTTTGAAGAATTACTGGTGAATTAGTTTCACCACAACCTATAATAATTGCTTGTAGTTGTTCTAAATTACTAAAATTATATCCAGGAACAGCAAATTTCCTTTCTAGAGCCACTTCAAACATTCTTTTCGTATTGGATAACCCTAAATCTTTGAAAGAGACCATAATAATAATGAAATAACTATACTAATATAAATGTTCATAACAATTGAAAAATTTCAAAATAGTCAGCAAAAAAGAAGTATTATAAAAAAATATTTTTATATTATGTGGGTAAAGTAATTTTTAACTTGTTTTTCAATTCTTTATATCTCGAACGTAGAGTGACTTCGGTTACTCCCACTGATTCTACAATTTTTTGTTGTGTAATTTCTTTATTTCTAATTTTACACGCTAAGTATATAGCACCAGCACATAAGCCTTTTGGATCTTTTCCACTAACAGAAAATTTTGAACTATATACTTTTAAAATTTTAGTCGTTAATTGTTCTACTTCTGAATCTAATCCTAATTCATTTATATATCTTGGAATAAGAGATATTGGATTGGTCGATGGAGATTTTAAATTAAATTCTCTTACCAAGGTTGTATAACTTCTCCTTACATCTTTATCATTAGCCGATGCTTCGTTAGTTATTTCTTGAAGGGTTCTAGGAATTTGTTTTCTTCTGCATGCAAAATATAAGCAAGCAGCAACCATAGCATTGATAGATCTTCCTCTTAATAACTTATTTTTAAAAGCTTCCTTATATAATCGCATTCCATCCTCTCTTACATAATTGGGTAAATTCAAATTAGTACTAATTCTTTTTAGTTCTGTAGATGCAATTAATAAATTTCTCTTTTGCCAGGTTATGCGTGTATTCCATTTAGCAGCTCTTTTTAAATCAGGATTATTTATTTTCCTTCTGTCTATAACGGTGCTTAATCCCATGTCTGGTAATAATATAGAAATTGGAGCACCGGTTTGTTCTCTACTGTTTTTTTCTTGATTAGTATATGCTCTTCTTCCTTTATGTGAAAAATCAACACTCTTTTCATTTATCACTAATCCACACTGGTTACATACAATATCTCCAGTGTTCATCAATGGAATTATTGAACCCCCACATTCGGGACATGCATTTAACAAAACATTATTTTTTATATTTAGACCCATTTTTATATCCTCATTATCTTGATTTTATTAAAAATTATAAAACAATTGTAGACCAATTATTAATTCCCCTCTATTTTCTATTTTTTCATTATTTAAAATTGATCAAACACCCAATATTTGTAATTTTTTTAACAATTCTTTCTGATCTCGATTTAGTTTTTTAGGGACTTTAATTTTTATTTTAATTAATAAATTTCCCCTTTGATCTGAATTAATTTTATAAAAACCTTGGTTTTTTAGTCTTAATAATGATGAGTCATTCGTTCCCGGAGGAACTGATACATTTAAAATGCTTTCTATACCAGAGACCTGAATTTTTCCTCCAAGTGCCGCTGTAGTGAATGGAACTTCTTGTTCGGTATAGATATCATCATCTTTCCTTTCAAATTTTGGATGATTTCTAATGTGTATAGCAATATATAAATCTCCTGAACCGCCTCCATTCTCTCCGGGCATTCCTTTCCCCTTTAGACGTAATTTTTGATCATCTTTGATACCTCTTGGAATATTTACACTTAAGGTCTTCATTTGGCCACTTGTAGGATCTTTATAATTTACTCTTTTCTTTCCTCCATAAAAGGCATCCATAAAATCTATTTCCATATCATATCTTAAGTCATCTCCTTCTCTTGGAAGATTACTATAATTTGAAGATCTCGCCCTTGTACTTCCTCTTCCACCTCTATTAAAAACATCAAAGATATCCCCTAAATCGTTAAAAAAATCAAATCCACCAGTTCTACTTCTAGAATTATCATGATTTCCAAAAATTTCACTGAAATCAAATCCTCCTGGTGAACCCGATGTTGAATAATAATAAGTTGTACCATCTGGACTTCGATGGACTCTTCCTCCTTCAGGAGCTCCACTCCAACTTTGATATGATGAAGAATCTCCTTCTACAACACCAAATCTATCATACATCTCTCTTTTTTTATCATCGCTTAAGATTGTATAAGCTTCGTTTATCTCTTTAAATTTCTCTCCTGATTTTGGTTCATCTGGATTAACATCAGGATGATATTTTCGAGCCATTTTTCGAAAGGCTCTTTTAATTTCTTCCTTTGAAGCTCCTTTGTTTATTCCCAATATTTCGTAATAATTTTTTGCCATATTTTACAACCTCTTTCTTACAATTATGAATAATAATTTAATAAATGTGAATTTAAAAAAAAATTAAAAAAAAAAATTTAATCATACTCAGTGTCAACTACATTATCATCTTGGCCAGTTGCTTTTCGGAATTGTTCTTCTTCTATCTCATCTTGAGTCTTTCCTTGATATCCATATGTAGCACCTGGTGGGACATCTCCCATGCCTCCAGGTTGAGCACCTTGATAAGTTCCTTGATATGTCCCTTGCTTTTGTCCGTATATACGAGATGAAACTTCATGCAGTGAATTCTGTAAAGCTTCTGTAGCACCTTTAATACGATTTAAATCTTCAGATTCCATCGCACTCCTTAAAATAGAGATCTTATTCAATATATTTGATTTTAAATCTCCAATGACAGCATCATTCTCTTTTAATAGCTTCTCAGTTTGGTAGATTAGTGATTCTGCATGATTTTTAGCTTCAGTTAATTCTTGGAATTTTCTATCTTCTTCTGCATTTCTTTCTGCTTCTCGAACTTTTTGTTCAATATCATCGTCAGACATCTTTGTGGATGCAGTGATAGTTATTGATTGACTTTTTCCTGTTCCTTTATCTTTCGCTGAAACATTTAGGATTCCATTTTGATCAATATCAAATGTTACTTCAATCTGTGGTACTCCCCTTGGAGCTGGTGGAATGCCATTTAAATGAAATCTTCCTAATGTTATATTATCGGCTGCTCTTGGTCTTTCACCTTGTAAAACATGAATTTCTACTGCTGGTTGATTATCTGATGCTGTTGAGAATGTTTCCGCTTTTTTGGTTGGAATCGTTGTGTTTCTCTCAATTAATTTTGTAAATACTCCACCTAATGTCTCAACTCCTAATGATAAAGGTGTCACATCAAGTAATAATAAGTCTTCAACTTCACCAGTTAATACTCCGCCTTGAACCGAAGCACCCATCGCAACACACTCCATAGGATCAATACTACGTTCTGGAGCCTTAGCTAGTAGATTTTCGAATTTCTTCTGTACAACAGGCATTCTTGTAGGACCTCCAACTAAAATGATCTTATCGATTTCTCCTCTTGCCATTCCAGCATCCTGTAAAGCTTTTAAAATCGATATGTCCAATCTCTTTAAGACTGGTTCTATTAACTGCTCTAATTTAGCTCTGGTCAGTGACATATTAAGATGTTTTGGTCCTTCGCTAGTTGCTGTAATATAGGGTAAATTAATATCAGTTGTAATTGATGTAGATAATTCAATTTTAGCTTTCTCTGCTGCTTCTCGAATTCGTTGCATTGCCATAGAATCTCCTCTTATATTTACACCTTGATCTTTTTGGAACTCAGAAACTATATAATCAACAAGTATTTTATCCATATCAGTGCCTCCTAATTGAGTATCTCCTGCTGTAGAAATTACCTCAAATACTTGATTGTCCATCTCCATAATCGTAACATCAAATGTACCACCACCAAGATCCAATACTGCGATTTTTAGTCTAGCATTTTTCTTATCTAAGCCATAAGCTACAGCTGCGGCAGTGGGTTCGTTAATTAAACGTTTTACATTCAATCCTGCGATCCTTCCCGCATCTTTTGTAGCTTGTCTTTGATTATCATTAAAATATGCTGGTACAGTAATTATTGCGTCAGTGACTTCTTCACCTAAATAAGCACTTGCATCTTCCTTGATTTTTCTCAGAATCATTGCCGAAATCTCTTGAGGTGAATAATCCTTTCCATCTATTGTTACTTTGTAAGATGTGCCCATTTTCCTTTTAATAGCCGTAATTGTACGATCTGGATTTGAGATTGCTTGCCTTCTTGCAGGTTCTCCGACTAATCTCTGACCATCCTTCGTAAACGCTACTACAGAGGGAAAAGCCTTGCCACCCAAGGTTAAACCCTCAGCACTTGGAATAATTGTTGGTTTACCGCCAATTAAGACTGCTGCTGCTGAATTTGATGTTCCTAAGTCAATTCCTATTATTTTTGCCATATTATTTCACTCCTTTTGTTATTTTTTTATTATTTTCTAATTTTCATTTAAATTTTTTAATTTTGATTTTTTTGAGATTTTGACCTTCGCAGGTCTTAAAACCTTATCTTTAATATAATAACCTTTTGTTATTTCTTCTAATATCGTATTTTCTGGGAGATCATCTCTACCCTCTTCAACTAGTATGGCTTCATGCTTATATGGATCAAATTTTTCGCCCTCTGAATTCATCGGTTTTACACCTTCCTCATCTAAAAGCTTTACAAAATTTTTGATTATTATTTCAAAGCCATTCTTAATACCATCCATATTTTCAAGCATATTCAGCAAGTTCAATGCTCTTACTAAATCATCATAATGATCAATTAACTTCTTTAATATAGAATCCATGAGATATGACTTGTATCTAATATTCTCTTGTTCAGAACGCTTCTTATAATTCTCAAAATCAGCTCGTATCCGTAAAAGTGAATTCAAATATTTTTCCTTCTCTTCTAATAATTCCTTAAATTTGCGACCATCATCTTTCATATCGTCAAGTTCTTTTAGTAACCGATCATTTTGAGTCTTAATCTTTTTGTGTTCCTCAACTAATGCTTCGTATTTTTCTGCATTCGCTTTAAGAAGCTCGTAATCTTTTCTTGAGACCAAAATTTGATTTGATAATCCACGTGAAAAACCGCGATTACTATTAAATTTATCAAAATATTCTTCAAATGTCACAGGTCTTACATCTCCCATTTCATTTTTAAACACGTATGTCATTTTTTTATTTTTTGAGTTTTAAACTCCTTTTTTTTGTATGTAAGGTTTCATTGTCAAGATGAACTTTACATATCTTAATATAACAATATTAATTTGCTTATTTAAAGGTTACGTTTTTGAAAAATAAAGGAAAATAGGTTAAAAATATAGTGAAATGGGTAATAAAGGGGAATTTTGTTTTTAAAAAAAATAGAAATTTGTACCAAAAAATTTGTCTTTATAAATTATTTTTACCTTAGAATTTTATTTAGTCATTAATTTTTGCTAGAAATTCTTTTGAAGGTAGTTCTCCGTAAGTAAACATGTTAACTAATTGTTCTCTAAATACTAAATCATTTTCTGATACCTCAAGCATTTTATTAAGATTTTTACCATTATTTTCGAAAAAAAATTTAATCATTGAACGTTTTAATTTGAAATTGTTAATGATATTCTTGATTTCAGGATGAGTTCTGTATTTTTTTAATGAGTTTTTTGAATAATCTTCTTCTTGTAAGGCTTTAATCGCTGTTTCTGCAGCAATTTTACCTGAGATTACGGCAGTTTGAATTCCCTCACCACTTATAGGAGAAACAAAACCTCCAGTATCTCCTACAAGCATTAAATTATCACTATATAAGCTTTTTTCCAAAACTCCTTCTGCAGGAAAAGAATAACAACTTGACCAGATAAGCTTATATTTTAAGCCTGGGAGATATTTCTTAATGTTTGGATTATCAAGAAACTCTCGATAAACTTTAAGTAGGTTATAGTTAGCATTATCAATACCAAATGTAAATACCCCTATATTAAATTTTTTATTACCTAATGGAAAGATCCATCCATATCCCAGATATGGTTTAAAAAATACATAAACAAATTCTTCATCTAATCGATTTTCCCCTTCCATAATGGCACATTTACCATTTGCTATTTCATTTAATTTCCATTTTGATCTGACTCCGGATTTTGGAGCTAATTTAGAACTCATACCATCAGCAATTATAATCAAGTTTCCATAATACTCTTTGATACCACTTGGGGTTTTTGTTTTTATACCAACTTTTTTCTGATTTTTAGATACAAAATCAAAAGATAAATTTTTGTCATAAAACTCTGCTCCTGAATCAATTGCGGCGTCTTTCATCACTTTATCGAGCTCTAATCTATCCATAATTATTGAAAATTCGTTACCAACACCCTTAAATTCTAACCTATGATAATCTGCTGAGTGCATGACAACACCTAATACTTTTGCATTATTTAATTTTTTCAACTGTGGATAAACATTTACAACACTGGAATGGATTGCTCCTCCGCATGGTTTACGCCAATTTGAATCTTTTTCTATTAAAGCAACTTTATATCCTGCTTTAGCTATTACTTTTGCACATTGCGATCCTGAAGGTCCAGCACCTGATACTACTACATCATACATTATTAAAACCTCTAAATAGTTATCGCTTACTTCATTTAAATTAATTTCCATTGATCACTATAGTATCAGAAATAGCTGAAGTTGAGCAATTTCATAAGAAATAATAAATACATTTATCATCTAAAGAGTTTAGAAAATTATAGCTTTATTAAACCCTAATTAAAAAAAAGGATAATGGAAAAAAAAAAATATTATAATTATTTCTTTTGTCGAATAATGATATATACAATTCCTACTAGGATTAAAACACCAGATATTAACGCAGTTATTGCTATTGTCAAGTTAGAATTTAATTGTTTGATTAAAATCCCTAATAATGCCCAAACTACTACAAAACTGTAAGCATAATCTTTACGTAATATAAGTATAGTAAAAGTTATGAGCACCGCCACAATTATTACTAATATTGTTAATAGTTCTGCCAATAATCCAAAACTATTCACCCCTAGAACAACTAAAACAGCTGTAACATTAGCTATTGTAGCAACAGTTATCCAACCTAAATATATACTGAATGGTATATGAACCGCTACTTTTTCGATTTTAGAAATATCTGATTTTCCAATGTTTAATCTTGTATAGATAAATAATAATGAGATTAATAGAATAATCATAAAAATTAGAGATAACGGAACTAGTTTATAATGCCATACAATTATCCATATTACATTAGCTAAACTTCCAATAATAAAGAAATACCCGATATTATCTAAGTATTTCATCTCAATTTTGTCTGACTTAAATATATCTCTAATTTGATAAATCGAAAATAGTCCTAAAAAGATATAAATTACACTCCAAATCGAAAAAGTAATTCCAGCTGGAACAAACAAGTTTGGGATTGCATCAGATAATTCTTGAGTGGTACCAAGTCCAATTGGTAGAAGAACAGCCAGAAAATTAACAATTACTGTTGCAATAAATCCTATAAGATTTAAAATCTGTAAAATTTCTTTCTTAGTCATTTATCAATTTAGCTCAGTTTTTTTATTCAAATTTAATAATTTTTAAATAGATTGTGGATATCTATTAGATCTTATCAATTTTTAATATTTATATATTCTACTTTTAAAGCATAAAAATAAATGAAGAACCTGAAAATTTGAATAAGAATTTAATAGTCCTATATTATAATATAAAGATTAGTAAATGTAACAAAAAAGTTTCAAATTAAACCATTATTATGAAATTTTTTAAGTATGCTAAAGAAACTGTAAATAACAAAAATTTATAAATTTTAAAAAAAAAATTTAGGTGTTTTTCAATGGCGAAAAAAACAATCTTAAAGATTATTTTTAGTGCAGGTGTAGTATTGTTAATACTTGCTCCAATTTTAGGTTATACTACAGATAAGTTGGAAGTATATAATAGAAAGCCGGTTAATATTAGTGAAGATAGTAGTGCTAATTTACCAGATGCATTTGCCTATCGTTTTTCTTTGTCAAATGGACAAAAAGTACGCATAGAATTTTCAGTCTATTATGCCAATATTTCAGCAACTCTAAAAATTTTTTCGAAAGGATTGTATGATCAAGAGTATGCTTTAAATACTACTTCTCCAGGAGGATTGACAGGATTAAATTTTATTTATTCACGATTTGTCTGGGGTGTGTCACCTTCAACATATATATATTCAGATAATGAGAGAAGTTTTGGTTATGCTGAGGATGGGTATTATTATATCGAATTTGCGGGAGATACTGCTGGAGATTATCTCATTTCAATACCGGGATCCTATGTAATCGTAGTTTATGGAGATAATAATGGTCCTCCTTCTGATACTACAGTAAGGTTCAATCTTGTGGTAACAATGGATGGTCCGGGAGAATTCTTAGAAGAATTATTTTATTATATCGGCGCAGGAGTTATAGGAGTAGCTTTTCTCCTTTTATTCTATGGGTATTACAAAAAATTTAAGGGAGGTCGATAAAAATGGGAGATGAAAGAAGTTTCTTTGACAAGTTACCATTAATGGATAAAAACAAAGCTACAAAATACATTATATATGGACTATTAGCAGCACTTTTATTTGGATTAATGATGATGATAAGCCGTTCAATTGATCAAAACGCTAGTACGTGGTATTATTTACAAAATCAAGAAAACGAATTGAATTATTGGAATGGAGTTTATGGCTATAATGATTATGTGGAGAGAAGAGAAGAAATTGAGGGGATTATGTATTGGATGCAATGGCAAGACGTTATTTTTATGAATATTGCTAGGGTTGGTGTTAATGTGGCTTTATTTTTTATCCTTATAGGATTTTTAAGTTTTGCTGTAAATGATAGAATTGATGAAAGAACACGTAGAATATGCCTAATTATTTCGGGATTAATACTCTTTGTAATAATGTTTACGACCTTTTTCGCTGCAATAGAAATTTCAGTAGAATAAACTGAAACTTTCTTTTTTTTTTTTCTCTTTAGTAATTTTAATTATGTTTATTTTACTTTCTAATACAGATTAATGAATTTCAATGAAAATTGGAATAAAAGAATTTTAGGTAAACTAGGGTATACTGCTTGCAGCTCTCATGATGTTTACTCAATATTATATAATTATAAATGTATCGAAAAGAGAAAAGTTTATGTTTACTTATTTGGTAAATGGTTTAAGCAGGAAGCACAATTTCTCTCAGATATTCCCTTTCTATTAGAATTGTTTTTTCTGATCTTGATGTTTGGGAAAGCTCTTGATCTATTTCATGATATGACCTACTTTACATTTAGCGAAGCTGTAGTTTTACTCCTTTTGAAGGTTAGATTTTTTACAATTATTTTCGAAGTAACCCCCTTTACTCTACCTAGGTATGGAAGTAATTTTCTTTAGACTAGAAGATAAGTATAATACATTAAAAAGTAGGGCTTATATGAACAGATTGAGAACAATATTAATTGCTGTAATAGTTATCATTGAATCAATAATCGTCCTTATAGGGCCAAGTGTAACAATTGTAACAATGATTCTACCGTTTATTCTTATACCCTCATTAATTGGAATTGTCTATATTTTCTATATGGCTTATCGATTTAATCGATTAACAGTAGTTAAACCTGGAATACTAACAATTGGGTTCTTCTTATATATGCTATCAAGTATTTTTAGACCATTACTGCTAAATATTATTGGAGAAGAAGCAATATACTTAGTAATAGTTGAGACAGTAGATATTATTATTTTTCTGATCATTTTCTTTGGTTTATATAAAAAATAGTAAGTGAATAATTATTTAATTCAGTATCAAACGATCCTGTCAGAATAAGTTTAATTTAGTAAATATTAAGAAAGATTATTTTTAATTTAAAAGATTTAAAAGAGAATTGAATCCTTATTTATATAATTTCTTGATCTTAAAATCTAAAAATTGATTATATATGACTTATAAATTAGATGCATATTGCGGTCTATATTGTGGTGCATGTTTTATTATGATTGCTTATAATCAAAATCGTAATGATTGTATACCAGCTGAGTGGTTGAGTAGTATCCAAAATATGGAATTTAAATGTCATGGTTGCAAAAGTGATATATTATTTGAAAATTGTCGAGGATGTAATATTCGCAAATGTGCTCAATCAAAAGGAATAGAACTTTGTAATGAGTGTTCTGAATATCCTTGTAAGGAATTTAAAAGAATAGAAAAATATAACTTGCCGCATCATAATGTTTCAGTTCATAGTTTTGATATTATTAAAGAAATTGGAGTCCAAGCTTGGCTAGAGCAACAAAAAGATAGGTGGTTATGTTCTAAATGTGAAAATCCTTTTTCTTGGTACGAAGAAAACTGTATTAAATGTGGAAACGAATTATTTAATAGTATTAAAGAAGAAGAAAAGCTGAAGAATATTTCACAACCTTAGATTGAAATTTAAATTGGTATGGATCACAAAAATCATAGTTTAGGATAATATTGGTTTAATTACGCTATCGATAAGTTAAAATTTTTGGATTCATTTAATTTTTTAAATTTAAAATTGAATAAAGAGATTTAATATGGATTTTTACGATGTAGTGAAAAGGCGAAGAAGTTTTCGAGTTTATAAACCAGATATGCCAGAAAAAGAAAAAGTTGATAGAATTTTAGAAGCTGCGCGTCTGGCTCCAACATGGGCTAATATGCAAGGTGTTCATTATATTGTAGTAAAAGAGCCTGAAAATATTAAAGCTGTATGGAAAGCGGTTGGACAAGAAAAAAAATTTATAGAAGCCCCAATATTTATTGTTGGGATCATTTCTACAAGCGGATCTGGAGTAAATAAAAATGGAGAAAAATATTATGGTGTTGATTTTGGTATCTGTTTTGAACATTTAATTTTAGCTGCTACAGCTGAAGGTTTAGCAACTTGTTGGATTGGTCAATTTAACGAAGAAGAGGTTAAAGAAGCATTAAAAATACCTAAAAAATATAAAGTAATGGGATTAACACCTCTAGGATATTCAGTAAAACCTAAAGGTGAAGTAAAAGAAAGAAAGTCTATTGATAAGATTGTTCATTATGAACAATTTTAAATCAATTGTATTTTTTTAAAAATGAGATCAAGAAAGTGCTTTAGATGCGGAAAAGATCTGGATTATGAAAGTTATATTAAAAATAGTAGTCCAAAAGATATCAACTACTTAACTAAAATTTGGAATTGTAATTATATTGAATTATATTGTTGTCATTGCTATTGTTTCAAAACCAAATATCAGCCAAATATCGATATAAAACCAAAAATTAAATATTTAAATACAAATTAAGCGACATTTTCACCTTAATTTTTGAATACATCTTCTTGAAATTATTTATTCTTGAGTTCAAAAAGAATTCGTTCTAAGATTTCAATTACTTTTTCTTTATATCCTATTTGATTTGGGTAATTATAACTAAAAGTTCTCCAATAGGGGCGCTTATGCCCAATTTTAAATTTAATTCCATTCATTGAGGTCATATAAGAATTGTTATCAATTTTAGTTGCAATTTGATCAGCAATTATATACCAATGAAATTGAGTATTGATGTCAGCACCACTGTTGATTGGTGCTGGGTTAATCCTTGTTTTTAGACTTTCAAATGTGAAATTCCATTTATCAGGTTCTTTTTTAGTTTCATACCATTTTCCATTAGTGTAATTCCAATGATGAGAGTTCCCTATTCTCATACCTGTATATATCTTATTATTAAATTTCTTGAAAGAATTATACATTTCAATCTTAGATATTTTTTATTATTTCAAGAGTTAAAAAAATAGATTTATATAAATACAATAATAGTCTAAAAATTTCTTTAAACAATGAAAAAAAAAAAATATAGATGAAATTTGTTCTCTATTTTTGAGATGACCATTCATATCGTTTTGGACCAGTGAATAATAAGAAAATTGCTGGAATTAATACTGGTAACCCACCCCAACCATATCCAAAAATTTCTAGGATTATTCCCCATAAAAGCATCCATGGAAATCTTAAACTGCCAATAGGTAAAACCCAATTTAATAGAGAATCCCAGTCTCTTTCACTGCACTTTTTAGAGAATTTTGGCAATATAATAAAGAATGCGATTAAAGCATTTATAATTCCCCCCAAAAGTAGCCAAATACCGTAACCCATCAATAAATAACCATATGGTAGAACCGCGAGTGGAATTATGATAATAAGACCCCAAATGATATCTATAATGCTATTTATTATTATCAAAACCCATGCCCATTTTCCCAGAGTGGATACCCATGATGCATGTTTCCATTCAGTACTCATAATTTTTACCTCAATCCATTTTTTTAATTCTAATAATAATAGATTTTAATTTGGTAAATAAAAATCTATAACTTATTAAAATTTAAAATAGTTTATATAGTATTTAGTTAAAATTCAATAACCTTATTGTTTAAATAATCATTGAGAATTCAATTTAATTATTCAATTTCTTTTTTTCAGATTTAGATTCGATAATTTCACCAACATAATAAAAACCTACCAAATTTCCTCTACGTTCAAATTTTCTTGAAACCAATAAGATTATTACATGCTCATTCTCGTCTAATAATTTATTTTCAACGGCGAGTTTAACAGATTGCTCTATTATCTCTTCAGCATCCATATTGAAGAAATCAATATTTGCAATTTGAATAGCTTGAACAGCCCAAACTAGATTTAATTCTCTAGCTGTTCTTTTACGTGGTGTTATTGCAATTATTGGTAAAGGAGGTCGATATTTCGCTATCATTCTAGCTCCATAACCTCTCCTCGTGATCACCAAAATTTTCCCCCTAAAATTTAATTCTTGCATTTCTGATGCCAAAGAATGTATAGCATGTCCAAGAGTTTGAGTATGAGTTAATCGATCAGAATCATATTCATCAGGAATTCTTTTAGGCATATTTTCAGTTGCAGTTTTAGCAATTTGATTCATATATTGAACAGAATTAATAGGATATTTTCCCATTGCAGTTTCTGCTGAAAGCATTACTGCATCAGTTCCATCCATAACAGCATTATATACATCATTGGCTTCTGCTCTGGTAGGTATAGGATTAGAGATCATTGATTCTAGCATTTGAGTTGCTACAATAATGGGTTTTCCCTCTCGATTAGCTTTATATATCATTTCTTTTTGCCATAATGGTACTTTATCCGGATCTATTTCAACTCCTAAATCTCCTCTAGCAACCATGATTCCGTCGCTTACTTCTAGGATTTGATCAAAATTAGTTAATGCTATAGGTCGTTCGATTTTTGAAATTAATTTTATTTTAGAATTTCCATAATTCTCAAGAATTCGTCGAACATTTAAGACATCATCTCCACTTGCTACAAATGAAATTGCTACATATTCAGGATCCATTTCAGCAATAAATTTAAGATCTTCTATGTCTTTTTCAGTAGGAACTCTTTGAGATAATTCTCCAGTTGGAATATTGACTCCTTTTCTGTTGCTGATCATGCCTCCAGCTAGTACTTCTCCTACTATATGGTCTGATTCTTTTCTGATGACTTTAATTTTAATAATTCCATCATTTACAAAGAATACATCTCCGACTCTTATTGATTTAAGAAAACCCTCTAAAGGAACTGAAAATTGTTTTTGATCACCTTCAATATCTTTTTCAAAAACTTTAACTTCTTGACCGATACTTAAGCTATATGCTTGATCTTCCTTAAATTTTCCCACTCTGATTTTAGGTCCTTGAATATCAGCTAATATTCCTGTATATTCACTTACTTCTCTAACTCTATTAAATAATTCTCGTTTTTCATCATGAGATCCATGGGAAAAATTTAATCTAAAAATATCAACTCCAGCTTCTATTAAATTTTTAAGCATCGTCTTTGAACTTGAAGCTGGACCTAATGTTGAGACGATCTTTACAGTATTCTCTCTAAATGACATTTTTATTAACCTTTTCTTAAGTTTAAAGTATTTCGGATTCTAAAATGAAAATTATTATGATAATAATATTATTATGTTCATCCTTAAAAATTATTCATTTTCCACTAAATTCCTTAAATTGCTGAGTTTAGTACGAAATTCTTTTCTAAAAGTTTTCAGTTTTTCAATAAAGATAGCATAATCTTCAACTTTTTTAATTTCTTTTAGTAATAATAATTGAATTCTTAAGGTCTTTGGAAAGATTGAATATTGAATCAATTTTAAATCATTTCTGACAGCTATGTTTCTTGCGAGTTGAACTAATAAATCAGAACTATTATTTGCTAATGAAATTGCTATGAAATATCTTAATTTTGGATGCTTAGAATAATTTTTTACTATTATAACATAAAAATGATTTTCTCTTTCTCTCAAATCATAGATTTTTTTTACTGATAAAGATTTGGAAACTTTATTGACAATTTCTGAAATTGGTGAATGTTTTCCTCTTACTTTTATGTAATTTTTAACCACAGTGGTCTTTATAAAAGAATTCAAATCAATAGGTTTTGTATCATTCATAATAATGTATTCCACTAGATAGTAATTTTATAAAGAAAAATATGGCTTTAATATAAATCCTTTATAACAAAATCCAAATTTAGATCTTTTAGAGTTTCTATTAAAGGGTATCCATTTTTAGGATTCCATCCCATTTCACGACAGAATCCTCGGTAAAATTCTTCATATTCAACTGATATACCTTTTGTTGGGCCTTTATCGTCTGGAGGATGACCAGTAACTCTATAGGGTAATTTATTATTAGCAATGTCTATCTCTTCCCGTAAAGTGAATGATTGACGTAATGTTTGAATTCTTAATCCAATTTTTATAATTTCGTCAACTTTAATATCCCATCCAGTTAAATTATTAATCAGATCGATAAGAGGATATGATCCAAACAAAGTTGAAAACATACATAGCCCAACACTACTAAGAACTTGATGAAAGGCAGTAACTAATTTTTGACCTTCTTGTTTCTTCTTGTCATTCTTTTTCCACCCTTTTGGTAGTTTAAATCCCTTTTGAAATTTATTTATTGGTCCAATGTCAATAAAATCAATACTTGCGGCAGTATGTCTTCCAGGAGTTGGATCATAATTATATGTAAAAGCTAATGAAGGAAAAACTCTTGGATTATGCATAGCAATTTCAGAACCTAAGGATGTTATCGCATATTTATCTGAATCTTTTCCTATTTTTTGTGCCGCAATTTTACATCCATCTGCTAAAATATCTCCTATTCCATCACGGTTTATTATCTTTTTAGCTAATTCAACAATAGATTTTGAGTTTCCCCATGTTAATTCTAACCCATCAGTATCTTTTTTAGTTAGAATACCATTTTCAAAACATTCTATAGCAAAAGCGATAGTAGCACCTGTAGATATCGTATCTATTGCTGCGCGATTACATAATTCATTTAACTCGAATATTGAGATTAGATCATCATTAAGTAAGAGGGCACCAAATGAACAACAAGTTTCATATTCTGGAAGGTGTGTTTCATCTAGATCTAATTCTGGTACTTTTAAAATTCCACCACATTGAACTGGACAACTAAAACATCCATATTCTCTGATTTTATATTTTTGAATCTTTATTGCAGATAAATTATTAGATTTTTTAAATGGAAAATCATACATACCGATTCCACTCCAATTTTTTATTGGAGAATCATTTGATTCTGCTGAAATTGTGTTTCCAACGCTAGTTCCAAAAGATTTGTAAATTTCTCGGATCATTTTTGGGGGCCCCGTGAATCCAATTCTAAATCTACGAATAGTTTTAGCCAATCTTGGAACATTTTTCAGAATTGATCGAATTAATTTGTTAGGTTCCTCATGTGTTCCGCTTTCATTATAAAATCTTATTAATTTTAAGAATTTTTCTTTGTTGTAAATGGAAATCTTCCTATCCCCCTTTAAAACTAAAGCTTTTAAATTTTTTGAACCCATAATTGCCCCTAATCCCGCTCGAGCAGCAATTCTTCCTTTGTCATTACCAATTCCAGAAATACGAGATAAATTTTCACCAGCTTTTCCAATTGCTGCAGTTTTAATAAATTTACCATGTTTTTCTTTCAATTTTTTTTCTGTTGCAATTATATCTAAACCCCAGATTTTTGAAGCATCTAAAATTTCTTTATTATCCCCAGTAATATAGAGATATTTAGGCGAATTGGCGATTCCTTTAAAAAGAATAGCATCGTATCCACATTTTTTTATTTCTGGCCCAAAAATTCCTCCAGAATTAGAATCACCCCAAGTTCCCGTAAGTGGAGATTTGCCAGCTACCATATACCTTCCAGAAAATGGTGCTGCAGTTCCTGTTAATAGTCCTGGAAAAAATCCGAAGACAGATTCAGGATCTAATGGATCTAATTTAGCAGGCATTTTTTCGTAAATTAATTTTACACCTAACCCATATCCTCCGAGATATTGCCTATATATCTCTTTGTTTATTTTTACCTCTTTAAAATTCTCTTCTGTAAGGTTAATCCATAAGACTCTTCCAAAAAAGCCAGTTTCCATATTTAACTTCCAAATTTCTTTTAAATTTAAATAAAATCAGATTTAAAAAGTTTATCCAAAAATGATTTCAATTTTGTACTATTTTGTCTTTAATTTTAAGAAAACCTTGATTAAAGGTTATTATTATTAAAAAATCGCATGGAAAATAAACTCTCATTAATAAGAAGTTCATAGCTAATGTTAAACGATTAATCTTTCTTTAAATAATATTAAAGAAACATTTAAATATACAATTTATTATAATATAGATGGTACCATTTTACGCTATCATTCAGAAATAACCATCTATTTGTTATTTCGGAACAATTACAGCATTATAAAAGTATTAAAAAATAAAATTGTTCACATTTATTAAAATTTAATAAATCTCTGTAAAAATTAAAAAAATGGCTATGTCTTTAATACCAACAATAAAAAATAATCAGATTTCCATTCAAAAATTTATAGATTGGGATAAATTTGAGAATGTTTTTTATAATAATTTTTACTTAGATAAATATAAAATAGTAATCAAAATGCCTCTTTTTCCAAAAAAAGAAAAAAACAACGAGATAAAAATAAAGAAGTTTAATCTTGAGAAATATACATTTCTTATCTCTTATGATTAATAAATTATAAAAAATATATATAAATCATTCCTCTTTTGATTTTTTATCTTTTTCTTTATTAAACTCGTTCCAGCATAAGAAACACAGATAATTTCCGTTCTCTAATAGCACTAAGTCTTTCATTGAACGAATCATCCCACATTTATGACACCATTTCAGCATAATTAGTTATAATTCGGCTCTTCTTTAATATAATACCAAAATTGAGATGATTTGTAAACATAATTTGCTATATGGATTAAAACAAAGAACTCAAAGAAAATACACCTCACATTATTTTAGTATATTCTTCCATGGATTTAGACATTAAATCCCGTAATATTGCGAACGTAATTATTTACGGAAGATTAGCAGAAAAACCTCTTGGTTTAGGAACATATTGGAATGGTTGGACTCATATGTCAATGAAAATTAATCCAAGGATAATGAAGTTAGCGAATATATGAGAAAAGAAGTCGGTGTAATTACATTCGGATATCCAAAAGTTAAATTTTATTGTACTACCCCACGTATGATTAAAAAAAGTTAAAGGGTTATAGTATAAAAATATAGACAAAAACCAAAAGAAAAATTACTCATCTTTTAATTTTAAAAATTTAGCATATTGCCACATTCTTATGAGAGTCCATACTCCTTCTTCAGGATAATAAACAGGAATTCCATGATCTTGTAAGTAGGTTACAAATTTTTCTTCTCTAGTGTTATAGCAAGTTAAAATAATAGGTTTTTGATATTTCTCTTTAAACTCAATAATCTCATCGAAAAGTGCAATAAAGAAATCTTCCATCATTTCTCCAAAATTTCTCATGGTGATGACACTCTCATGTTCTCTCATAAAATCTGGTACATCTACTAAGTTCTTAAAATATTCAGTCCCCATGAGACCATAAAAAATGAGTGAATCAATTTCATTGCTTTTTAATAGAATTTCTGGAAGTACATTTAAGAAATTTTGCATATCATCTGAATATGTTAAATCAATTGGATTTATTGTTGATGCAGTTTCTGGCATCCATGGTTTTAATTTCTCTTGTAATTCTTTACTAAGCATTGGAACATTCATTCCATTATTTTCAAATAGATCTGACATTAATGTTCCTGGACCTCCTCCCAATGTTAATATAGCTACTCGATTTCCTCTAGGAAGTGGTAGAGAATCGAAAGCATTAAGTAAATTTAACATATCTATACTATTCTTGACTTTTATTGCTCCTGTTTGTTCACATACTGAATCTATAACATAACCCGGAGATGTGATTGCTGCTGTATGAGATTTTGCTGATCGTGTTCCTGCTTCTGTTTGACCAATTGGTATTATTACTATTGGTTTTTTCTTGTTAATTCTTTCTACCAACTCGATGAATTCTTTTCCTCTCCTAACTGCCTCAAAGTAGATTCCAATTGCTTTAGTTTCATCATCTTCTTCAAAAATTTCTAAATAATCAACTAGATCGGTATTAACTTCATTACCAACAGAAATTATTTTTGAAATCCCTAATCCAATTTTTGAACTGATCGCAATTAATGGCTGAACAGCATATGTTCCCGATTGTGAGACAATTGATACACCACCTTTTCTTGGAGGCCATGGTACATGAGTTATATTCACTGTGGGGGTAATCACCTCACCGGAACAATTAGGGCCCATGATTTTAATATTATATTTTTCAGCAATTTCTTTCATTTTATCTTGAGCATCTTTATTTCCTACTTCCAAAAACCCTCCAGATAAAATAATAACATGTTTCACTCCTTTTTGGCCACAATCCTCGAGAACATTATTAATTAACATTGGATTAATTGCCATTACTGCTAAATCTACTTGCTCGGGAACGTCTTTTATATTTTTATAGGTTTTGAAACCTAAGATTTTTTTTTCTTTTGGATGAATAGGAATCACTTTACCTTGAAATCCTGCAGACAATAAATTTGTAAGGTGAATACTGCCAAATTTTTGCATCATATTAGAAGCTCCATAGAATGCAACCAATTTTGGGTTGAAAAATCCTTCAAATTCAATTAATTTTGACAACTTAATTGACCTCCTTCAAAATAATTCGAGCATCTACCACCGTTATTCCCTTGCCAACCTCAAATACAATAACAGGATTTAAATCGATTTCGGCTATTTCAGGATTTTTTAATAAAAGATGGCAGCATTTTAAGAGGATATCAATAATTTGATCAATATCTCCCTTAGGGTGTCCACGATATCCATTCAATAAGGGAAAAGCTTTAATACTTCTGATCATCTTGTTTGCATTTTCCATTGTGATTGGACAAACTCTATATGATACATCTTTAAAGATTTCAACAAAAATACCTCCAAATCCAAACATAAGAACAGGTCCGAAATTTTTATCTCGTATACCGCCTATAATAATCTCAGCAATACCATTTTTAACCATTTTTTGGATATTAACTCCAATAATTTTTGCATCTGATTTGTAATTTTTACCATTTTCAATTACTTCCTCATAAGCTTGAATCAACTCCTCTTCCGATTTAATATTTAACCTGATAACTTTGGCATCTGTTTTGTGTATTATATCAGGACTCATTAATTTGGCTACCACAGGATAACCAATTTCGTTTGCAAATTCTATAGCTTCACTTTGTGTTTTTGTATTCTTATACTCTCCTACAGGAATATCATATAAAGAAAGAAAATCCTTACTTTCATGTTCCATTAAAAAGGATCTATTTTCTGCTAAAACTTCGTTTATTATTTTATATGGTTGCATAATTTGATGACTCAATTATTTTATAACTTTAAAAATGTTAAAGGATAATTTTGCAATTCTTATTAAGTAAATTGTAATTAAGGCAAATATAATATCCATTAAACCAAATAACAGCAAGCCTATTGCTATCTCAGGAATAATTACTATATTAATAATAATTATTATTTGAATTAAAAAACGTAGGATCGTTATTAAAATAATGTTTAACAAATATTTCTCGATATTTTGAGATGAGAACGACAAGATCAAACCTAAAATTATAGCTAATAATCCTCCAGTTTGAGAAAAAATTGGAAATTCTAATTGTGTAATACTTGCTCCTAATAAATTCAACAACGGGATAATAAAAAAGATCATTAATACCCCAAATAATATTTCATAAATTCCTCCAATCAAGGAGAAAATCATCAATAATCTTTTAGCTTTTTCCTCATTCATTTTTTAATCATTAAAAATTTAATTAACGCCCTAAAAAGTTAGGATCCCTTTTTTCAAAAAATGCTAATAATCCTTCAGTAAAATCTTCAGAATCAAATGCTTTGAATAATGCATCAGCTTCATTATCTAGAGCCTGTATTGTTTTATCTTCAAGAAGTTTATTGATTGCTAATTTTGCTAATCCAATCGAATAAGTAGGGCCTTTTGCTAAGCGCTCAGCTACTTCCATAACTTTATCCATGAAATTTTGAGCGGGAAATACTCCATTGATTAAACCTATTTTTAAGGCTTCTTGAGCGCTAAATCTATCACCGAAAAAGATCAACTCCTTCGCCTTATGTATTCCCACTAATCTGGGGAGAATATAGGTGGAAGACATTTCCGGAATAATCGCTCTTTTCATAAAAAAAGTGCCAAGTTCTGCATTTTCTGCAGCATAAATTAAATCACAGTTTATCGCGATATTTAACCCTCCTCCTAATGCCAGCCCATTTATTGCAGCTATAATTGGTTTAGGTGTTTTCTGTAATTTTAAAACTGTTCTTTTTTGAGAAACATCAACTTCAAGTTCTCCTGATTGCATTTTTCCTCCATCTTCCACACTATCTACATCTCCTGCCATTCCCTGGCTTGCTTGATCAAAATCTCCTCCAGTTGAAAAAGCGCGACCTTTTCCAGTAATAATCGCTGCTCGAATATCTTTATTAGTAGTGATTTCGTCTAAAGCTTCACCGATTTCATCAAACATTTTGCCATTTATAGCATTTAATTTATATTCTCTATTGAAAGTAATAATACCAACATTGTTTTTAACTTCAAATAAAAGATATTTGAATTCCATTTTAAAAACCTAATTTATTCTTATCTTAATATTAAATGAAAAAAAAAAATTAATAAGTTTACTCCTCTACTTCATTAACATTTGCATTTTAAGCATATCTTTCATAGGACCCTTTGCTTTAAGTTTGCCACCCATAAACGCTTTTGTTGGACTTAATTCGCCGTCCATGATATCAATAATAACTTCACTTTGAGTTGTTATTGTTATATCTGGGTCTTCAATTTCACCTTCTTTAATTTCACATTTTGCATCCTTAAATACAAGATAGTAATTGTTAGTGTCAGTAAAATTGAATTGTAATATTTTGTTAAAATCTGCGAATCTTTCTTGATACGCAGGGTCCTCTAATTTACTAACCATTTTTTTAATACCTTCTACTAATTCTTCATCTGCCATTTTTTATACCTCTTAACTTTTAATTTTAAATAAAAAAAGATTTCATTTTCCCTTCCATTTAGGCTCTCTATTTTCCTCCATGAAAGAGGTAAAACCTTCTATAACATCTTCGCTATGGAATAATTCTTGGAATGGTTCCCATAAACTACCTATTGCTCTAGTTCTGGTATAATGGTATCCTTGTTGAAACCATTTTTTAGTCCATTTATGGCTTAAGGGGGCAACCTTTTTCATTTCGTCTGCCATATCCCTCGCAGCTTTCATTAAGTTGTTGTGAGGAACTACTTTATTAACTAAACCCATCCTAAAGGCTTCATCAGCAGAAATAATTTTTCCCGTTAATAGCAATTCTTTAGTATAACGCATTCCAATCAATTCAGGAAGTAATAGGAATGCAACACCACTTGCTAAACCTCTCCGATTTTCCCAGAATCCCATTACGGCATCATCAGCTGCAATAGTACAATCACACCATAATGTTAGTTCAAGACCTCCAGCATAAGCATAACCATTTATCGCTGCTATTATCGGTTTCGGATACCTTGCCATTAATTCACAAGGATCGAGTAAGATCCCTAAAAAATCTCCTAAATTCTTAAAACCCGTAGAGGACATTTCTTTTATATCTAGTCCTGCTGAAAAGGCACGACCACCCTTATATTCATCGTCATTTCCTGTTAGAATTATAACTCTTACGTTTATATCATCCCAAGTGTCTGATAAGATTTGACCAATACTAGCCCAAACATCTCTACATAGTGCATTTCTTCGTTCTGGTCGGTCTATAGTTATTATCCCCACCTCTTCTTTCACTTCAAACTTAACTTCCTTATATTTTGACATTAAAATTTACCTCCAATGATTATTTATAATTTGTCTGCTTCCTCTTTTGTTGGACCTCTAACAGATGGAGTTAACATACGTTCGTCAACATCTTGCTTGAATTCTTGTCTACCGATAAATAATTTCAATATATCATTTGATCCTCCTGCAATTTGCATTAATGCTCCATTTTTTAATATACCCCCAATCCCAGTTTCTTGAAGATAACCATCTCCACCGACTATAAAAAGAGCATCTAAAGCCATTTCTGTTAAGGATTGAGTCCCAAATATCTTTGCTGTTGAAGATTTAAGAGCAAAAGTAAACATATCCGCTTCCCCTGTATCAAGTAAATGCGCTAAATAATATATATACACTCTAATAAGATGCATTTTCATTGAGATGTTTGCCATTCTTAATTGAACTCCGTTATAACGAGAAATAGGTAATCCAAATTGTACTCTCCTACGACCATAAGCCCGTGCTGTTTCTATTAGATTTTTTGATGAACCCACTACACTTGCAATCCCTAATCTTTCAATATTTAATGCGCTTGTCATGACTGTCCATCCATCTCCAGGATCTAATATCATGTTTTCTTTTGGTACTCTCACATCATGATATCTTATCACAGAATTTGCCATTTCAACGTCTCCAATAAGTTGATTTATTTTTTCTATAGTGATCCCTTGAGTATTAGTTGGTACAAGAAATGCTGTAAGATGCCTGTGAATACGTTTTAATTCAGGATCGGTATTCGCATAAAGCATATGGTAATCTGAAAGAGCACCTAAAGTTATAAAACGCTTCCAGCCATTTAGAACCCATTCATCACTATCTTCTTCAGCATGAAGTTGAATTCCAGCAGCATCATTACCAACATCGGGTTCTGTCACTGTGATGGAGGCCCATTTCTCTCCTTTTACAATAGGTTCTAAAAATTTCTTTTTTTGAGCGTTAGTTCCAAATAGATGCACTGGACCTGCTCCAAAAACACTAGTTAATAAAGGATTAACATTTAGATTTGAACGCCCAATTTCTTCATTCAAGATTGTATATCCAGAATATCCTTTATCGCGTCCTCCATATTCTTCCTCTGCTAAAACCATTAAAGGATGAAAACCCTTTTCTACACAGAGTTTTGAAGCAGTCCATTGTATATCCATAGGATCTTTATTTTGCTCTAACAACTTTGTTGTTCGAGGAACCAATTCTGTATCACAGAAGTTCTCGACCTCGTCAGCAAATTCTTTAGTTTCTTTATCCCACCAAGGCATGTAATCAAAAGGCAATTATCGATACCCCTCCACATTGTAATTTTTATATGCATCCTTACCCATTCCATATTTCAATTTAACTTCACCAATTTCATTTAATCCTTGCCACGAAATTTTAGCTAATTTAATGTTATCACCTTCTTCATAAAGGTTTGCTAGTTTCGCATCTCCCAAAGCTCTTAACACTGGTTGAATATCTTTATTTTTCACTCCAAGTAATTTAGCCATTAAAGGGGCTTCCATATGGAGAGCTTGATTATATTCAAAATTTTTCGCCAATAATTTTAAAGCTCGTAATTCTAATTCTTCATACATATTTGTTCGCCAATTTTATTTATTTTTAAATCTCAATTTTTCATTTAAATTAGATTGCAATTAAAAAATTACTTTTTTATATTTTTATGAAATATTAATTTGCACAATTATCATAAAATAGTTAAAAATAAACCTTATAACAAATTAGAACTACATTAAAGTTAATTTAATTTTTTATGAATTAATTAAATTGATACGAATAATTTTAAATTATTTGAAATTATCTTAGCTCAAGGCGATTTTATTATAAGGATAATTAATAAGATTGTAAGTTGATTATATTTGGACGTAAACAAATTATTGTTTGAATTTTCTAATAAGCATAGATATAATGTGCTTAAAAGTCTATATATTGATAGCAAAAGACACTTTCAGCTCCAACAAGATTTAAATATTCCTGGATCTGAAGTTTCTCGTCATATAAAAAGATTAGAAGAAAAAAATCTCATTCTTAAGGATATAAATAATGAATATAGGATAACTAATATAGGAAAAATTTTTCTCCGAATGATGGATATTTTTGAAGTATCTTTAAACCATAGAGATTTCCTAAATAGCCACGATATAACTTCCATTCCTGTACATCTTATATTTCAATTAGGAAAATTGAAAACCGTTGAATTTGGAAATAAAACTATGGAAAATATGGAAATTTTTGAAAACCTAGTGAAAGATTCTGAAGAGTTTCTTTTCGCAATAACAGATCAATATCAAAAATCATTATTAAAGGAAGCTGAGAATAAAATGAGAAAGCAATCACTTAATATTAGAGCAATAGTGAATAGAAACCTTTTAAAATCCTATAACATTCCTGATGGATGGTCAAAATTATTTGAAGACCCAAAAATATTTTTTAGAGAAATGTTGGAAAATATTAGAATTCTGGATGAAATCAAGATCTCAATGATAGTTTCTGATAAAGGTGCGATACTCTTCTTAAGTAAAGATGGTGAAATAGATTATAATCAATGTTTAATAGATAATCATGAAGATTTTATAAATTGGATCAAAGAGTTATTTGAATGGTACTGGATAAGGGGTAAAAATTTAAAACCATTTATTAGAAAAGAAATGCGAGGAAATCAATAATTAAATTTATAATTATTTATATATCCTCTTAAGCCAATTTTTATAATTCACTTTTTAATACTCTGTTCTTTTAATCTGATTTTTCTTTGCATAATTTTATCAAATAGTTCATCCATTGATGGAAACGGTGTGAATTGTCTCTCTCTTTTTTTCATTTGAATAGCTTCTGATGGACATTTTGCTACACAATTACCACATCCTATACACCTTTTTCTCTTTATTGAGGAAATCTCATCTTTTAGTTTTATCGCTTTCATTGGACATATTTCTATACATGTACCGCAGCCAGTACATAAATCTGGATCTGCTTCAGCATAATAATTTGCTATTACCACATCAGCGGGATTAGGTAATAAGACATATTTAGATAAGTTTTCACAACAACAACTACAACAACTACAAACGAACGAGAAAATTTGTGAATTATCTGGTTGCAGTACAAGTCCCTCCTCTTGGTTCTTTTGCAAAATTTCGAAAGCTTCTTGCTTAGTGATCTCCCGTCCCCGCCCTAGATCAATAGTTGCTTGAGCCATCATACCCGATGCCATACAAACTTCTCTTCTATCAGTAACTTTACATGGTTCTTCTAAAATATCTTTTACTTGCCTACATACACAATTCATTATTGCGAATGGTCCTTCTGAAGAATTAAGAACCTTGGTAATATTATCATAATTACTTACATTATGTTCGAGTTCTATACTTTTTTCGACGGGAATTGTACGTACTTGAGCAGCTTTTACCCGAAATGCTTCTGGTAACCATCCCTGAACGTAGTAATCTTCAAAATCTTTAATAAATTCTTTTGTTAGCCTGTTTACTTGAAACTCATACATACCTATTACTAATAGAGCATTTCCATAATATTTTTTTCCTCCCTCTTTTTTGATCATAATTGAACCTTTTGATGCCATTCTATCTAAAATCTTTTCAAACTCGTCAAGGGAAATTCCCGTGCCTTTTGCTCGTTCGTAAATAATTTCTAATGGTTCTAAATCCCTATCCCAGCCAAATTTTAAAAACATAGCAACTTTTACCTCTTCAGGAGTAAAAAGATGTTTTAACACACGTATATCTGCGCCTGATTTCACAGAGGGGAATCCTACAGGCATTTTATCTAAATGTTGTTGTAATTTTCTATATATGTCAGATTCTTCTATTATACTTACATCAGTCATTTTTAATTTCCTAATTATAAAATAATTTGATATTAGCTTATTACATATATATTTGCTTTTAATTATATCTTTTTTAATCATCTCGATTAATTATATGTTCTGGATATTCTTTTATAGATTTTAGAGATTTACGTAGAAATAAAGGATATAACCTCAATTCCTCTAATTGATTTATATTAACCCATTTAAAAATTAATCTAAGTTCTTTTCCATAAAATGTATCATTCTCAAAAACTAATCGTGAATTTGGAAGAAAATCTATAAGATAGAAAATAGATATTTCATGATATTCTTTTGCTTCAAAATTAAAGAAGTTTTCTACAAAATATAGAGGTCTAATAATATTTATCTCAACACCGATTTCTTCTTTCATCTCTCTTATCAGAGTATCTATAGAAACTTCTAAAAATTCACACCGTCCTCCGGGTAAGGACCAGAAATCATCAACAATATTTCTATGCACAAGTACTTTATTATTATGAATAACTACTCCAACTACCCTATAACTAAAAATTTTGTCATCTTTTTCAAACGTTATCATTTGAATTATTTAAGTTCTTGATATTAATAAAAATTATATCTTTTCTACTTAAATTTTAAGTTAGTAGAATAACGAATTAAAAAAATAAAAAAGAATTACATATTATTTTTTGAATAATTTTTAATCTCTGAAACCATAATATGCGTTAATAAACAATAATAAAAATCCTATGAGAGTCAATGAATAATCAGGATCAGTTATATTAAATATTGTTAGATCCCATTCAAAAGAAAAACAAATTAATGAAATTACTACTATTATAAACATTACAACCGAGAGGATATTTCTTCCTTTTCGTTTCCACCAACTAATTTCTTCTACCATAAGTTTTTCAATGATTTCGACATCTGAAAGAGAAGCATCCATATTAGCAATTCGATTTTTCATTTTTTTCTTTTCTCGAGAATTTAAAATAGATCTAAAAGAAGCACCAATGATAAATAATATTATTATTATTAAGAGGTCAAAAATAGTGTTGGTCACTTCAAAATTAACACGTGGTCCAAGATAATTAGCAATTAAAGTTATGATTAACATCAAGACTATAAGAAATCTAACAGAATATTTAGGTAAGTATAAAGGCATTTTTTGCTTAGTCGACTCTTGGATATAATAATCGGGTCTTTTCATTTCATCAACAATATTTTTTATTTTTTCATGCTCACTTCTTCTTGCTTCAAAGTAGAAAGCCACTACTACAAAAATCACATTTACTATCAAACTAGGGATATCTTTACCACTTAATATGTACCCAAAAGGAAACGCTACCAGTAATATGGTGCTAAGACCTCTAATAGTCCCTCGTGGCATACCAAGTGGGTGTCCTTCAACTTTACCTCCTTCACTAAGTCGGTTAATTAAGACCCAAGTTCCAAAAATTCCAAGTAAAATAAAAGAAATCATAAATTTTTTCGCACCTTATTTTCCAATTCAAATAGATTTTGAATAGATTTAATATGACTTTATAATTTATTTGATTTTAATATTTTTAAGCCTTTGGTAAGTATTGAATTAAATCTCTATAGAAATATATAGATCCTAACATTTTTTAATTTGAATAATCATTTAGCGATAAAAATATCTTCTTATATCTCAAATTAGGATATTATTTCTTCTGAGAGTTTAAAATCTCAGCACGATTAGCTAAAATAGTTCTTATGTTTTCCTTATCACTTGGGAACCATTTCATTGCTAAAATCCATAAAATTACTCCAGGAAGTATACATAAACAAACAATCAAAACCGTTATTTGATAATTTGTACTTGTAAAAGCTAACAAAATACCACATAATAATGGTCCGATTCCTCTTCCAAACTGTTCTAGAAATTGGTTCCAAGAAACTATTTGGCCCTGTGCTTCGGGTAAATTGATCTGTTGTATTACTGGACTTTGATTTACAATATAAAGAGAAAAAATACTTCTCGATGTGAAAAATAATGCCCCCATCAACCACATTGTGGGTATAGTCATGATATATAAAATGTTCTTACCTTGTTCTGGGCTTAACGGAACCCAGGGAAAGAAAAAGAAAAGAGCAAAAGTAATTAGCCCCCCTATTATAGCAAAAACTATTATTGGCAATCTTCTTATCGGGTTTTTAATGGCTATTTTGTCACTAACTCTGGCTAAAAATATTTGTCCTACTAATCCCCCAGTCAATCCAAATAACACCATAAAAACGCCTATTGAAAATGGAGCTAAATTATAAGGTGGATTCTGGACATAATTTAAAATCAAAAAATTAAGACTACTCATAAGAATACAAGTAAAAATTCCTTCAATAAGAGCTACAACATTTGTCTTACTAAGCATTGTCTTTCGCATCATTTTCAAATCTATTTGAAAATCATATTCTATGGAATCATCTTGAAGAACTTCATATAGTTCTTCTTGTTGAGCACCTCTTCTTGGTTCTTCATTATGAAGAGCAAAAATTAAACCTCCAAGAAGAATGAGTAACCCAATACCCCAAAAAAAGATCCTCCAAAGACCAATTTGGACTAAAAACGTTGCTATCAACCACCCTATTATATTTGTAGTATTAAGTACAATTTGATAAACCCCAAAAAATCTAGAACGATTATTTCGTGGAACTACATCATTAGATAATGAGGTTATAGCTGGCCATGAACCTCCCGCAAAAAAGCCAAAAATAAATATTAATATAAAAAAATAAAGCCATGTTTCAAATCCACCGCCTTCAAGAGCAAAACCTAAAATTAGCATTGAAAATCCTCTGAATAAAGAAATAAATATGATGATTTTTTTTCGAGAGTATTTATCAATCAATCTACCAAAAAATAGTCCGGCAAAAGAACCACTCCATGATAAAGTCGTATATAAAAGCCCCATTTCCAATGCATGAATATCAGCTGGATCATTTGGCCAAATGATTAAAGCAAGAGGTACTACAAGTACAATCATAGCTCCATATGCTACGCTTTGAAATCCATTTAACAAATAGAGATCCCAAAATATCCTATTGAATGATTTCTCTGAATTTGTCCTTATCCCCTTGGTCATTTTCCTAATAATATAATTTTAAACTCCAATGATGGTTTACAAAATGAGATTAAAAATTTTAATTTAATGAGTTTCTGTTAATTCTTTTGTTTTGCCATATATTAAAAATAAGGTAAAAAAAGAATTTTACATAAATTTTTGTTATTAGACTAATTAATTAATGGTTATGACTATGGTTATGATCATGCCCACAACCACAAGCATGAGGAGGATCGGGTTCACAACCAGTTTCAATTATTTTAATTTTAAAGTTTAGCACTTTACCTGCCATAGGATGATTTAAATCAATTGTAACAGTATCATCTACAACTTCTTTAATAGTTGCAGGAACCGATTGCCCTTGTGGACCTAATAATAAAATCATCAACCCTGGTTTTGGCTCTTGTTCTTGTGGAAATTGATCCTTTGGGATAGATTGGATCATCCCTTCCCTATATTCACCATACGCCTCAGAAGGGTCCAGTCTAATATCAAACTCATCTCCAACTGTTTTACCTATTACAGAGGTATCAAAACCAGGAATTATTTGTCCAGCTCCTACTTCAAACTTTAAAGGGATACCTCCGTTTAATTCTGTACTGTCAAATATTTTTCCATCATCAAAAGTGCCTATATATTCTACTTTTATTATATCTCCTTCTTTGATTGCCATAGTTTTTCTCAATTATTTAATGTATTATTAGAGTAGTGAAAGAGGATTTATTATTACATCGATTATAATTTAAATAATTTTATTTTACATAACGCTTGGTTTTTATAAAATGAGTAAATTTTAATATTAAGAATATTCTACTTCATCTTAAGAGTTATTACTTTTGTAGTCTTTGGTGAATTTTCTACAATATAATCTATATCTGCTTTTTCCTCCATAATCCAATGAATTGGAATTAAAATTTTTGGATTAAAAGCGTCGATAGCTTGAATCACTTCCTTTGGACTCATCATATAAGGTTCTCTTACGGTTAGAAATGCAATATCAATATTTTCTAAATTATTCATTTCTGGAATGAGACCTGAATCTCCTGAATGATAAATACGAAAACCGTTAGTTTCTATAATATAACCAATCCATCCAGCAGATTTTGGGTGTGCGGATGTAGAGTAGGCAGGAATTGTTATAATTTTAACTTTGTTTAATTTTAAAGTTTCACTAGATTTTACAGTATAAATGTTGAATTCAATATGTTCTTGCATCAATACTTCTTCACAATCACTTGGACAGACTATAATAGTTGAAGGTTTCCTCAAATTTTTAATTGTATCTATTGAGAAATGATCGTCGTGAGAATGACTTAAAAGGATCAAGTCGGCTTTTTTTTTCATATTAGCTTGAGATAAATTAGCTGGATCCACGTAAATAGTTTTTTCATTATTAATTCTAATACACGCACTTCCATAAGGGTGTATACTTTCTAACCATTCAATTTTTTCAAGAAATTCAATTAATTGCATTTAATTAAAACCTAATATTATCATTATGTTGTTTTTATCATTATAAGGGCTTTTTGACCAGCTTTATATGCATTTTTCATTATATCGCTTTTTTCGCGAACTTTACCTCTAGCACCTACCCCAGGAGCTAATATAGTATCTAATAGTTCCATACTTAAATAGTCTAAAACGTCTGTAAGGATTCCTATTGTATGACGTGCATATTTCGGATGACCTCCTTCAAAGGGAATTACAAGAATAACTTGTTTTCCTTTAAAATCTTGATGTTTTGGACAATACCATCTATCTAAGAAAAGTTTAAATTGTGCTGTGGGTCCCCACCAATATATAGGAGTACCAAGCACCCAAATATCACTTTCCTCCATGTTCTCCAGTAATTCAATCATATCATCTTTATGCACACATTTACCTGTTTTATAACAACTATTACACGCTTGACAGGGATTAATATTTAAATCATTTAATATTACTTTTTTGATTATAGCTCCAGCATTTTCTGCTCCTGATAATACTTCATCTACTAGAATTTCGGTGTTACCCCCTCGACGAGGACTACCAACAATTCCTAAAACTTGATTATTGGATATTTTTGACATACAAATTGAAGATTTTCAATATTTTCTTTGTTTAATATAAAAAATCCTCTTTTTTCAATTTTATTTATAAAAAAATTAAGTTATAAAATATTTAAAAAAAAAGATTTATGAATTTAAAATTCAAAAAATAGTTAGTTTAATCATATCTCTTATATGTAAATAGTAACCAGAAAAATCCTAAGACACCGACGATAGTAGCAATTATTATTAAATAATTGGGCCAATATGCTACATCAAAAGATCCTCCCACCCATGAAATCATAGTCATAATACCTGAGGCTGCCATTATGCTTAATACGACCAGTCCCATTCCCAATGCATATTCTTCTTCTCTAAACAACCCAACACCTGCTACTAAACACCAAAATCCTAATAATGTTGAAACTGTTGCTTGTCCGCCAAAAACAGACAGTACTGCGGGATCAACTGCCCATGATGGTGTAATAATATCCGCCCAAGCTAAAAATTCCATTACAGCTTTAAAGAGAAAGAGAAGTCCAATTATGATCATTAGAATATTTAATAATTCGTTTGAATCTTTCTTTTTAGTCTCACTCATCTTAATTTCAACCTTTAATTTTTTAAGATAAATTGGATGTTAAAGATGAATAGAAGATGTTATTATATAAATTTAATCAAACATTTATTTGATGAAATATAATGAACACAAATGTATTGAGTTTATCCTAGGGCTTTAAACTTAAGAAATTTTAAAAATTTGCGTGTTAATTATGGATTCAAATAAAGAATTTGAAGTAAATATTTTAAAAGAACAAGTACTCAGAAGTCTGAGTTTTCCTAAAACAAAAACTATTTCAGCAAAAATAATAGCAATTTGGTTGATTTTTTCCAGTCTTTTATATGGTACAATTGCTATATTAGAGACTAATATAAATTTACAGCAACAATTAGAAATAGCTTTTACTTTATTATCGTGTATAACTGGTTTTTCATTTTTATTAGAATATTCTCTTCGCGTTTGGAGTTATAATCAGAAAGCTAGAAATGAGGATTCCATTCCAAAACGATTGAATTATGTTACAAGCATTATGGGGATAATTGATTTTCTAAGTGCGATTTCATTTATATTTTTTTTAATAAGTTTTTTTTTTAACGAATTGATGGAGATCGCACGATTATTACGGTTATTTGTATTCTTTAAATTCACTCGCTATTCTAGATCCTTTGAAATTATATTGGCGGTTATAAAACGCAAGAAAGAAGAATTATTAATTACTTTAATGCTCTCTTTGATTTTGATGTTTTTTGGGGCTACATTAATTTACATTTCTGAACATGAAGCCCAGCCGGATAAAATAACAAATCTTTTTGGTGCCATGTGGTTTACAGCAATAAATCTCTTTACAATAGGTTATGGAGATATTGTACCATTAACTCCATTTGGTAAAATAGTATCAGGAAGTATATCTTTTATAGGAATAACATTATTCTTGTTACCCGCGAGTGTTATCGTATCGGGATTTCTCGAGGAACTTGAAGAGAGGAAACCTACGTCGGAGGTTTGTCCCAATTGTAAAGTTATTATTCAAAAATCTGAGTTTATAAGAAAATTAAGAAAGCAGAAAATTAAAAAAAAAACTTTGGAAATTCCTTCCAAGGGAAACTATAAAAAGAAAATATACAAGTTAATTCAATTTAAATTTCCAAATAAATTAGGGCAAAAGGTCGTATTTATATTCTTCTTAAGCATTATAACTCTAAATATATTAGCAATAATGATTGGAACTAACCCAGAAATATCATTAGAGCTTAATTTTTTATTAAATTCTTTATTAATATTTTCGATTATAACATTTAGCATTGAATACGTCCTAAGAGTTTGGTGTATAGTTGCTTCAAAAAATCCTACATATAATGATCCTATTAGGGGTAGGTTAAGATATGTTTTGCGCCCAATTGCTATTATAGACATCATTACTCTTTTTACTTTATATCTAATGTTTGTTTTCAGTCATGTTCGTATTTTAGTTTTGTATCTCCAAATTTTGAGGATGTTAGTTATATTTAAAATAGGGCATTTTATTGATGTGTTTAGAGTGGCCCGGTTAATTTTTAAAGAGACAAAAAGAGAGTTTTTAGTTACGGTGATGTTATGCTGGATATTTCTTATGTTCGCTTCTACTTTAATATATTATATGGAGAGAAATGCTCAACCAACTAAATTTGCAGATATTCCTACAACATTATGGATGGGAATTATTACATTTACAACTACCGGATTTGGTGATGTTTATGCTATTACTACAGGTGGTCGTTTTTGTACAATAGCTTTAGCCTTTCTTGGAGTTTCACTTTTTATTTTACCAGCAGGTATCCTTGGATCAAACTTTTTTAGCACTATGCAAGAGTACCGTTATTATAAAATCTGTCCTAAATGTGAACATATCATAATAAGACCAAAAATAAAAATTTCAGATTAATTATAATTATTTTTTTGAGATTTTCAGAAGTGAAGAGTAATCAATTTTATCGATTTAAATTTTTAATTCTGATTATTTATCGCATCAAGAATAAATGTGCTAGAAATTTAAATTAAAAAGGTAAGCTTTACCAAAACCTCAATCTCCCATTATCGCATTTTTCAAAAAACCAATACCTCTTGGGGTTGCTTTCCAACCGCTTTCTGTATTCATGATGTAAAATAGTTGTTCTAACATTGTTAAATGATATTTTAATAAATCTTCCTCTTCTTGAAAATTTTTTTTTATTTGATCAAATGTTTTTATATTGATTCCAATAAATTTCAATAGTTCTCTCCTCGTTTGATTCATCATAGTTCTATAAGCGCGACTATGATCTTCCTTATGGTCTAGATTTTTGGTTAAGTGTAAAAACTCCTTCATTTCTTCTTCAGTTAATTGACATTTTTCCAAAATTTCTTTCATATCCATATTTTAATCACCTTAAAGTATTCCTTTTATAAAATTTATTATAGTACTAATTAACCTCCAAATTTTATTTAAAGAAAAATAAAAGCTTAAGAAAGCCGAGAATTCTTTTAAATGGGAAAATTATTTGTGTAGAATTAATATAATCCCTATGAGCATCTCCAACTCTTTTTATAAGTTCCTTATCTTCCATTTTTGCCACTAAAATACAAGGTATCAATTGAATGATTGCAGCTAAGAAAGCAATGAGATTATTAGCAATAAATGCTAAAGCAAAACATCCACAGGTAAGGGAAAGATATAGAGGATGACGGATAAAACCATAGATCTCTCCTCGGACGATAGAGGTTTCTTCAGGAAAAACAGTATATAAATCCATTCCATGAGTTATCATTTTAAATCCTGCTCGTTCAATATGAATGGTAACTAGAATGAAAAAAATAAAGAAAATAATTGCCATAATAATTGATATTAGGAAAGGAAACAAACGGATTCCACTAATAAAAAGAGGATGAAAAAAGAGAGCATACCAACTTACTAATAATGGGATAATATAGTGGTAAAAAAAGGCTTGGTAAGCTAGATCCCCATATTTTTTTCGATAGTGTTCTGCATTTTGTAAATGTATGTATGCTATGATGACAACAATCACAGCCATAAGCGATTGGGTTGCAATCGGCATGAACCATATTATAGGATCTAAATAAAAGAAATATAGAATCGATATTAATATTAAACTAATTATATATATGATAGTAAGAACAATTTTTCCTAAAGATCGTAATGCAGGTACTTTATTTAAAAAGGTTTGGTATTCCTGTTTCATAGGATAAAACAAATTTCTATTAGATTAATAATAGAAATGAATTTGTAAATTAAAATTTAGATTTAGTTTCAATATTTTTTTTTATTGTCATTTTTCATTTTTTTGCATAAGATTTAAATATTCTATTATCATATCATTCTTATATAAGAACGATCTGAATACATAATTAAAAAAATTATATCGTATAGAATGTCAGAAAACAATAACTATGACTTAAGTCATGTAGCTTTTGTTGTTTTAGGTTTGATCTCGGAGGAACCATGTCATGGAAAAATTATTGATGAAAAGATTGAAAATAGAGGGATGCGAGGCTGGACAAGCATCGGGACATCTTCTATATATGGAGTTCTTAAAAAACTTGAAAAAGATGGGTTAGTTCAGTCTTGGATTGAAGAACTTGATAACCGGATGATTAAGGTATATAATATCACCCCTTATGGCTCAGAGGTATTGAAAAACAAAATCGAGCAAGTTTTACGTGATTTTTATGGTAAAAATGATGAAGATTTTTATGTGGCATTTTCTATGTTTCCAGTTTTAACATTTGAGGAACAGATGAAGGTTTTCAACTATTCACTTAATAAAATCAAAAAACATAAAAAAGAATTAGAGGAAATGCTAGAAGTTAATAGCCAATTACCAATTAATGTAACAGGTTTGTTTAAACATCCAATAATGATCTTAGAAACTGATATCAAATTTATAGAATGGGTTTTAGAAGAACTTAAAAAATTCGGGAGACAAATAGGTCCCAACGATTATAAAGAAAAATAATTTGCTGAGATTTTACAGCAATTATCTAAATAATAAAGTTACAATAAAAAAATGAGGATAATATGCCATTTAGTGAAAAAATAAAAAATGAAGTTCGAAATAAAGCCTTTCATAGATGCTCTATTTGCCATAGATTAGAAACTATCCAAATTCATCATATAATACCTCAAAATGAAGGAGGTCCAGATGATCAAAATAATGCAACTCCCTTATGCACTAATTGTCATAAGATTTATGGTTCAAATCCATTAAAAAGGAAATTTCTAAAGGAGAAAAGAGATGAATGGTATAATAATGCTGAAAGCATTATATATGGGAACACCCATGATAGGGAAAGAGGAATAAATCAAGATAAAGGTATTATTATAAATAATTTAATACATCGAATTGGTTTTCATTGCGAATCCTCGTCATTGAGGGATTTATTCGAGTTTTATGGATTTCCGATGTCCGAACCTATGGCTTTTGGCTTAGATGCAACGTTGGGATTTGGATTTTTTGACACTACTGGACAAGTTTCCTTTATGCCCAAATCAGATATCCCATTCTTCTTAGGAGGAAAACAAGGTACAATTGAACCAAATAGTCTTGCATGTCGATTGTTAGGTATTACACTAAGAAAGCAATCATTCACGAATACAGATAAAGCTTGGGAGGAATCTAAGAGGATGTTAAAACAAAATACTCCACTTATTTTAAGAGTAGATATCGCTTATATGCCTTATGAAGGTTTTGATGACGAGATGGAAGAGGCTCATTTTGGAGGGCATGCAGTAGTATTAGGGGGTTATAACGAGGAGATAGGAATTGCATACATAGGTGACACTGAATTTGAGGGTTTTCAAGAAGTTCCAATTGATATCCTTAAGACAGCGAGGAGTTCGACTTATGGACCGAAGTTTATGCATCCAGGGAATACTCAATTCTCAATGACACGTCGTGCTGATGGTAAACATCCACCTTTAGCAGCAGGCGTTAAGTTAGCGATTCAAAAAGTTGTGAATAACATGCTACGACCCTCAATGAATTCTAATGGTATTCAAGGTTTGAAGCAGTTTGCAAATTCTATACTCACATGGGGAGATAAATTAAATAAAACTATTACAAATTCAAAAGGAAATGAAATATCCTTAGGACGCATGATGTTTGAGCTTATGCATGGATACATTGAAACTTGGGGTACTGGAGGGGGTTCTTTCAGAAAGCTCTATAAAGAGTTTTTAGAAGAATTACTAAGCCATCCTGAGCTTAAAGAAGGTCCTAGGGCATGGAATTCTTATGAATTCGGTATTATTGAAGAATGCATCCCCATAATTAGTGATTCTGCTCAAAATTGGACTCTGATCGCAGAAACATTAAAGAATGCGGGTGATGAATATAAAGATGATTGTATTAATCATGTGGATTTTGGTGAACTGCATAATACTGTGATTAATATTCTTACTAAGGAAGAGGAATTATTCACAAGATTATCAAAAATTAAAAACTAGGTGAGAATCAAATGATAGATAATAATTTAGCTGCACCTTGTGGAATTTATTGTGGTGCCTGTAGGTCATATTTAATCAGGAAGAAAAATCTTTTGGAAGAAAAAGGTCTTAAATATGGATGTTTAGGTTGTAGAATCCGTAATAAAAATTGCTCTTTCATTAAAAGAGATTGTCCCCCAATTAGGAAAAAGGAATTGGAATACTGTTATGAATGTGAAAAATTCCCATGTGATAATTTGAAGAAAATTGATGATACTTATGTGAGTAGGTACAATGTTAGTCCAATTAAAAATTTGAAGAGACTTAAAGAAATTGGAGTTGAGTCTTGGCTCAAAGAAAAAAAAAAGCTATATACTTGCCCCGAATGTGGTGATGAGATTTGTATACATGATACAAAATGTTATGAATGTGGATTGAAAATAAATCCAAATATAAAATAGGAGGAAAATAAAATGGTTAGAATAGTAATCGATGATTTTAAACACATGGCAGGCGCAAACTGCCAGATGTCTAGTCTTAGAAAAGTGCTCGCATACTATGATATTGAACTTTCTGAACCAATGATTGTTGGTTTAAGCTCTGGATTAGGATTCTTCTATTTTTACATGAAACGCATGCCTTTTCCAATGGTTTTAGGATTAGCTGTGAAAAAAACTGAAGTATTTGAACGGGTCCTAAATCGTTTAGGAGGGAGTGTTAAAATAACAGAAACGGCATCTGTAAATGTAGCCCATAATAATTTAGTGGCTCTATTAGAGAAAGAGCAACCTGCAATTACATTTGTTGACTTCGCTTATCTACCTTTCTTTTTTGCAGAAGGAACACCCATTCCAAATGAAAAATCAGGTCATTTTGGAGCACATACATTTGTAACATACGGAATAGATGAGGAGAAAAATATGGCTTATATCTCAGATAGATATGCAAATCCTCATCTTATGACCTATGAAGAACTAAAGGCAGCAAGAGGAAGTAAGCATGCACCGTTTCCAGCAAAGAATAAACTAGTTGAGTTAGTCCTACCAAAAAAGATTAAGGATTTGAAAGAGCTTATACCAGCAGCTATAAAAGCAAATGTAAATTTCATGTATAATCCTCCCATTAAAAATATGGGATTAACAGGCTTCCAAAAGTGGAGAATAATGCTTCCTACTTGGGGAACTGAGTTCACTGATGAAAATTTAATTTTTGGTTTAGTAAGTGTGTTCATTTACATGGAAACCGGCGGGACTGGGGGGGCTATGTTTAGAATTTTATATAGAGATTTCTTGAAGGAAGCAGGCGAATTGTTGAATAATGATGGACTTCTGAGAGCTTCAGATATATTTGGGGATATCGTTAAAAAAATTCATGACTTAGAAACTCTCATTTTACCAGATGACCTTCCAAATTTGGGTAAACTTAGAGAAATATTCCTTAAAAGTAACAAAATTACAGAAGCTGGAGAAAAAGATTATCAAAAGCAATTAAAACAATTAAATAATGAGAGTGAGAAAGTGCTAGATGGGGCAAAAAAAGAGGCGGATGCTTGGAGAGAACGAATTCCAGAGATTGACTGGGGTATTCAAGAATGGTTGGAATTAGAAACTAAAGCATGGGAAACCGTAAAAAAAGCAATTTAAGGGAGGTTTGATTTAAAATGGTTGAAAATATACTAAAAGAACTAAATGCTGAGGGACTTCGAGCTGTGTTTCTACAATACACTAGAATGGCATTTGAAAGCATCCCAAGGATAGATAAACCACGCATCCTTGACATTGGATGTGGTACTGGAATGCCCTCCTTGGAGTTGGTTAAGTTAAGTAATGGAAAAATAACTGGTATAGATATTGATCAGGATTCATTAAATAAATTTAATCATAAAATTAAGCAAGAAGGACTTTCAGATAGAATAGAAATATTTAATCGTTCAATATATGATACAAAATTTGAAGACGAGACGTTTGATATCATTTGGGAAGAAGGGGTTATACATCTTCTTGATTTCAAGAAGGCTATAACTGAATGTAATAGAATACTAAAGTTAAATGGTTATTTGATTTCAGGTGAAGCTAATAATTGGGCAGATAAGAAGCTTAAACATTTTCCAAAATTTGGTTTTAATGTTTTAAAGCAAATTCCATGGGCTGAAAAATGCTGGTGGAAGGAATACTACGCTCCATTAGAAAAGAAAGTAAATGAGTTGCGTAATAAATATGAAAATATTGACGATATTAAAGAAATTAAACGTCATTTAGCAGAAATCGATATGGTAAAAAAAAATCCCACGGGTTTTGAATGTACAACTTACATATTACAAAAAATAGAATGAAAATGGGGGTCAAAAATGGATATAATAAAGGTAAGAGGAGCAAGAATTCATAATTTAAAAGATATAGATGTCGATATTCCTAAAGGGAAGATGATCCTAATAACAGGTGTTTCTGGATCGGGAAAGTCTAGCTTGGCATTTGATATTATATTTGATGAAGGAATGAATCGATATCTTCAATCTATTGGGTTCCCACCTAAGTTTGAAGATGAAAAACCTTTCGATATGATCGAAGGGTTAAGTCCTACCGTGGCAGTAGAACAGAGGACTACACGCGTATTTAATCCCCGGTCTACAGTTGGTACAAAAACAGGGATTTATAGTTTAATTAGGATGCTATATGCTACTCAAGGTATCCTTTTATGTCCTATTTGCAAAGAACCAGTGAACCAATCAACCCTCGAATGCGACATATGTGGGATGGTTGTGGATCGCAAGCAAATTAAGCATTTTTCCTTTAATGAACCTTCAGGGATGTGCTTAACTTGTAAGGGTCGCGGATATGAGATGCATTTCACTGAAGAAATGATCGTTCAAGATTATAGTAGAACTTTAATGCAGATTACAAAAGCGGGTTCTGGTTGTTTTGCCGATCAAATCAAATTCGTAGAACAACTCCCTAATTTCTTTGATTTTAATATGAATACTCCCTACAAGGACTTACCTCAGGAAATAAAAGACTTATATCTATATGGTAGTAAGGGTAAAAAGTTAAAGTTTTGGTGGGAATCAAAGACTTTTCAGGGAGAATTGGAACGTGTATTTGAAGGTATCATACCCCACATGGAACGTGCAATGACTGAAGGTAAGAGTGATTATAGAAAGAACAAGATTACTAAGGAATACATGTCCAAGAAGAAATGTGAAGATTGTCAAGGATATAGAATTAATGAAGAAGCACGAGGAATTAAAATCTCTGAAAAACATATTGGTGAGTTAGCTATGATGACTATTGATGAATTACAAGAACATTTCGATAATTTAAGTGATGAAGATATAAAAAGACCTCAAGGAAGAGCGATACTTGATAATGTAAAACTAGGTTTAAAGCGGATGGTTAATGTTGGACTTTCCTATCTTCACTTACACCGCTCTTTACCAACACTTAGTGGGGGAGAATTACAAAGATTATCACTTATGACTCATTTAGATGGAGGTCTAGACTCATTAATATATATTTTAGATGAACCCAGTATGAGTTTGCACGAGCTTGAAAAAGATTCATTAGTTACTCTACTGCAGCAATTAAAGGATTTGGGAAATACTATTATAGTAGTTGAGCATGATAAGCGGTTTATTGAGATTGCTGATGAAATCATCGATATCGGTCCCGGGGCTGGTATTCATGGTGGTGAAATAGTTTATCAAGGAGCTTTAGATGGCATTAAACAGATTAAGGAATCATATACAGGACAATTCCTCGCAGGGCAAATAGAATTGCCTAAAAAGGAAATTGAATCATTAAGGCATATTGATAGAACTACGAAATATATAACATTAAGTAATGCCAATACAAATAACCTGAAGAATGTTACAGTAAAAATACCATTGGGCGTAATGGTAGGAGTTGCGGGTGTTTCAGGTTCTGGTAAGAGCTCGCTTATTTTAGATACACTAGTACCTTTGTTAAAACCATACTTTAAGAGAAGAGTTAAAAGAAAAGGAAAACAAAAAAGTATTAATGGGGAAGAGGAAGAAAATGAAGAAAATGGTGAAGGATTATTAGAATACTTTGGACAGGTAGAGGGATGGGAAAATATTGATGAAGTCATAGTAGTTAATCAAAAACCTATATCGAGAGTACGAACATCCACTCCTTGCTCATTTATCGGTATTTGGGACAAGATACGCAACTTATTTTCAAAAACTGCTGAAGCTAAGAAACGTAAATTTACTACAGGACACTTTTCCTATAATTCTGACAGAGGACGTTGCCCAGCATGTAAGGGGCAAGGAGTTCAAGATCTTCAAGTCTCATTCCTTACAAGTTTTACAATCCCCTGTAAAGAGTGTAAAGGATCAAGATATAAACCAGAGATATTAGAAATCAAGTATAAAAGGAAATCCATAGCAGATGTGCTTGGAATAACTGTTAACGAAGCTAATGAATTATTTAAAACACAAGAAAGCATCTCAAAAGTACTTAATATTTTAGATGATATTGGAATGGGATATATTGAGCTTGGACAACCCGCTCCTACTCTAAGTGGGGGAGAAGCTCAACGTATAAAATTAGCAAAGGAACTGGGAAAAGTTAGAAAAGGGAAATCCCTTTATATTTTGGATGAGCCAACAGTTGGATTATCATTTTATGATGCAATAAAACTAATGGAATTACTTGAAAAATTAGTTAGGGAAGGTAATTCTGTTATAATTATAGAACATGATCCCGAGATTCTTTCATATTGCGATTACATCATAGAATTAGGACCTGAGGGAGGGCCTAAAGGAGGAAAGATTATCGCAGAAGGTACTTCAACAGATATAAAAATGAATAAAAAATCCAAGACTGGTCCGTATCTTAATTAAATGGATGTTAGAAGTAATATGGAGATAAAAATTCGTGGAGCAGAGGAACATAATTTAAAGAATGTTGATGTTGATATAAAAGACGGGCTAACGGTGATAACTGGTGTTTCTGGTTCGGGAAAAACTTCACTTATTTTCGACATATTGTATAAGGAAGCTCGTCGCAGGTTTTTAGAAGCATTTTCAGTTAGTAAAGATGAAATAAAATTAAGTCCTGCGAAAGTAAGGTCTATAACTGGACTAGGACCTACAATAGCTCTTGGACAGAATGTTCTTAATCGAAATCCAAATTCCATCTTAGCATCAGCAATAGGTCTTATTCCGCTTTTAAAGATTTTATATGCCAGATTTGGTGATAGAAAATGCCATGTATGTGGTAGTAATTTGTCTGTTTTAAAAGAAGACGAGATTATCGCTAAAGTAGATGGATTGAGAAAAAGAGAATCATTAATTATTTCTGCTCTTTTAGTAAGAAAAATAAAAGGGAGTCATCAAACCTTAATTGAACTTCTAAAGAAGGAATTTGGTTTTGAAGCAGTTTTAGTTGACGGAAAACCTGTAAGGACAGAATTAAATCCAAAGGAATCTCATGATATTCAGATTCAAATTGGTCAAGTGACCGCAAGCAGCAATATTAATGAGATTCGAAATATAGTTAAAACTATCTCCTCATTAGGGGCAAATTCATTAATTGTTGAAGGAAAATCAGTAAAATCTATCATTTCTCGAGTTCCTATATGTGTGGAATGTGGCAATTGGTTTGGTGAGCTTGAACCTACACACTTTAAGAAAAATTGTCCTCATTGTAAGGGAAGAGGGTGTAAAGAATGTAATAAAACAGGATATCATCCACTAGCATCTAATGTTTCTTGGGAAGGTATGTTATTTTCCCAAATATTAACAAAATCAGTGGGAGAACTAATCACTTACTTCTCTAAAGAGGAATTACCAATTACAAATAGATTACTACAAGAAATCAAAAAACGTCTGCTTGCATTAAAGACTGTAGGTCTAGACTATCTAACGTTAGATCGAGTTTCTCCAACTTTATCAAGAGGGGAGTCTCAAAGAGTTCGACTAGCTATTGCATTATTAAGTGAATTAGAGGATATAACACATATACTTGATGAACCGACGATTGGTCAACATCCCGCTGATGTCGCACGATTATTACCAGTACTTCACAATCTTGAGGGTCCAGTGATTTATATTGAACATGACCGGCAAGCTGCATTATCTGCAGATAATGTGATTGATATCGGTCCCGGAGCTGGAAGATATGGGGGTGAAATCATATTTACTGGAACTCCTGCTGAGTTATGGAAAGCAGAGACACCAACAGGTAAGTTTTTTAGTTCAAGAGAAAAAGTAAAAATTCCCAAATATAGACCTAAACCTCAATTATTTCTTACAGTAGAGAATGCTAAAAAGCATAATTTGAAGAATATTAGTTGTAAGATCCCTTTAAATCGTCTAACGGTCATCACAGGCGTATCTGGTTCGGGAAAAAGTACTTTAGTTGAAAATGTATTATTTTCCACATTAAAAGGAAAGGAAACTATTGGTTGTGATGGAATAAAAGGTCCAAATGTTAAACCTATAATGGTAGATCAAGGACCCATTGGCAAAAATCCTAGATCAAATCCTGCTACATATACAAAGATAGCTGATCTTATTAGAAAAGTGTTTGCTAAGGCTACTAGATTTAATGCTACTTATTTTTCATTTAATACTCCAGAAGGTCAATGTCCAACATGCAATGGAATGGGTGCCCTTGAAATTAAAATGAGATATTTACCTTCTAATTGGATTGATTGCCCAGATTGTAATGGTCAGAGATTTTCTGAAGAGATTCTTACTGAAAAAGTTAAGTTTGAAGATAAAGAATATTCTATTGCAGAATTCTATGATATACCAATTTCAGAGGTTGTTAAGATTTTAGATAAAGAGAAGCGATTATCTATTGGAGATCTAAATTCTGCAAATCAAATGTTAAAAGCTCTTAATGATATCGGTTTGGGATATCTTTCTTTAGGCCAACCCTCACCAACATTATCTGGGGGTGAAGCTCAACGAATTAAATTATCAAAATACCTTGGTAGAAAGACTCTAAAGGACCATTTAATTATTCTTGATGAACCTTCAACAGGATTGCACCCCCAGGATTTAGCAGGGTTACTAAAAATTTTGAATAACTTGATTCAAAATGGAGCAACTTTAGTTGTAGTTGAACATAATATAGACATTATAAGAGCTGCTGATTGGATTATAGACCTTGGTCCAGGTTCTGGACCTTCTGGTGGAGAAATAATTTATCAGGGTTCGTTAAAAGAATTTATGGATATACATTCATCTCTTACAGCTCGAGCTTTGAAAGAAGAGGAAAAAACCTTACCATTAATTGAAAAAGTAAAGAAGAAACGAGAAAGTTCAGAAAATATTATTATTCAAAATGCTCATATTCATAATTTAAAGAATGTAAATGTTAAAATACCAAAAAAGAAATTAACTGTAATCACAGGAGTCTCTGGATCAGGTAAATCCAGTTTGATAATAGATACACTTGAAACAGAAGCACGACGTAGGTATTTAGAAACATTATCGATGTATGAAAGACAAGGTATAAAAGAAAGCACTGAAGCTCTAGTAGAAAATATTCAAGGTTTAGGTATAACAGCATCAATTATCCCTGAAAAAATTATACATGGATGGTATTTTAATCTCAGAAATACTATAGGAAAGGCTACAGACATAATACTCCATTTGTCGAATATATTTTCTTATATGGGAAAGCGAACTTGTCCTAAATGCAATCAGTGGATGGAAAGAGAAGAAAAATGGGTTTGTAAGAAGTGTAATACTTCAATAGTTTTTGCAAAACCAAGACATTTCATACCTACAAATTATTCTGCAGCTTGTCTTAAGTGCCATGGAGTAGGATCATTTCAAGTCCCTAATCCAAACAAATTAATAATTCACCCTGAAAAACCATTATGCAGTGGCGCTATGTACTCTCCCGGGTTTTTTCCAAAAGGATACCTATGTAAACCATATAACGGGGGTTATTATATAGTTCAGGCTCTCGCAGCTCGTTATGGTTTTGATCCATTTTCAACAACTTGGAATGACATGTCAGAACTAGCAAAAAATGCATTTGTATTTGGAGAAAAAGAACCTTTAGATGTAGAATTTGAAAACAAAAAAGGACAAATCTATAATAAAGTAGTTCAATTCAAAGGGTTTTATGAGCACTGGTTAAGAGATTGGGATGTAGGAGGGACCTATACAGATAAGGAAGTATGCAATGAATGTCATGGAATGAAATTACGTCCTCAATATCTAGCTATCTCTCTTTATGGATATAACATCCCACAGATGTGCGAGATTCCATTGAATGAACTCTTTGAAATTCTTAAAAAAGGAAAGAATGAAGATAAAATACCAGATTTTGTGAAAAATAGCCTTAAGGTCATTTTGATTCGTTTGGAATTTCTAATCAAAACGGGATTAGGATATATTAATTTAAATCGCATTGCTGAGAGCCTTTCAGCTGGAGAAGCTCAGAGAGTACGATTAGCTGGACTATTAGGGAGTGAATTAACGTCTTTAACTATTCTACTTGATGAACCCTCAAGGGGTTTACATCCTTCTGAACTAATGGCATTATTAAAGGTTCTAATTAAATTACGAAATAAAGGCAATACAATTATTATAATAGAACATGATCCTCTATTTTTAGAATTCGCTGATTACATTATTGATATGGGACCAGGAGCAGGAGCCAACGGTGGCGAAATTGTAGCTAAAGGAACTTTAGAAGAAGTTATAAAATCTAATACTATTACGGGAGACTGGTTAAGTGGAAAAAGGAAATTTAAATTATCAAGAAAGACTCGAAAACCAAAGAAATGGTTAAAGATTTTTGGAGCAAAAGAGCATAACCTAAAAGGTGAATTAGTTGAGATTCCTCACAGTTCATTAACTGGATTGTGTGGAGTTTCAGGTTCAGGAAAAAGTACTTTACTAATTGACACATTGGGAAGAGCTTTAGTGCCTATAAAACATACAACTTCTGTATCACGAGAACCTATTGATCCCGGGGAATATGAAAAGATTGAAGGCTCTTTACCTCAAACAATATTGGTAGATCAAACTAAAGCAAAAATTGGAAGTCCTCTTAAATTCTTAGGTTTAGAACCTTCTATACTTAAAATTTTTGCTGAGACTGAAGATGCAAAGGTTTTAAGATTAAATGAAAAAAGATTAAAAAAAAGATGTTCCGTTTGCAATGGACGTGGTTTTATCAAATTAGATATGAAATTTTTACCTGATATTGTTGAAACTTGCGAAAGCTGTAAGGGATCTGGTTATCTTGCTGAAGCTTGGCGAATATACTTTAAAGGTGTTTCGTTGCCAGACATAAATAATTTAACAATTGATGAAGCTTATGAATTGTTTAAAGATTTTGAAACAATTCATTCAAAATTAAATTATGCTAGGAAAGTAGGTTTAGGTTATTTGCAATTAAATCAGCCCGCTCGTACTCTTTCTGGAGGTGAAGCTCAAAGACTTAAAATAGTGAAGGAATTATCGAAGAAATCCAACAAAAAAACGCTCTATATTTTAGATGAACCGACTATTGGACAGCATATGGAGGATGTGTCTAATTTAATTGATGTGTTACACCTTTTAATTAATAGAGGTCATACTGTAGTTGTAATTGAACATCATCCTTATGTGTTAGCATCATGCGATTGGATTATTGAATTAGGACCAGGAGCGGGACCAAAAGGAGGTCAAATTATTGCTAAAGGTCCTCCCGAAGAAGTTGCAGAACTAAATACACCCACCGCATCTTATTTAAAAAAAGTATTGGAGGGAGGATTGTGACATGGATTCCACTTTTATTAACTGATCCATCTCCTTGTTTACGATATTTGGTATTAACTGAATTATTACACCATTCCAAGGATGAAAAAGAAGTTCAAGAATTATCAGAAATGAGAGAATCAGACTCCCTCGTCAGAGATTTACTTAAACTCCAAAAAAAAAATGGAGCATGGGATTCTTTTGGGGTAGAACGAATTACAACCAGTGATAACCTTCAAATAACATCTATAGCATTACAGAGATTAGGTTATTTTGGCTTTGATTCGTCTTATCCAGTTGTGCAGAGAGCTGCAGAATTTATGTTTTCAAAACAACAAAAAGATGGTTCTTGGCCAATGCCTGGTAAGAAACAGTTAATTGATGAAGAAATTGGATATCAGATGATGCCTATTCAAACTGCAATTCCACTTCTAGGATTAGTTATGTGTGGATATTCAACGGATGAAAGAACTGAGAAAGCATTTGAATGGTTAATGGAACAACGTTTAGAAGATGGGGCATGGCCTGTTGGTTTATCTGCAGGTAATTATGGAGGAATTGCTGGATATCGCCGTCTTGCTCATTCAAGATGGGGGTGCCGATCGAATACGACAGCAGTTCTCACCTGTCTTGCTTATCACCCTAAACGTAGTAAAAGTGATGAAGCTAAGCGAGCTCTAGATCTAATACTTGGAACTGATTCAAAATTAAGAAATAATGTAGGTTTCATGATTGCCCGTCTTATTGGATTAGAAAAGTCTTTTGGACGGATAACTTTTATGGCTAAATTTGATATTGCTCATATATTAAATCTTTGTTGGAGAGTAGATGCTAGTAAGGATGATGAGCGGATTTGTGATTTCATAGAATTCATAAAGTCTGAACGAGGAGAATATGGATTATGGGAATATATCTCACATCCAAAAGCTACACGTTGGCTAACTTTTGACTTATTGAGATCACTTTCTCATATAAATGAAAACGTAGAATGGATTTCCGAAGAAGCACGTACTCCTTTTCAAATATATCCAAAGAAAACAAGAAGATTTTAAAAAACTTTTATATAGTCCAATTATTCAAATAATAAAATTAATGAAAAAATTGAAAAGGTCGAAATATGAAAACATCACTTCATCATGCACATCTTTTTACTTCCAATCTTGATAAAAGTATTAAATTTTATCAAGATATGTTTGGAGCTAAAGTTTTATTTGATTTGAAAATGGCAGGTGCTAGAAACGTAATGATATCAATTGGATCATCGAAAATTAATTTTTATGATCAACCACCAAAAGACCAAGGACGTGGAGCCATTCATCATTTGGGGATTGAAACCGACGATTTAGAAGCTTTAGTTACACATATGAAAAACAGAGGATTTCAATTTATTAAAGAAATAAAAATTTTTGGTCCTTTGAAGTATGTAATGGCGGGAGCTCCGGACAATGTACTTTTAGAGCTTTTCGAAGTAGTAAAAGATAAACTATCGGAAGATCAATATAAACTTATCTCCTCCTTGAATTCTTTATAAGTAAAGAAGGAAGTAATAATTCGAGCTGCTTTACAATTATCTTCTGAGAAAATGAGGGAACCAATACAGCCTAATCTTGATATCAAAGAATTTACTATCCCAGATTTAGAAGATATTAAAATTGAAGATACAAAAATTCAAGATCATTTAGGTATGACAATGTATTTTAAATTTAAAGAGGGAAGCAGAACTGGAAATAATATTGGGATAGATTGGATTGTTGCTGCGAGACATGTAGCAGTACCCTTGATGATAAAATCTTTGTTGTATGGGGTTCTGAAGAGCAATTTCCCATATTATTATCAATTATTTTAAAACTCTAATGACTCTTTCTTATAATCTTTCTTCTTTTAATTTATTATAAAAATCTAAAACGACTTGATGGTTTTTAACTGCTATTTGTTTTGATATTTCTAAATTCATTTGATCCTTTAATTTCAAGATTTTATTTTCTAAGTGTTTGATGACTTCTTCTATTCCCCCTTGGTTTTTTATAGTAAAACCTATAGTCCGATATAAACCGATAGCACCAAGAGCATCTAATTTATCAGCATCAGATAATATTTTTGCTTCAATAGTTATAGGATTTGAATTATTTGAGAATGAATGCGATCTAATACAGTGAATTATATTATCAAAATCTTCTTGAGAGAGTTTAAAATCATAAGATTTCAAGAATTTTAAAGCTAGCTCTGCAGATAATTCAGCATGATTCTCAGTAGAACTTGAATTTTTTTTCAATTTTCTGCCAATATCATGGAGTAGAGCCGATATTTCAAGTATCAATAGATTAGCATTTAATTTTTTCCCTAATTGGAGACATATTTTTAGAACGCGTTCAACATGCAAAAATCCGTGAATATCATCCTCTTCAGAGTGTTCAATTGAATATTTTCTTACAAGGGATAGTCTTTCTTTTTCTAACATAAAAATATACCAAAGGAGTTAAATCCAACAATTTCGAATAAATTTAATTTTCATAGGAGGCAATCCTATTGTCAACCTTTCACTAGAATTTATTGAAAGGTATCATTCACCTTAAGAATTATTTCTTTGGGTCTTAAAATAATGGGCAAAATTTTCATGGTTTTTTCCATAAGTTTTCATTATAATTCTTTTAAATTTACCATAATCCAATCGTTCTTTCATAACATCAGCTCATCAATCTGCATGCACTACTATCGTTATATCACTATCAGAATACAAGTTAAAGTTAATATCTTCGCGTAAAGGCATAAATTCTTTATTTGGCCCATATGCATTTACCGCACAATCCTCATAAATTACATTCTCTTCAGCATCCCAAATAAGCTGAAGATAACAGTGAATTAACCCTTTATATATGGGAAAAATAGACTTTTCAGGATTTTCATAGATATATTTATCTAAAGTGGTTAAGAGATCAACAATAGTTCCTTTTTCATTTATAGTTAGGTTGTAATCAAGCCCATTTGATAATTTATTTTCAGGATCTGGTGCAAAAATCGTTAATTTAATTTTTTTAATTCTTACAATCACCTTAATTAAATTTTAAAATAAATAATCTAAAGACTAAATAAGTCCTTTAGCTTTAAGTAGATTTGGTAATTCCTTTTTAAGAAACAAAGATGAGGAAAATTTTTTCTCTCCATCTACAACTACGCATTTATTGTGTAGATTGAGTTTTCTTGCTTCTTCTGAATTTAGATTCTTAGTATCATAATCAATATATTTTATATAAGGTGTCAGTTCAACAAATACGCGATTCATAAACTTATCCCATTCACAGGCACACGCATCTAATGGGACGTAAATATCTATTTTTAATTTTTTTAATTCCACTTCTTCTCTAATCTTTATCACATCCAATTTTTAATCATTTTGATGGAGTCCTTTGCATCTATCAGTTCCACAATGAATATGTTTGGGTTCATAATCGGGACTATCTTTATTACAATGTGTTTCTGAATGGTCACAACTCGAATGAGAAATTTGACTCATCGCTTCCTTTATTATATTGGCTATCTGTTCTTCCATGTTTTCTTCATTCATTATTATTCAGTAAAATTTTGTTTAGTTTTTCAAGATACCTATCTTAATTTGATAATTTAATGTATAATTAAAAATATTAGGATTTCCAAAAACCTCTTTTCCTTAGGAATTTGCCTAAATAAACAATCGAAAGCATTACTGGTACTTCCCAAAATAATCCCATTGTAGTGCCCAAAGCTGCTAATGACCCGATCCCATAACCAGGCATAGCAATGGCTGTAGCAATAGCAATTTCAAAGTGACTTGATGAACCGATGATAACTGTTATGACTGCTTCTCGATATTTTAATTTAAATAGCTTTGTTATAAGGATGTTGTAACCAACAACGATGACGAATCCAAGTAAGAGTGGGACGGAAACCAATAAAAGGTAACCAGGATTCTTAATTAATACTTCTCCATTCATAGAAAAAAGAACCACTAATGTTGTTAGTAAGGCAATAATCGAGATTTTTCCAACTATTGGTCTATATGTAGTATTAAACCAATCCTCACCTTTAGCTGATATTAATAATCTTTTACTAATTATTCCAAGAAATAACGGAAGTCCAATAAAAATTAATGTTGAAATAAGTAGAAGTACCCAATCAACAGGAATATTCTGAATACCCGTTAATAATGTTACCATAGGAGCATAACCAAAGATTATTGTTATCGTATTTAGACTCGTATTTACTACATTTTGCTCTTGATTGCCTTTTGCCATCCATCCCCATACTAAAACCATTGCGGTGCATGGACTTGAGCTTAGTAATATGATAGCAACAACTAATTGCTCATAACCTTGTAAAAATATACGAGCCATAAGTAGACCTACAAATGGAGCAACTAACCAATTAGATATTATCGTGAGAATTATTGGTTTGGGATTTTTACCTAATTTTTTCAACTCTGAAACTTGCAAATTCAACATTGCTGGATACATCATTAAAAATAGGCAAATACCAATCGGTATAGAAATTTGACCTATAGTAAATGAATTGATCGCTTGACTTATTTCTGGAACATAAATAGATAAAAGAATTCCAATAAAAATGCATAAAGCGACCCATAATGTAAGATATTTTTCAAAAAATCCAAGATCTTTAGATTGTTCTTCATGAGTTACTGATAATCCCTCTGTTTCTGAAATGCTCATCTATCTTCAAAAATTTTATGTTTTTTTATGTATTTTATATTTATACAGTTTGAGATATTTATGAAATGCATCAAATAAAAATATTTGGATTTAAAAAGTTTAATAAAATATTTATATTAATATAAATATATAATGTTTGATAAGTGCATTAATTATATTTCTCAAAAAAGTTATAATAATTTGGGTGGATAATATTAATAAAAAGCGGACTCTTGAGATAATTGGCTCCCTTGAAAGTTGTATTGATATGAAAAAAATTGATGTTAATACCTACTTCCAAAATTTACAAGATTTTGGAAAAAATTTAGACAATTTCGACAACTTCGAAAAAATATTAGAATTCTGTTATGCTCTTGGAAATAAGGAACGTTTAAAAATAGTTACAGCATTAAAGAATAATGATCATTGCGTTTGTGAACTAGAAGCAATCTTAGATAAATCCCAACCATCTATTTCACATCATCTTCGAATTTTAGAGAGTGTTGGGCTCATTAGAAGTTTCAAAAAGGGAAAATTCACTCATTATGATCTTGTTAATGAACAGTTTGAGTTTTATATTAAATTATTAAATCAAGAATTAGGTTTAGAAGTATTTTATCAAAATTATTGAAACATTTGGATATTTTCTATAATATTTTAAATTGACTTAATATAGAAACATTACCTAGATAGGCAATAAGAATTATAAACATTATTTGCTTCTTCTCTCTGAGGTGTTATTTTTTGACTCAAAATGATGATAAAATAATAGGTTATTGTGGTTATAACTGTTATTTATGTGCTGCTCAATCAGATAATATTAATATTCGACAAAAAATGGTTGAAGCTTGGCGAAAATATCTTGGTCATGAAAACTATACTGCTGAGAATGTTCATTGTGAGGGTTGTAAGAGTAAAGGAGACAAAATAGCAGATAAGAATTGTGAAGCCCGACCTTGCGCACGAGAAAAGGGGTTTGATAGTTGTGCTCAATGTAATGAGTTCCCATGCACAAAAGTAAAACATCTTATAACCTCTTCTATTAGCATGCTAACTTTTGGGGCTCCCCAATTAAAAGATATTACAGAAGAAGAGTTTAACCTTTCTATTCGACAATGGAATAGTATGCCTAATTTAATAAGAATTTTGGTAGATGAAGGCCGATTGCCATCATTTATTCTAGATAAAATTTAGATAAATCTATAAAAAGTTAAATTTGAATGAAAAATTAAATTCACTTTTCATTTTTCTCTTTTGAAATACGTTTTTATAAACTTTTTGGTTTTTGTCGGGGGTCTAGTTATCGCTAACTATGACTACCGCTAAATATATATGTGTAAAATGTCATGTAAATAATGTTCAAAAAAAGACCAAAGAATTAAATTAGAATTTTCAATGAAAGATTTAAACGATATTCCGGAGTTTTCTAGATATTTTAAGATAATTAGACCTTCAGAAATTAGAATTAAGAAAGAGGACATATTCTATAGAGATAAATATAATGATATTATTAACTTTCTCAAGGTGATATTAACAAATCATGAAGATACTATTTTAAATAGTTATCTAGAACCAAGAGGAGCAATTTTGATTAATACCAGTCCCGGAACAGACATAATAGACTACATTAAACTTATCACTAAGAATTATTACTTAGATCTAATTGAATTTGAAGAAAGTGAGATTTTAAAATCTCCAACCAAATTTGTAAAGAGTTTCATCTCAATTTTAGAAGCTTTTGCACAATCAATAGAAAAAGAAGATGATGAAATTGAACTGGATAAAACTAGTGAAAAGAGATTATTATTAATTAATCAGCAAACAGAATTTAGGCAAAAAATTGGAGAAAACTTATTAGAAAAGTTTTTCGAGGTTCAACAGAGTAGAAATTTTGATTTTAAATTTACTGATTTGAATTTGGTTTTAGTATGGATTAATTATAACATCCAAGATATTAACCTTATTTCAAATAAAATCTATACTGCATTTGATCTTTTTATTAAAATTCCATTACTGAATAAAATTGAGCGCCAAACAGTATTAAAAGATTTTTTAGAAAAAAATACTAAGATTGTATTTGATATTAACGAAATAGTAAATTACACGGAAAATTGGGAAGTAAAAGATATTAAACAACTATTGAAAGTTGGGATATTCAAGCATTTTTTGAACTCGGAATTAAATGAGACTAGTAATGAAATAACGGATATTTTAATCGATTTAATTGTATCTGGAGAATATATACCAAATTCCATTCCACTAAGCTTAGAAAAGAATTCCAAAATCGATCTAAATACAGAATCTAATCAAGAGAAGGAAATAATTTCTATTCAAAAAAGTAATAAAATTGATAACTCTGAGGATGTTACCGGCATTGTGAATGAAATTCGGGAGACTCGCATTTCAGAATTTATGCTAAATCAGTTATATGAGAATGCCTCATCCAAGAATTATACCGAACTTACACTTATTATTGACAAATTAAGTAAAAAAGAGCCGTTGGAAGATAACGATATGAAGATGTTAGCTAATTATCCTTTTATCTTAAATGATTCTCCAAATAGGGCGCAAATAAATTTAGAAAAAGCTAAGAAGCGAGTAGATCTAATAAAACAAGCTTTTGGTAAATAATTAATTATAAAATGAGGGAAATATGGCTTCTCGATCTCAATCGAACCTGAAAAAAAATGAAATATCTCATATAGAGAATTCTAGAATTTTTATTAGAAAAGTTATTTTAGAAAATTTTTTATCTTTTCAGAAGGATGAAGTGGATTTTGGTAAATCTAAATTCGTGATTATTGTAGGACCAAATTGGAGTGGAAAAACCTCAATATTTCAAGCCATTAAATTTGCTTTAGGGAGCAATGAAAGAGATGATCGATATAAGAAATGGGCGAATTTTATTAGAAATGGACAAAATCATGCTATGGTGGAAATTCACGTTCAAATCGTGGATGAATTAATTAAAATAAGAAGATATGTAATTAGAGGACAATCTCCCTTCTTCAAAATACAGAGAAAGTCTGATAAAGAATTCAGAAAAGTACCAGTTCAAGAAGTTCAAAAATTAGTTTCTGATTTTAATATTAATCCTGATAATCAATTTGCTTTTGTAAGTCAAGGGAAAATTGATTCAATTAAAAATCTGAAACCTACAGAATTATGTTCTTTTCTAGAGGAGGGAATTGGATTAAAGGATTTGAGAGAAGAAATATTACATCAAAAGAATGATATTTTAAATTTAAATAAAGACCTTCAATCTCTAAAAAGCAGAAGGAATACATTAAATATTAGTTTAGAATTATTAAATCCTAAATTAGAACGTTTAAAACAAAAAAATGAATTATTGAAAATAAAGGAAAAACTCAACGATGAACTATTGTGGGCAAGCAAGGACAAATTAGAAAAAGAAATTATCCAAATTGAAGATATAATAAAAAATGTTGAATTAGTCATAGAGGGTATTAAAAGAAAAAAAGAATTTTCAGATAGAGAAATAGAACTTTTATCTAATAAAATTTCAAAACATCATAAAAACATGAATCACCTATCTGAGAAAGTTGGAGAACTAAATTATATAAAACAAGAATTAATTACAAAAATTCAAAATTGGCAGAAAGATAAAATTTTAGTTAAACAAGAGTTAGATGAGTTATCAGAAAAGATTAATGAGTTTAAGAAGATTATCAATAATTTTAAGAAACAAAAAGAAAGCTTAGGCAATGAAAATAAAAGATTACAAGTTGAGAGTAATAATACTAGTTTACAGATTGATAAACTAATAATAGAACAAAACCAGTTATTAAAAAAAATAACTCAGAATAAAGAGCTTTTAGATAAATATAATCAACTAAATTCAGAAAAAAATGAAAATATATTAAGAATTCAAGAGAATAAGAAAACTATACTATCTATTAATAATGAAATTAATCAACTTTTTCAAAGTTTTAAGGATATTGAGCATAAATTAGAAAAAAACAAATGGTTCCTAGAAAATCCTTCAAAAGATCTATTAAATCAGCTTGATAAGGAACTGAAAAGGATTTCAATAAGAATCTATCAACTTTCTTCTGAAATAAATCAACTAATGATAGAAAAATCTAAAAAATTGAAAAAGTTAAAAATTTTACAAGCATCACTTAGAGAACGGAGAGTAATTCTTCCATCAAATATATCAGTTTTAAAAGATGAGATAAAAAAAAGAGGTTTAAAAGTTAAAGGTCCGATTATAGACTATTTAAAATATGAAGATGAGTTGAGTTATGCAATTGAATCTGTTCTTGGTGAAAAATTGCTCTACAGTTTTGTTGCTGAAGACTGGGATACTCTTAATTTGTTAAAGAGACTAAAAGAAAAATTCAACGCATATTGCAATATCTATCTACCCAAAAATGTAGATATAACACCTATGATAACTATAACAGCCAATGGAGTTTTAGGGTATTTAGCAGAATTAATTAAAATTATCGATAATGATATTGATATTAAAAAAGTCATTTATTCGACGATAAAAAATTGCCTTGTTGTAAAAGATTATCATTCAGGAAGAGAAATTTATAAAACTCTTAATTTCAAAGGAAAGTGTGTTACATTAAAAGGTGAACAAATAATATCTTATAAATATGTTTACGAAACCCCTTACTTAAAGAGATTGAAAGGATTATTAAGTGCTGGTACACAAGGAGAACAATCCGAAATTCTAGAAACTGAAGTTAAGCATTTAAATGATAAAATTTCGGAATTAAAAGTTGAACAATCTAAAACAAATACTGAACAACAAGAAATATTTAAAAAAAAGGAATCTTTTAATGATCTTTTATACAATTTTAACCAAAAACAAAGAATAACTTCAAAGAAAAACCAATTATATGATCAAATGCATAATTTAGAAAAATCTAATCATTTTCTTAAAGATGAAAATAAAAAATATGAAAATCAGATTAAAGATTTAAAATCTCAATCTGATCCAGATTTTTTTCAATGGAATGATAGGATAAAAGAGATTCCTAAAAAATTAGCACTACTTAACGAGGATAAAAAAAAATGGGATTTGAAATCTAATGAAAATTCAAACATCTTAAAAGAAGTGAAAGATAGATTAGCTAAACAAAAAAGGGAAAAGAATTTAATCCAAAAGGATTATGAGACAAAGAAAGAAGCATTTCAAAAAGCAGATACTACAGCATTTAATACATATCGTCAATTAGAAAATATTGAAGAAGAACTTGAAACAATAGAAAAAAAGATTTCGAATCTAAAAGTTGAAATTTCACAAATTCAAACTAAAAAAAGTGAAATCGAAAGGAAATCTATTCAAATAACATTAACTTTTGAACAAGAAAATATCAAATTGAATTCGTATATCCAAGATTTAAATTCAAAAAAAATCGATTTATTGCGAATTAATTCTGAAATAGGTCCCTTAATTTTAAAAAATTTAATCAAAATTCGTCCTATAGAAGATATTGAAAAAGAAATCACTGGAATCGATAAGGGATTACTTAAATATTTAGATATTGACGATTCAATTTTGATTGAAAAAGAACAGATATTATCATCGCTTAAGGAAATCTCAAAAAATCAAGAAGATCTAGAAGAGGATGTAAAAGCAGCAATTAAAGCAGAAAAAAAGATAGAGAAAACATACTATGAAAAATTCAGTGGTTTACTTGAAAATTTACAAAAGAGAGTTAATCAAAAATTTCTCGATTCTCAAATAAAATCTTATTGTTCTTTGGAGTTAACAGGAAATTTTGAAGATTTAGGCGTTAATATTAAAGCAGCTACTTCAAAGGAACAACTTAAATCATTTACTGCCCTTAGTGGTGGCCAAGTTTCCTTAATATCGATTTGTTTAATTTTATCTCTTCAAGAAATAAAACCTTCTCCTTTGTGTTTACTTGATGAACCTGGCATGTTTTTAGATGAAAAAAACTCCGAAGTAGCATATCAACTAATAAAAGCAACTTTAGAACAAAACCCAATACAATTGTTTATGTTTTTACCAAAATCTTCAAATGCATTATTCTTACTTGCCGAAAAGCTAATAGGGATTGCTAGAGTAGGTAAAAAAGAAATATCTTCGGTATTTAAACCAAAAATCGTTAAAAAAAATAAGTAATGGTTAAAAATGGATCATCAAGATTTATCTAAAGAAATAAACAAAAAAATCGAAGATATTAAAAAAAAAGTTCTTTCGGGAGAATTATCACTTTTGGATGTTGAATTATTCCCAATTTTTGAGAATTTAAAAGATTCTCTTAATATCTATAACATTGATAAATATTCAATCACGTATACAAGTGCATTTAAACTACTTAGTCAAAAATTTGAAGAATTAAAAATATACTTAAGCTATTTAGATAACAAAGATAAATTTATAAACTTCATAAAGACAAACCCTAAAGATTTCGAAATAAGTGAATTGCTAGAAGATTGTTGGATGAAACCTTTCACCATCAAAACACTCTCATTGGAATTTCTTGAATATTCTATAGAGCGACTAATTGCTGATAAACAAGACCTCTTTTCAATTGAACCTATTGATAAAATTGATATAAAAACCAACTTCTTATTGGAAATATTTGACAAAAAGTTCACTGAGAAAATGGACGCATTTTTTGAGTCTATCAAACACAAATTACCATGTTCCTATGATGAAATTTTTGATGGTGAGGAAGATCAAATTAAAATTTTTGAATATTTTGTATATCTCTTACACTTACTCCAGTTAGGTAGATTAAATTATCAAAAAGAAACGAATTTTTTATATTTACAGGAGGATAGAATAAAAAGTGAATGAATTGAGTATATTAATGCATTATTTAAGTAAGAAAGACAATATCTCACAAATAGGGGCAACAAGAAATGAAATTCTTAATGCTTTAAATGTTAAAGATAAAAATAAAAACATTTATTTCCAAAACTTAATTAAAAACTTATCTAATTATCTTGAACCTTTAGGTCTTCAAGTTAGATTTAATCCTCTGAATTCTTACTGGTATATATCATTTGAGTCAGAAACTACTGAACTTATCTCAGCTAATCCATTTGATGGAAAACCTAGATTAGCAGCTACATTATTTTCTATATTGATAAGTTCTTTTAGTAGCCAAGGTGTAACTAATTTTCAAAAAATAAAAGAAATTCGTAAGAAAAAAGGAGTTCTGGAAGATGTTAAAGAATTAGAAAAAATGGGATTTGTAATTTTTGAAAAAAACTTGAATATAGTTAGTCTAACTCCATTAATAGGGTATTTACTCAATTTAGAGAAATTATTTTTAAAAATTGCTTTTAAATTGAGAGATTAAAGAAGTAAAATGATTAATGTTTTGTAGTAATTTCTAAAATCATTTCTGCGACTTGATTATTGTATGTTTCAACATCTTCAAATCCTTCAATGGTTTCGCCACATGTTATAAAAGTTTCATTAATGGCTATTTTTCGGGCTTCGAAAAAATCTTTTATCTGCTTTTTTACCTCATTTAGTTTTTTCTCTTTATCTCCTTCAACTAAATCGATTTTATTTATGCAAACATAAATTTTATCGGGAAAAAATCTAACATCATTGAAAAATTCAAATTGATTTGGTAGATCTCGATCAAGAGAAAAGACTGCTATAATTTGGGTTGCAATTCTAGAAATTGTTATGATACCCATTTTAACTACGGCTCTAGCTCGATCTCCACCAGGGGCAAAGATTGTATGAGCTTTATTTGATTCATCTTCTCTAAATACGATTCTATTAGGGTGAATAGTTTTAGTTTCCTTTTCATTTAAGGCATCTTCTTTCTCTCCTCCAGGAACTGTAGCTTCTCCAGAAAAATCAGCTTTAACTACAGAACATTTTATTCCACCTTTGACCTTTTCTATATCTCCTTTCTTTAAATATCGAACAAATAAACGAAGAATACTTGTTTTTCCTACAGACACATCTCCTAATAAACCGATATTAACCAACTAAGCTTCTCCCTCCAGTAGTTTATTTAATAATAATTCATAATCAGGTATCAAAAATTGTTCAAGTAAAGCGTTATTGTGAGCGTGAATAAGTGCTATTAATATTTCTTTAACATTTTTTGCATTTTTTGAATATTTGATTAGATTCTCTGCTGTAGGATCCCCATCAAAATCTTTAGCGTGTTCCTCAAATCCAAATTTAGAAAGATCAGGTAGTGTGTTGAAAAACCCAAAAGCAGAATATCCTTGGTATTGGAAAAAAACAAAAAACCTTGTTTTAATATTCCTTATAATTTGAGATAAATATGCTGAAGGATAAATTTCTCCCAATGTAAGTTCTTCATCTTGTTTAATTATAAAATAAGGAGAAATTGGAGATACTTGTGTTCCATACATTTCTTTTGGAGGGATAGAGATAAATGGCAACTTCTCTGAGACAATTGTCCAGAGATCTTCTCTTTTTTTTTCTAACAAGATCTCTTTAATTTCATCATATGCAAAATAAAAATCTGCTTGGAGCGCTAATAATGAACTTAAATATACAGATAATGATGCAAAAGTAGCTTCCAACACAGGTCTTCTCCCACCATTATCTTCAGATGGTTTTACAGCACCTTTCCAAGCTCTTAATCCGGAATAAGCGAATGATTTTACATCAAAAAAAGCTCCTGAAAGAAATAAAAAAGAGGGCGCTTCACTTTTTTCACCAGTTAAAAAATCTAAAGACTTTTCAATTAAAACACTTTCAAGTTTTTCATCATGAAATTTCGAGTGGACTTTTGGCATTTGTAACCAAGATTTTTTCTTTGCCATTATTATTAGACACTATGTGGTAATTAAGTTAAAATAAATAAGAATTGCTGTATAATTAATTTTTCCCATTTTAATTAAACAATATATTATCTCAATATAATATTTTGCAAATGAAATCATTTATCTTAAATAAGTTCTTCTCAGTAATTTAACGTTATAATTGCTAAAATAACAATTCGTTATCCTATTTGACTTCTTTAGCTAAAAGCTCTCTCATTTTTGAAGTTATTATATCATATTCCTTTATTGATTTTAATTTAGTAATAATAATATATTCTATTAGCTCTGAACTCTTAAAATAGTCATACTTTAAACTCATATTTGGATTCTCTTCTTTGATTTTTATAAGAGCTCCTCTAATAAATATTCGGATAAAATCTTCAGAAGATTCCTTTATTAAACGCTTTTCTGGATCGATAATTTTTATCTCAACCCTATTAAAGTCATAGAAATTTAAGATGCATAGCAACTCATCCTCTTTATTCTTTCCTTTGGAAAATATCTTTCTTTTGATATTTGTTCCTTCAACCTTTTCTTTTGAAACTTCCTCTACAAAATATCGTTCTTCAATTGATTCATCGCCTTTTTTGATAAGTGATTTTGAGTAAAACTCGTCTGCGCTGTAAAATGATTTACCAGATATCAATGAATTTAAGAAATTTAAAACTTCTCTCAATTCACTTATTTCTAATTGTAATTCTTCGAGTTGCTCTTTTTTTTTATAATATAGAGTTTGAATCTTACTTAATATATGTGAGAGATTTTCAATTTCATTTTCAGTGTCTTTAGGATCCATTGAATTCATATATATTTTATATGAACTTAAATTTATTTAAAAATTAGTGCTATAGATTAATTAAGTAATTTATTTTTTCGTGAAATGAAAATGAAATCAATGATTATAACTCCTAATTCTAAAGACCCCGAAGTTCAAATATTAACTAATGAATTGAAAAAATGTGGTTATGATACTCATTATTTTATCCCTTCAATGATTAAAGTAGGAATAGGCTTTCAACGGGATTTTTACAAACAATTTGAATCTCTCGAACCTAAGGCTGCTCTTGTAAGAGGTTTTGGAGCCGCAGCTACTCAAAAGATTTTTTTTAGGCTTGATATTCTAAGAGCTATAGAAGAATATGATGTCAGATTGATTAATTCAAGAGAATCTTTAGAAATAGCAAGTGATAAATTTTTAACTTCCGTTTTTTTAGAAAATCATAATATTCCAACTCCAAAGACCGTAATTTGTGAAGATCCTCATAAAGCTTTAGAAGCTTTTGATGAATTAGGAGGAGATTGTGTCTTGAAGCCCCTGTATGGTTCTAAAGGTATAGGAATAACAAGATTGAATGATAGGGCTTTTGCTGAAAATATTATTTATTCTCTGGGTCAGTTGAATCAAGTTTTTTATTTACAAGAATTTGTTGAACATGGGAATCGAGATATTAGAATTTTAGTATTGGGAAATGAGGTTGTCACCGGGATGTATAGAGTAGGCGATAGCTGGAAAACAAATATCTATTCTGGTGCGAGAGCTGAACCTATAGAATTAACTGGTGATATGAAAAATCTTGCGATTAAGGCAGCAAATATAACTAAAACTGAAATTGCAGGAGTTGATATAATAGAATGCGAAAAAGGGCTTACTGTTTTGGAGGTCAATTCCATTCCGGGATTTACAGCATTACAAAAAGTTACAGATATAAATATTGCTGAAAAAATTATTAAATATTTTCTAGAAAATGCAAGTTCTTAAAAAACTCTTTTCAAAAACAAGAAAAAAAAATAAAAAATTAATTTAGTTTATAATTTTATAGCTCTTCTATTATACCTATAAGTGCTGCAATTATTACCAATACACAACTCCATATTCCAGCACCAAATACTACTAAAAGAATAGCAAGTATTATTAACATTAACCAATGAAATGGAATTGGGTCATTTGGTTTAAATCCTACCCAGAATGTGATAATGACAATACCTAAACCAATGATGAAAACAATAATAATGTCGAGAGCTACTAAGGGAGCAACTAATCCATAACTTTCCAATCCTGCTAATCTTAAAATCAATGTTACTAATCCTACTAACGCACCGAGAATTACTAAAACTTTCATTAGCCCTTCATTTTTATACTTCTTTGTCATTTAAGATCATCTTTTTTTTTGAATAATTGTATTAAAGATTCCAAATAATAAAAGAATTTAATTTTTTTTATTCCATAATATTAAAAGATTTAGAATATGAATAATAAAGCTTTATTTAATATTCAAGCTAGTCTAATAAATATGATTCACAAAAATGATCAATCTAATAGTAAGATTTTTGCTCATACATATTCTATTGTCGCTAGAGATCCCAAAACTGGTGAAATGGGAGTCGGAGTACAAAGTCACTGGTTTTCAGTGGGGACTATTGTCTCGTGGGGTGAAGCTGGTACTGGTGTAGTTGCTACACAATCACTTGTTAATGTCTCTTTTGGATTAAGAGGCCTTGAACTTTTAAAACAAGGTAAATCTCCTCAAAAAGCTATTGAAATATTGCTTTCAGATGATGACGGGAGAGATCTAAGGCAAGTAGCCATTCTAGATACTCAAGGAAGAGTTGCCACGCATACAGGTTCAAAATGCATAAAGTATGCAGGGCATGCAGTGGGTGATAATTTTTCTGTTCAAGCAAATATGATGTTTTGTGATAAAGTCTGGCCTACGATGAAGAAAGCTTATGAAAAGCATAATAGGTTACCTTTACCAGAACGAATAATTAAATGCTTAGAAGCAGCAGAATCAGTTGGAGGTGATATACGAGGAAAGCAATCTGCTGCTTTATTAATAGTTAGTGGAGAGGCTCCAGAAAATAAATGGGAAGATCCCATGATTGATCTCAGAGTAGAGGATCATATAGAACCCTTAAAGGAAATAAGCAGATTATTGAAAGTATGGCGTGCATATGAACATATGAATAATGGGGATCTTGCGATTGAACATAGAGATATGGGTGAAGCTCTTAAAGAATATAATGCTGCTATGGAAATGTTTCCAGAAAATCTTGAAATGAAGTATTGGACAGCAATATCTTTAGCTAATAATAACAGATTGAATGATGCTTTAGTTTTATTTAACCAAATTTTTAAAAAAGATAAAAATTGGCGTTTACTTACTGAAAGATTAACAGAAGTAGGAATTTTAAACATCAAAGAAGATGAATTAGAAAAAATAATGACTTTAAATTAACATCCTTCGATTTCAATTTTTTTAATACAATATTATCACGATATTTTTTTGTTTTAAGTAATAATAAAAATGAAAAAAAAATGTGATTGATGAAAAAATAAATCGTTATAAAAGTGGAATTTTAGCCGCAAAAGAGTTATCTAAAAGAAAGTATGCTGATCGTACTTATTATGAGAATAAAATTTCCAAATTTGAAAAGATACTGAAATTTTATGAAGATTTAAAAGTTTGGAAAGAATTTTCGGGAAAATAATCAAGAACTATTTCTCCATTTTCGTTATTTAAACATTATATAATTCTTCATTAATGAAAGGTAATAACGCACAAATTACTGCTTGAGTAAGGATTTCTGTTCTTGTAATTGAATTTTTACTTAGAAAACTTATTGCACCTTTTTCATTTTTTAAATTTTCATTATTTGCAAGTTTTCCTACAATTTCACCAATTTCTTTATCTGGATCTTGCAAAACTTGTTCTACTATAAACTTGGGATATTCAAAAGCAATACCAGAACCGAGTGATAAGTGTTTCTGTTCATCAATTATTGCACAAAATTGAAAATCCATGAATCCTGATTTAGTATAAGGTACTGTGGCTAGCCCTGCTTCAATTCCAATACCGAAAATATTATTGAAGATCTTTTTTCTTTCAATTATATAATTTAGTGATTGTTTAGCTCTATTAATTGCCCCATCGATAATATTTATAAATCCGATTGGTTGATTTGATACTTTTGAATGTACCTTAATATTTTGAACTTCAAAATTCTTATAATATCTACAAAAAGCTGACTTTACAGCTTCAATTTTTGTAGGATTTAAAGAGCCTACACAAATATTAATTTTCTCAGACATTAAAATTTAAATCACCCCGTTTGAAATAAATTATATTGAAATTCTTTTCTCATTATCAGATATAATTTATGCATAGGTAAGCCAATTACATTAGATGAAGAACCATTTATTTTGTTTATAAACAAACTTGCCTTATCTTTTATTGAATAAGCTCCAGCACGTCCCTTCCATTCGTTAGTTTTAATATATTCTCTTATTTCTTTATCAGAAAGTGGAAGAAATTCAACTAATGTAATATCTGAATCCACAATTATTTTTGGGTTTTTACTTTCAGTAATAGCAATTCCTGTTATGAGCCTATGTGTTCTACCCATCATTTTTTTGAGGATATCGAATGCTTCTTTTTCATTTTTAGCTTTCCCGATAATTTTTCCATCAAGTTCTATTATAGTATCAGCAGCAACGATTATAGCATCTTCATTTCTAATATTTAATTTTTTTTTAGCAAATAAGGCTTTAACTTTAGCAAGTTCTTTTACCAGTTCATTCACATCTGAAATAGATTTTTTATATTTTTCTTCATCAACATTGGTAACAAAGTTTTCAAATGGAATTTCTGCTAATCTAAATAATTCGCTCCGATCAATTGATTTAGAAGCTAAGATAATTTTTTTCAAACTTGGTCCCACATGCTTAGAATTTAAAGACTAACATATTATAAGAGCAGTTATTTTGTAAATTTTTTCATAAGGTTTATTTTAAAATTAATAATTTTATTGAAGCATAAAATCGATAGATTTAATTAATTTTTAAGACCAAATATATTACAATTATAAATTAGGTTATTTAAATTATGGAATACTTTCTAATCTGGTTTTCATTAGTCATTTTCTCTTTTTTTATTATTCTTTTTAATTATTTATATTTTTCATATAAACCAGATACTTTAAATAACTTCTTTGGATTTGGTATTCTATTTTTTGTATTTGTTCATATCGCTATTTTTCTTTTATTAATGAATCGGGAAAAATTATTTCCAGCTATATTAGTTCCTTTGTTTATTTTTGCTTTATTGGTTCCATTAGGTTTGATAAGCGTATTAATTATAATCTCTACGGGGATAGCATCTTTAAGTAAAAAAACTGTAAAAAAAGGTCTCTCGAAGTTAAATAATACGTTGGAACAAAAAAGAAAAATTTGGAGCAAAGCTAAAAAAGATACTCTTCGAAAGGTAAATCATGTTTTAATTTTCATTGGTCTTTTAGTAGTATGGTATATTGGATTATATTTAGTTGTATTCTTTTCTGGTTCCTCAGCAGGAATGATTCCTCGTGAAAATAATATGTTATTAGTCTATCTAAAAATTATAAATGATCAAAATTCTATTAGGGATATTATGTTTTCATTTGGGTGGTTTTATTATCTCCTCTTTTTCTTTTTCTATATATTGAGTTTATTTATGCTTGCTAATGAGTTTGCGCGTAAATCTCGCTTTTTTTCTTTCCCTTTTACTATTTTCCCGAAACTATATCTTTCTGATGAAGAAAGAGAAAGTTATGGCACATATCTTTATTTTGCGATTGGTCAAATGTTTGCGGCATTTATTTGTCCTCCAATGGTATTTTTTACAATTTTAGGTATAAGTTCTATTAGTGATTTGGTAACAAGTCAAGTTGGTATAAGGTTCGGAAGTAGTAGAATCCTATGGAATAAAAAAAAAACTTGGGAAGGAACATTAGCCGGAATGATAACAACCTTTATAATTTGCTTGTTCTTTATTGGGGTTTACTGGGGTGGAATTATGTCACTAATTTTTTTAATTTTTGATATCTTTACAAATATACCTATTAAACTATCTGATAATCTATTAATCCCTATTGGCTGTAGTTTAACATATGTGCTCTTGAGATTTTTTCTAAATTTTAATTATTATTCATTCGTTTTACAGTGGTTTTAATGAGTAGTGAAATAGATTTTATCTAAAGCTGAAGCTGTAAAAATTTTTAAATTATACACCTTTAAAGGTTAACAATATGTATTTTTTGCCTACAAGCCTAATCTTCATCGGATATTTTATTTTAACCTTTTTATATATTTTTAAAAATAGAAAAATTAAGATTGAAAACCGTTTATTTATCAATGAATTATTATTAGCATTTCTATTTTTGTTAGCAGGAATTCTGTTTCCTTTTATGTATCGATTTCATTCACCTAATTTGAGTCAAAATTCATTAAATTATTTATGGCTTTTTACATCTATCTTTTTTTTAATTGAAATAGGAATTTGGACTATAACATTAATATATAATGACGTTATTTCAAAAAAAAATCCTGAAATTATGGCAGAGAGAGATTATAATAAATTTTGTGGAGAATTCAATAAAAACTGGGTAGATGATATAAAAAGTGAATTAGGAAGAAAATTTCTACATTTATTCACATGTTTTGTGATTTTTTTCTTTTGGACATTAGGAACCATCCTTGATAATCTTGGAATTTTAACGCGTTGGGGATTAGATAATTACAGTTTTTCTTATTGGTTAATTATTACTGTTGGCTATGGCTTTGTTTTTATGTTTCAAGTAGCAGACCTTACCCGATTGAATAAGTATCACATGCTTCCAAACTGGGCTAGAAAGTGGTATTTAGATATGAAACAGAACGAATTACATACTTTTATAGCATCCACACCATTAGTTTTATCCTTTTCGCCTTTCATTTTTGCACCTTTTCCCGTTTTTGCTGCTGTCGCCTTAATAACTACTGGCGCTGATGGTGTTGCATGTATTATAGGTAAAAAATTTGGGAGACATTATCTTAAAACAAATTCTAAAAAAACAATTGAAGGCTTAATCGCTGGTGGTTTATCGACATTCATTATTGTTATTGTTATATCGTTATTATATTATCCATGGTTGCCTATAACTATTGAGAAAATTATTATAATGAGTTTAGTTGCTAGTTCATTATTTATGCTAATAGATGCCTATGTAAAAACTATTTCGGATAATATATTAAATCCATTATTAACTGGATTTGGAATCTGGATAATAATTTTACTTTAGAGAAGGAATTTAACTTTTTTTATGCAGTTATCCACCAAAGTAAATATAAATGAAAACAATCTGGTCTCCATCTTTCAGTTTTGTTTCTAAAAACTTATCATGCTGATAGCTTCTCCCATTAATAATGATAGAAAGAAGTTTGTTAAATTTTCCTTTTTCTCCTTTTTCCCAGACTAAATCTGTAAATTTATCTCCAAATTTTTGTCCAAAAAATTCTATCAATTCATTTAAAGTCAGTTCTTTATCAAATTCAAGAGTTTCAAACAGATTTTTAGTAACTTCATTAAATGGAGGAGAAAATTCAAGTTTTAATTTCATAATTTAACTAAACCATTCAGTTTAATTAATTTAAGAATTTAAAATAAATAAATTAATAAAAATTTGATGTTAATAAAAAATAAAAAAGATTTAAAGAAATTTTAAATTTAAAAATCTATTTAATCATCTTCAGTAGCTTCTTCAATTGCTTTCTTAAACCCTTTTTTTACGCTACCCTTTTTAACAGCTTTTTTTACACCTTTACCTGCTGCTTCGGAACCTGTGACTTCCTCAACAATTCCACCAGCTACCTTAGCAAGCCCTTTCTTTAATTTTTTACCAAATCCACCCATAATATCACCTCAAAAATTATATAATCTTTTAACTCCTAATTTTTAAATTTCTAAATAAATATTACAGTAAAATAATATATTCTTTTAATAAAATAATGTAAATTTAGGTTTTTTAAATATTTTGGAGAATTTATGATCAAAAATTAAGAGTATTTATACTTAATAAAAATTTAAAACGATCAATTGAGTCTTATTAAAGATTTAACAGATAAATAATAATAGTTAGTAATAAAAGAATCTCTATATCGATATAAGTTTAAAATAATTTGTTAGAACGTTCAAAAATGGCAAAAGTTTTCTTTATTTCGAAAAAAAATGTTAGAGATGCTTGGCTATCTGCTGTTGGAAGAGTATTATTTAATGGTGATAACATAAAAACTGAATATGATTATCGTGAAGATCCTCCATCGAAAGATGCAACAGTATTGATTGAGATAACTGAACCCTTTAGCAGTCCTATCATGCGTAAAGATAAAGTTATGAAAATTAGATCAAAGTATGGTAATGCTTATGAAGTATATGGGTGTATTGCTGATACTTATTTAATTGGATCTATTCAAAGTGGTTATATTGAAGAAATCATGAATGGTGTAAATGATAATTTATTAAGTGAATCTGGTGTAAGCTTTCCTTACTCATATCATGATAGACTTTTTAATTATGCTCCTTTTTCTCTTGAAGATAGTATTCACAGAAATTATAATTTAAATATTATTAATGAAAAATCTGTAAGACATCACCAAAAGTTATTAAAAGCTGAAAAAGTTAAGATTACTCCTGAAGCCTCTATCTGGAAATTAAGAAATGGAGTTGAATTTGACTTAGATAAAAAAATTTCAGAACAAATTAGAATTGAAAAAATTCCTATTGAACTAATTGATTTCCCCCGAATTAATCAAATAAATTATATAATACAGAAATTAAGAGAAAGACCATATTCACGAAGAGCCCAAGCAATTACTTGGAGACCTTTAATTGATCCATTTCATATTGATCCTCCATGTCTTCAAAGAATCTATATGCGAATAAAAGAAGGAAAATTACTTATGCAGACAACTTGGAGAAGCAGAGATCTCTTTAGGGCATGGGAAGCTAATGTAAATGGGATGATTAGGATTCAAAAATTTGTTGCTGAGCAACTTGATATTTCTATTGGTCATTATTTAGATTTTAGCAATTCTCTCCATATCTATGGAAATACAATCTTTGAAGTAAAAGATATGTTAAATCGCATGAAAAATAAAAAAGAACTACCAGAAGAAATAATTAGCTTAATGGAAAAAAACTAATATTATCATATACAAAAGTTTCTTAGAAAGTAACTATTCACTTTTTTCTTAAAAATATTCATATAAAAAAAAGTTAGTGAAAATATTATGGATCTACCCTTAAAGATTAATTTAAAAGATAAAGTTGCAGTAATTACTGGCGGTGGTGGAGTGATTTGTGGACTTTTTTCAGAAGCACTTGCAGAATGTGGAGCAAAGGTTGCTATTATTGATATAAATCAAGAAGCAGCTGAGAGAGTTGCAAAAAAGATTATAATTGATGGAGGAGTTGCAATTGCTATAAAGGCAGATATTTTAGATCTTGAGAGTTTAAAAAAAGCTAAAAAAATTATTTCGGAGAAATTTGGTACATGGAGTATACTTATAAATGGTGCAGGCGGTAATCACCCTAAAGGTACGACATCAGATGAATACCTTACCAGAGAAGATTTATTAAAAAAAAAAAAGGGTTTAACTTTTTTTGATTTAGAACAAGAGGGTATCACATTCATTTTTAATTTGAATTTTATAGGGACGATTTTATCAACTCAAGTTTTTGCAAAAACAATGATAGATGAAAAAGGAGCAGTTATTATTAACATATCATCAATGAATGCATATCGCCCTTTAACGAAAATCCCAGCATATAGCGCAGCTAAAGCAGCAATAAGTAATTTCACTCAATGGTTAGCAGTTCATATGTCTAAAGTAAATATTCGAGTTAATGCAATTGCACCTGGTTTTTTTTTAACAGAACAAAATCGTTTACTTTTAACTAATGAAAATGGGTCTTTTAATACTCGTGCGGAAAAAATTCTTCAACACACTCCAATGGGACGATTTGGAATGCCAAAAGAATTAATTGGAACTTTGTTATGGTTAATTGATGAAAAAGCATCGAGTTTTGTTACTGGAGTTGTGATTCCTGTTGATGGGGGATTTTCTGCATATTCAGGAGTTTAATTAAAGAAAGATTATAATTCCTAATGGAAATAAATTAAGGTAAAAGAAAATGGAAATGACTTTTAGATGGTTTGGAGATGGTGATCCAATACCACTTAATTATATCAAGCAAATCCCTAGAGTAACTGGAATCGTTTCAGCTCTCTATGATATACCCATAGGTGAAATATGGCCAATTAAAAAATTAAATATACTTAAGAAGAAGATTGAAACAGTAGGATTGAATTTTTCTGTAATAGAAAGTATCCCAATCCATGAAGATATAAAACTCGGACGTTCAACTCGCAATAAATTAATAGATAATTACTGTCAAAGCATCCGAAATATGGGTTCTTTGGGTATAAAAATATTGTGTTATAACTTTATGCCTGTATTTGATTGGATACGTTCTGATCTTGCTATGTTATCTTCTGATGGTTCGAATACTCTAAGTTATAACCATGATCAGTTAAAGAATGTTGATTTAAAAAAAGACTCATTAGAACTTCCGGGCTGGGCAACTCATTATACAAAAAAGGAATTAGGAGAGTTCCTAAATGCTTATTCCAAAATCAATAAAGAGATATTATGGTCAAATTTGGAATATTTTTTAGAGAGAGTTATTCCAATCGCAGAAGAGGTTGATGTGAGGATGGGAATTCATCCTGACGATCCTCCGTGGTCTATATTCAAATTACCACGCATTATTACTGATGAAGCTGCTCTGGACCGTTTTGTAAAAATTATTGATAGCCCATCAAATGGAATAACTTTTTGCACAGGAACACTTAATGCTAATCCAAAGGTAGATTTAATAAAAAGTATATATAAATTTGGTGCTATGAACCGTATTCCATTTGTTCATTGCCGTAATATTAAACGCACTGGTGAATATAAATTTCATGAAGTTGAGCATCCTACAGAATTCGGAGATGTTAACATGTACAAAGTAATAAAAGCTCTTATAGAGGTAGGATTTACTGGAGCAATCCGCCCAGACCATGGAAGAATGATTTGGGGAGAAAAGGGCCGACCCGGATATGGTTTGTATGATCGTGCTCTTGGTGCAGTTTATCTTTCTGGTCTTTGGGAAGGAATTGAAAAAACAATTAAACCTAAATAAGTGGAACTAAAAGATTTTTGGGAAAACCTTTTTAGTGTTCTTTTCGATTTGTAATTCTAATTCTCTTGAATCAATATTTTTTAGCTCAACTATTGCATTTAAAACATCTTTAATCATAGCTGGTGTACCAATCTTTCCAGTATATTTAACGGGGCCATCACTTTCAAGTAATAAAAATTCATTATCAACTTTCATAACAGTGTTCTTCACTGCTGGAGAATAACTAATAGCGGGAGTAATTGAGAAATAATATCCTCGGTCAATTCCAACTTTCATAAAGTTTTCAGGTCCAGAATACCAATGAATATTTATATTTGGGATCTTATATGATGGAAGCATTTCAAAAATTATTTTTTCTGCTCCTTTTGTATGTAAATTAATAGGTAACTCCAATTCTTGTGCTAATGAAAGCATTTTATCAAAAATATCCTTTTGAAGTGGGTATAACTCTTTTTCTTTAATAAAATGATGATCAAGACCGATTTCTCCAATGGCACAAATTTTATCTTTATTTTTTTTGATAATATCCATTACGGCGTCTATTTGACTTTCTATGTTTTTATTCATCCTCACTTCTTCTGGGTGGATGCCTAAGGCAGGATATATATTATCATAGTTATCAGAAATTTTTAAGATCCTTTCTAAACTAATAAAACTCATTCCAACAGAGATTATTTTTTGAACACCAACATTTTTGGCATCTTTAATGATTTCATCAAGCATTAAATAGAGATTAGCATGACAATGTATATCAATGAGTATTTTCAAAACCTCTTAATATTTTAAAAAATAAAATACTTACATATTGTTTACTTGCTCCCTTAATAGAGCAATCTTTTTTACTAATTCAAATTTTCTTCTCCTATTATAATCAGAAGAATCTAAAAGATCTTGTAAAGATTCTAGTTCCTTAAGTAAATAAATTTTAAGATCTTCTTTAGTGAAGTGGCCTATATGCTTTGGCAGAGGTTCGATTTTTGCAGCTCTTTTAGACCTTAAATCTGAAATAGCTTTTGCCATTTGTGCTTGGAATCCCTTAGATTGGGTTGGATCAATATTTTCTAATGTATCAAATGAATCTTTCAATCCATTAATGAAAGCCTCTAAATCTTCAATTTCAACCTTATCTTTTCCCATTTAAAATCTTAGAAAATCATTTATAATAGAAATATAAGTTCTAGAAAGTAATTAAATATTTATTATTGATTATTTATCTCTAAAATCGTGTCTGGGTTTGATCTGAAATATTTATTATAGAAAATGAAAATTTTTTATGGAAAAATTTTGTTTTTATATAAAAACTGAATTTTTTCTATAAAATATCAAATTAAACAGAATCACAAAAAAAAGTATATTTAAGCTTAAATCTTAACTTTTTTCAAACAGAAATAGATTACTGGTTTCTTTTAAAAATATAAAATGTCCTTTTTAATTTATTTTCATTAAATATTTAAAATTCTATAAGAATTAATTCATATATATTAAAGGTTTATATGGTGATAATTTGCCGTTAATTCCTAATCAAGATATTTCTGACTTAATGAAAAAATATAATGAAAAACAAATATCCCTAGATGATGCAATTAAAAAATATATTAAATCAGGAAATCGTATTTTTATCGATTCTGGTTGCGCTGAACCTATTGATCTTACTAAAAAATTAATTGAACTTGGATTGAAAATTCCAGATGTAGAGATATTACATTTTCTTAGCCTCAGTGATTTGGATTATTATGAGACTGCAGGTGGTATAGAAGATTTATTTCGGCATAATGCATTTTTTATTGGAAAATCACTGCGTAAATATGTGGAGATTGGTCAAGCCGATTATACTCCAATGTTTCTTTCGGAAATTCCAAAATTATTTTTATCTGGAATGATGCATTTGGATACAGCTTTAATTCAAGTAAGCCTACCCGATCAATATGGTTTCTGTAGTTATGGAATTAATGTTGATATTGTCAAACCAATTGCAGAATCAGCAGAATATGTGGTTGCCGAGATCAATCCAAAAATGCCACGTACTTTAGGAGACTCCTTTATTCATATGGATGATATTGATGCTTTTGTCTTAAGCAACCATGATATAATTGAATTTAGTTATGGTGAACTCGATGATGTTTCCATTAAAATTGCTAAATTTACAGCTTCCTTAATTGAAGATGAGTCCACAATTCAAATGGGAATAGGTCAAATTCCAAATGCAGTTACCAAGGAATTAATTGAAAAGAAGGATTTAGGAGTACATAGTGAAGTCTTTTCGGATGGAATTGTAGATCTTGTTGAAGAAGGGGTAATTACATGCAAAAAAAAGATTCTTCACAAAGATAAGATTATTTGCTCTTTTGTAATGGGTTCTAAAAGATTGTATGATTTCGTTGATGATAATCCTATGGTTGAATTTCATCCTTGTGACTACACAAACGATCCATATATAATTAGCAAAAACAATAAGCAAGTAGCTATAAATGCAGCTCTAAGTGTTGATTTGACAGGACAGGTGAATTCAGATTCTTTAGGTCACCGATTTTATAGCGGCATTGGAGGTCAAGTTGATTTTATCAGAGGTGCTGGGAGATCGATAGATGGAAAACCTATCATGACTTTACCTTCTACTGCAACGTTAAAAGACGGTACATTAGTATCTCGAATTGTTCCTTACCTTCAACCGGGTTCTGGTGTGGTAATTACAAGAGGAGATATTCACTATATTGTAACTGAATGGGGTATAGCTTATCTTTATGGAAAAAGTATCAGAGAAAGGGTTCTTGAAATGATAAATATTGCTCATCCTGATTTTCGGGAAGATTTATTAGAGCATGCTAAAAAGTGGAAATATGTGTATTCAGACCAAAAATTGCCCATTTCAATTGATGGAAGAATAAGTATTTATCCCGAAAAGTATGAAACATTTTTAAAGCTCAAAAATGGAAAAAAAATAAAAATTCGTCCTGTCAAACCTACAGATGAGAGAATGATTCAGGAACTTCATTATTCCTTAGATGAGAGAGATAGATACTTAAGATTTTTTGCTCCTATGAAAGATTTTAGGCATGGAAAAATTCAACCAATGGTGAACATAGATTACTCCACTGATATGATTTTAGTAGCAGAAATTAGTGAAATGGGAGAGAATAAAATTGTCGCTTTGGGCGCGTTTTTTAAAGCGTATCAACCTTCTATTGCGGAGTTGGCATTTGTTGTTCATAAAAGTTGGAGAAATCTAGGAATAACTAAATATTTATTAAATTATTTAGTACAAATTGGAAAAGAACTTAATTATAGAACATTTACTGGCTCAATATTGCTTGAAAATAAATCGATGCTTCACATTATTAATAGCTCTGGATACACTCTAAAACTTAAAAGAATAGAAGGCGGAGTCACTGTTTTTGCTTTTGATCTTAATTAATATTATAATTCAAGCAATTATTATAATTTAAAATCCATAAATTCTTTTTCCTTGCATATTTGATCAAAATTACTAACCATTTGTTGTTTTTTAATGTCCAGAATTAGTAAAAATTTATTCATTAGCGACTTTCATACACTATATAAAAAAAACGGTTTAACCTCAGAAGTCATAATTTCATTTCGAAATATGATTTATGAATACTATAGAAAACATAAAAGAGAATTTCCTTTTAGAGAAAATATTACACCTTATAATGTATTAGTTTCAGAAATTATGCTTCAACAAACTCAAACAGAGAGAGTTACGGAAAAGTTTTTGAAATTTATAGACAAATATCCTGATTTTTTATCATTATCTCAAACTCCTCTTGATACTATTCTTAAGGAATGGAGAGGTTTAGGATATAATAGAAGAGCTGTAGCATTAAAAAAGATCGCAGAGATCGTTATCAGAGATTATAAGGGGGAACTCCCAGACTCTATTGAAACACTGGAATCATTTCCTCAAATTGGCCATAATACAGCTTCTTCAATAATTACATTTGCCTTTAATAAACCTACAGCTTTTATTGAAACTAATATAAGGAGAGTCTTTATTTACTTTTTCTTTCCTAAAAAAGATAATGTTTATGATAAAGAAATTTTTCCAATTATAGATCTTACTATTGATAAAAATAACCCAAGGGAGTGGTATTATGCTCTCATGGATTATGGTGCAATGCTTAAAAAATCACATCCAGAATTAAATAAAAAAAGTGCTCATTATCGAAAACAAGCACCCTTTAAAGGATCATCAAGGCAAATTAGGGGAATTCTTCTAAAAATGTTAATTGATAATAAAGCGATAGATATAATAGAAATCCAGAAAAGAATTAAAATTCATGACTCTGAGAGCTTAAAAAAGATACTTAGTCAATTACAAAAAGAAGGTTTCATTACAATAAAGGAAAATATGGTAAAATTAGCAAAATAATTTGTTTCATTTTATATTCATTTTTTTCATATAATTAGCTATTTTAATAGCTAATCGTTCTTGTTTTTTCCAATCCCCGAATGCAAATCCTTTAGAGATTAGTGATTTAATTTCATTATTATAGAGGAGCTTTATTCTTTTTACTGGTGCATTTGCAAAAGGAGTTTGAGGTAAAGGAATAAAAGAATGAGCATGTATTCTTGCGCCTTTAGCAGCCAAATATTTCATCATTTTAATTGTTAATTTAATATCCTCTTCATCCTCTTCAGGTAATCCAAATATAAAATCTACATTAATTTTTAAATTATTTTCTAATGTTAACTCTACAGCACTATATATATCTTCAACAGAGTGATCTCTATGACATAAATCCAAAATTTTCTGGCTGCCTGATTGAGCTCCAATAGTAATGTTATCATTATCTGCATATTTTAAGATTAAATTTAGAGTATCTTGAATTACATGTTCTGGTCGAACTTCAGATGGGAATGTTCCTAAGAATATCCTTCCTTCATTTCCAAGAATTTGTCTCACACTATAAAGTAATTTTTCAAGTTTTCCTAAATTCAAATTTTTCCCGTCTTTGGAACCATATGAAAAAGCATTTGGTGTGATAAATCTTACATCAGTAAGATCACCATAATAATTTTGTAATTCTAGCACATATTTACATATTATTTCTATACTTCTATGTCTAGGTTTTGTACCTAAAATATAGGGCGTTTGACAAAAGTAGCATACATAAGGGCAACCTCTTGTTATTTCAATTGCTCCAAATCTCCTATTTTTCACCGGAAAAGGGGGATATTTGTCTAAATCAACTGCATTTCTTTTTCCTGTATAGATTTTTTTACTATTTTCATCTATATAAGCAATTCCTTTTACATTATCAAAAATTTCGTCATTTACTATTCTTTGCATGAATTTTATAATAGTTTCCTCACCTTCACCAACAACAACAATATCAAACCCTAATTTTAGTGTTTGAAAAGGTTCTCCCGTGGGATGAGGGCCTCCTGCCACTAAGACACATTTTTTTTTAAATTTCCTTTTTATTATTTGAATGAGATCTTGAGTTTCAAATAACTGGGTTGTATAAAATGAAATTGCTACTACTATTCTATTATATTTTTTGACAATTTCTTCTAGGGATTCTAAAAGTTTATCTCGTGATGGAATAAAATAGAAATCTATAATTTCAAATACACCATCAGTTTCAAGTGCTCCAACTATAGCATTCAAACTATAAAAGTTATATTTATGGTAATAAATAATAAATGCGATTTTTTTCAATTAGGAATTACCTGTTACAATTTCACTTCAATAATCAGTTATTATATAATACAATATTTTTTAAATCAAATTTATCATTCCTTATTTTATATTAGTAAATAATAAATAATTTATGAAAATCGATTAATTTTTAATGGTTTATGATCTAATTAGCCATTGAATTTTTAATTCCGATGATTATTTATTATAATTATTTTTAATATTACTTTGAAAATCAAATAAATAGAATCAAAAGAGGAAAAAAAGTGTTCAATGTTATTTAATAAATTTTTTGCTACAACAGTTGATGAAGTTGGGATTTCATGGTTTGATTTTTATTCTATTGGTCATATATGTTTTGGAATTGGCGTATTTCTATTTTTTTCGTTATTCTATACCATTCCTAAGAAGAAGGGAAAGATCCCGATATTCTCATTGCTCTTCGTCTTCATTATTACAATAGTAATTGCAATAACATGGGAAATTCTCGAAAATGTTTTGTTTCTAGAATTGGGATGGAAGTTTGAAGGAAGAATGGATAGTTGGCCTAATATAATTACAGACATTCTTTTAGGTGCGGTTGGTGGGCTTGGAACTTGGCTGTTTGCATATTTAATATTTGAACAGGATAGAAGTGTTTTTGGATATTACACATTTGGCATAATAGGGTTTGGAGTTTGGATTAGCGTGTTCATAATACTTCGATATTTTACTTTGCAGAACTCTCCAATTATTTAATTTATATATTATTTTTCTAGCCTACTTTCTTAGAAAAATGTTTGAAATTAGAGAATATATTGAATGTGAAGAAGGCAATATTCCATTAATTATATCTGTCCCTCATGGAGGAATATTAGAGTGCAATTCTATACCTGAAAGAAATGAAGGTGTTTTGGGTATCGATAAAGGAACAATCGAGTTTTCTAAGGATCTAATAGAACTTATAAATCAGAAGTTTAAAAGTGAAGTATTTAATGAGAAAATTCCATTACTTATTTTCTCAAAGGTTCGGAGAAGTAAAATTGATTTTAATCGTGTTGAAACAGAAGCGTATAATCAAACATCTTTCCTCGCTAGAGACATCTATAACTATTATCATTATAAAATTATCGAATGGATACAAAATAATCTAAAGAGATTTAATTGTTCTTTATTGATAGACATACATGGTTTTGAGAAAGACAAGCGACCATCTGGATTTCGGGATGTTGATGTGATTTTAGGTACAAACAATTTGGAATCCTTATTTCATGAACCAGTACGAAAGAGAGAGTGGGAAAATAACATCCGTGGAAAAATAATTCAAAGCTTTCTTGAATTAGATATCCCAATTGCCCCAGGACATCCGAGAAGAAGGGAATATGTCTTAAAGGGAGGATATATAACTCGAACTTATGGAGCTTTTAATATCCCAAAAAGTCAAGCAGTCCAAATCGAGATCTCTGATAAAATAAGACTTCATGATAAAGAATTAAAAGAAAAGGTTACAGAGATATTCGCTAATATTTTTTTTGAAGATATGAAGAATTTGTAATGATAAACTTAAATATCTGAGGAAATAATTAGCTTAACAATTCGATTAATAAATTTACTCTTTTGAATTTTACAAATATGAGCAACTTTCTTATAATTAAAGGATTCTGCTAATGTGTCAAGATAAGAGATATTGTATAAAATAGAAATGTTATCATCATTCCTCATGAATAATTTATCAATCGCCTCTTGGATATTATGGTCAGGAATTTTTGATTTCTTTTTTACCCGTTTTTTTATCTCTCTAATAGATTCTCCAAAATTGATATCTCTAATACTCGAAATAAGAGAATTTAAAACCAGGGAATATGTTATAACAGTATTAATGTTATCAGCTTCCTTTAATGTTTCAAATTTAAGCTCAAGATCTTGATAAATTTCTCTGATATAGTTTTCATCCACCCCTTTTATTTTTTTAAAAAGTCTTAGAAATTCTAAATATTTTCCTTCAATAAATAATTGTAAATTTTGATTAAACAAATCTTTAAATTTCCTTATAATTTGTCCCGAATTGCTTATCTTTAATGAAATTTCAGGTGTTCTCCCAGTGATTATATCATGACCTCCCGTATAAAACTGTTGGTTTATTAGATTATCAGTAGCATCATATAATTGTTCTAAACGCATATTAATGTTAAATCACCTAATAAAAAAATTTGTCGCTATTTATCCTAACCAAATAATAAAAACTTAACGTTTTAATTTTTTGCGTTACCTATTTAAGTTTTCTAAAAAGTGGTTTTAAGGGAAAATATTATGAGAATAATACATTTTTATGTTTTAATTTCAAAGCACTGAAGTATTTAACCGCTTATTATTCGATATCTCAAAAAAAGAAATAAAACCTTTTTATATCATTATAACCTTTTTATATTGTTATTTTATGTAATATATTTTTAAACAATTCTTAAAAATAAGGTGTAAAATTACAAAAGAAGGTTGAAAATTAAAATGGTTGACGAATCATTATTAAAAAAAATAAAAGCAGCCCAAGATGCTGGTGCTGCTAGCGCTTCAGCTGAAGATATGATGCTTATGTACGAATTTATTAAGCAAATCTCTACAGAAAATGAGGATCTTAAAGAAGAACTTGAAGATATGGACATAGCTATAATGCAGGTGATCACCGATGCAGATAAGAAATACTGGCTAACAGTTAAAGAAGGAGATTTACAATATGGAGAAGGAGATGTAGATAATCCTTCATTCACGATGTCTTCAACTCTTGAAGTTGGTGCGGGTATACTTATGGGCGAAGTAGATGCAACTTCTGCGTATATGGCTGGCGATATAACAGTTGAGGGAAATCTTCAAGATGCTATGGCTTTTCAAGAGATCATTGAATTAGCCTTAGAAGCTTATGAAGATTTAATAGAAGATTTATAAGGAACTTAATTTAACCTCTCTATTTAGCACATTCCATTTATACATTTCTTTTTTTTTATTAATTTTTTTAATTAATCAGTTTTAGATATATTAAATCATATTAAATTTAGAATTTCTACTTATTATTTTAACTTTTAAGAGTAAGATTAATTTAGAATGGCGCGGCTAGCGGGATTTTCTAAAAAGCTCGAAAGGAACTCTTTTTTTGAACCCGCGTCGATCTCCCCAGATAAAAGTTATTTTATCTCAGACAGGAGTGACAGTCCCGAATGCTAGACCGGGCTACACTATAGCCGCAAAAAAATTTAGTTATTTAACTAAAGGAATAAAGGAAAATATAAAAATTTTATTCTGAAAAGCTGGTTAATATACTAAATGGAAAGATTTATATGCATTAAAGACGAAGTAGATTATAAGGAATATTTGGGTATAATAATATATTATATTTGAATTAATATCAACGATAAAGTAGTATGCTTAATTCAAAAAGCTACAATTCTGTGATCCATTATTTGGAAATCCACAATAAGGAATTTATTGCTATTCTTGATAAAATCATTAATTTTGCCATTAACAAATTCAAAACTACAGAAGAATTACGAGAAGAAGTATTAGATTATAATGACGTATACCAAATAATGATTACTGACATAAATTTTAATTTTTGGCTAAAATTATCAAATGATTCAATTATTTACAAAAAAGGTATTAATAGAAGTGCATTAGTTAGAATTAAATACACTAAAGATATATTAGTTAAAATTTTAAAGCGTGAGATGGATGGATTAGATGCTTTTATGAAAGGAATAATAAAAGTTGATGGAGATCTTTCTCAAGGATTAAGATTTACAAAATTATTTCGATTATTCATAAAATATCTAAATAATGGTTTTCAAAAGGAAGTTATCTAAAAATTATTATGCTTTTCCTATATTTCATAAGATCTAAGTAATTAATTATTAATCTAATTCAATAATATTTTTTAGAAATAATAAATGAAAATAACATAACTTGCTTCTTTATTATATGTTTAAAAGGGGCCTGTAATCTAGTCTGGATAGGGTGCCCATTCAACCCACACGTTGAAGCATAAGGCTTCGGACTGGGATGTCGCAGGTTCGAATCCTGCCAGGCCCATAAATTATAGTATTTGTTGATAATTTGAATTTTTATCTTCATATTTTATTAGGAAATTCATTCCAATCCATCCTCCAAACAATCCACTGATCGTAGATATTATAATTAATGCTACGTATTCTACTAGAAAATATAAAACAAGGTGGATTACGCTACTCCAAGAGGCCATATATCCCCACTCTACAGATATTAGTAATGCGATGGGAAAAATATAACCAACTATAAACATAATTAGTAAAGTAATTTGGAGTGTACGTAATTTTTGCTTGTAAAGAATATATATCAATAAAAACTGCATAGTAACTTGAGATACAATATTTACAACAAATAAAGCAAGGTTTGACACGGTAAAAAATACCATTATTGAATTAACAAAATAAACAAGAGGGGCTGAAAATAATTGTATACCTAACCATATTATTAATGCTAAAGAACTACCATAAAATCCTGCTAACATTCCATCTTCCTTATCTTTAGTAATAAGTGAGCCAATTGTACTAATTATAAATATAAAAACGTAATCTAAAATTAATTGAATATTAATAATTTGAAACGAACTATCCAGAAATGATAAGACATAAGTATCAATCCAATTTAAGAAAGCAATTGGAATGGCTATATAGAGAATACCTCGTGAAATAAGTTCAGCATTTTTCAAATTAATCTATCTGTAACATTGTTATTTATTATCAATTTGAAATTTGGATTAGTAAATTCAAATAAAAAGAATGATAATTGAACTTTTAATATTTCTTATCGAAAATTAAGCTAAATGAAACTTTTTTATATTGATATATTATCTTTCGAATTATGATTTTATATTCCTTTTATATAATTCGACTTTTAGAGTTAAGACAATAATTTTTACCCAAAATTATATATTAAAAAACCAATAAATTATATCATAATGACAGCTATTTTAAATCTCGACTTAGTTCTTGATAATTTAGTTAAGGAATTAGGGATAGGGGTTTATTTTGTTCTTATTACTTCTGAAAATGGAGCTGTTATTAAATCGTATATTAATCAGGAATTCAATAAGTCATCAATAGGGTTAAATATGTCGCAATTATATGAGCTAGCTGAAGAAATAACAACAGAAGTTGGAGTGCATACCCCTGATTTCAATTTAATACATTGTTCAAACTATTATATACTTTCGGTAAAAATTTTAGGTAATATAATAATTACATTATTGGATGACCAAGTAGATTATAGGTCTATATTCGAAATTATAAATAAGTGTATAATTACAAATTAAATAATAATATTTACATGTCTTCTTTATCATAACTTTGTTACGATTTAAAAAATTATATTTATATAAATATAATCTAAATATTTATAAAACTTCCTAACAAATACCTAGATAATTCGATTTAAATTATAAAAAGCTTAAGTGAATCAAATGAAATATAAAAGAAATCAATATTCTGAAGGGTTCTCTATTTGTGCTCTGATCATCGCTGGTGCTTTTCTTTACTGGGGCATTAATGAATTTATTAATTGGGGAGATGGTTTTGAATGGTGGGGTTTCATAAGCACAGGAATCGGGATATCAATTTTAGTTAGTCAAATATATGCGATAACTAATAGAAGTAAGTTAAGAAATGTAGTCCTTGCTGAATTTCAAGTAAATCCTGAAGCAACTGTAGATGATATTAGTATAAGTACAGGAATCTCCCGAAAAGATATTAATGCAATTGTATTAGATTTAAAAGCTTCGGGTCAATTAAGAGGAAAATTCAATACAACTACAGGACAAATAAAACATTTATCAATTCCAAAAACAGAAGAAGTTGTAGAAGAGCGCGCGAAATATTGTCCTAATTGTGGAACTCCAATAACTAAGGATACTGCACAATTTTGTTCATATTGTGGCACACAAATTTAATTTATAATAATCCGTTTTTTTTTTCTATTTTTATTTTTATTAGTTTTTCCTATAAGTCAATTGTGTTATCTTTTTATGATCTTCTATAAAAAAAAATTTAATTGAGATTTTAAGGTGGATATCTCAATTCATAAATACTCTTCCCTCCATTTAAAGGCCCTTTAATATAAGGCTCAATTTGTTGTGGATCTCTTTGAGTAATTCCTTCAATTGGGGGAAGTATTCCGGGTGGAAATGTTTTCAGTATATCATTAACAAGTTTTTCTAGGTAATCGAGAAATGCTTCAATACCGGGTTTTCCTTTTTCAAAAGTAGCTTTGCTAGGACAACCAACATGACCTTCTGGATAAGCAGACACTTCAATAGGACCAAATCCAACTTGACCATACCATTTAATAGGTCGTTGATAGATATTTCCTGCTTTGTCTACATGACCCTCGGGCATCCAACCTACAGGAGTGTTATCCTCGCAGGAATCTATCTTTTTAACCATCTCAGGAAATAATGTCATCGAAAAAGATGTTTCAGCTTCATCTGCATGAATAAAGGGCGTTTCAAATGGACCACCATGTTCCTGATCCATACAATGCTGAGGAATTGCGTGATACCAATTAACATTACATACAACCATAGGTAATTGGTAATTTTTTGCAAACTCGTGTATTGCACTTGGAATAACATATTCTTGACCATGTCCATTTAATAATATCATTTTTCTAAATCCCATATTCCAACATCCAGCCATTACTGATCTTAATAGAGATTTAAAAGTTTCTTCAGGAACAATGATAGTTCCAGGCATTCCTACATGATGATATGGATGTGAACCATACCATGTTGGTTGAGTCACAGTACATCCAGTTTTTTGGGCGATTAATTCTGCCATTCGGGTGACTAAGAAAGTATCTTCTCCAATACATGCAGCGGGACCATGATTTTCAGTAGAACCACAAGGGATAATAATAAGATCATTTTTTTTTACTCTTTCTTTGATTTCTGCTATAGACATGTTTTGAAGGTAAATACCACTCGGTTTATCCATATGCCCGCCTTTAGGCGGCAAATTCCATTTACTCATAATTAATCACGAAAAATAGTTCAAGTAATAGAATGATCCATCAGTTTAAATTTTTAAAGTAATTGGAGTTATTCCCCCTTTTTTACCAAAAGTAGGAATAAACCAGATATAGGAACAGAATTTTAAATTTCTATAAAAAGGTTTCGCAAAATTAACATGCCCTAAATCTCCTGGAAAAAATAATCCATCTCCATTTGATAGATCTTTGCAAACAGATTGACCTTTAGAATTTATTAAATATTGGGTAACAGCATAATCATTGTCATCAATAAGATATATATATAATTCAGGAAACTCCGGATGAATATGAGGGTAAATTTCTACTTTTCCTTTTTCCCTATTTTTTTCCAAATTGACGCTTGTCACCACACCTGTTTTCAGAGATTCATTAGGTATGTTGGTTATCCCTGACATAAAAAAACCATTGTTAAAAGCTGTCCATACTGTTCTATAAGTTGACAATTTTTCATTAGAGCTAGATTCCCCTCGTGGTATGAAATTCTCTATATTATACTTCTTTACTTCAAAAGAGAGATCCCGTCTAGCCTCAGTGGGGCTAAAAACTAAGGCAATTTTATATTTTGATTTACTCTTTCCTCTAATAATAATTTCTTTTTCAGGAGGAATAAAGAAAATGTCAAATTGATTTAATTGTATTTCTTTATTTTCAATGATTAAATTAGCATCTCCCAATAATAAACTTCCATTTAAAACTTGGCTTTTTCCCGTTTTTAATATAATTTTTAAATCAAAATAATAATAACTTACTTTAATTTTATTTATTTCTCTAATAACGGTGTTATATTTAGGATCCTCAAAAAAGTAAGAAGACATAACAGATTTGGTCGCAAGATTTTCTTTCATTTTCAAGATCTTATGAGTTAATTAACTTTATTTAAGGATATACTTTTTTCTTTTTTTGCTATTTTAAAATAATTTAACTTAATATTATTATATTAGTGAAGTACTATTTTATTCAAATTTCATTTGATATAGGATCATGAAACTAAGTATTGTCTCTGGATTAAATGAATCTAAAAATACCCAAGATGAGGTTTTAAAAAAATTTTCTGAATTATGTGATTTTTTGAACTCTTTAAATTATGATGGAATTGAATTATCTCTTCTTGAACCAGAGAAAATTGATAAAGTTAAGATAAATGAAATTAAGGATTCATATGAACTAGAGATCTCTGCTATTGGAACTGGTAATACATATATTCGTTTCGGATATTCTTTAGGGCATCATAACAATGACATTAGAATGAAAGCAATTCAAAGGATTCAAGAATATATAAATTTTGCTCATGAAATTGAATCAAAAGTTATAATTGGATTAATTCGAGGACGTTTCAATTTTGAGAGCAATTCTAAAAAAGAAAAGAGTAATATAAAATCCTCTCTAAAGGAGTGTTGTCGAATAGCAGAAAATAATGATGTTATACTATTATTTGAACCCATAAATCGATTCGAAATTGATTCTTATAATACAATTTCAGAATCAATAGAATTATTAAATGAGATTGGTTCTGAAAACTTAAAATTATTATTGGATTCATATCATATTTATTTGGAAGAAGATCCTGGTTTTATTTGGGATTATTTAGAAGAAGTTACTGACTATGTCTCACATATCCATTTAGCTGATTGTACAAGAAGAGCCCCAGGTACAGGACATTTTGATTTTAAAACATTTTTAAATATTTTTAATAATGTAGGTTATAATGATTTTGTATCTATTGAAACAATTATGAAACCATCATTTGAGGAAGTTGCTAGGGAATCCTCTGAATATCTGAGTTTAATTTTAAAGAGATAAAATAATTATTTTTAAAAAATTAATGAGAAAAGTAAAAAAATTGGAGAATAATAATTATTTGAATTTATTTAATTTCTATTACTTTTTTTTCACTAATCCCTGCTAATTTTTTAGGGATTATTAGCCTCAAGATACCATTTTTAAAGCTGGCATCAATTTCTTCGGGAATTATGCCCTCGGGTAGATGAAAACATCGAAAGAAATTAGTGGTTCGAATTTCTCTCCTTAAATAGTTTCCCTTTATTTCCTTATATTTTTCTTTTTTTTTGTCTTTATCTTTCTTCTCATCTTTTTTTTCTTTCTTGTCTTTTTCTTTTTCCTTTTTTTCTTTTTCTCTTATTGTTTTTTCACCAATTAATTCTAAAATTCCTCCTTGTAAGGATATTTTTACGTTCTTTTTATCTAAACCTGGTAATTCCACAAGTATATAATACACTTCCTCACTTTCTATAATATTTGTCGATGGAGTTCTGTACAGGGGTTCACTTTCCATAATCTCTAGAGTTTCTGGATTTTCAGTTTTAAAGTAACAGGTTTCAGCTCTTTTTGAAGTAATTTCTTCTTCCTTTTTTTGTTTTTCAAGAATTTTTTCACTACTTTCAGTTTCCTCCTCTAATTCAATATCTTCTTCCTCATAACGATTTTCATTCATGATATCAGATCTCTTTAAAAATTATAATATTTGAATAACAAAAATAGATGAAAATGATATAAAAAAGTTTTGATTGTTTCTTGTTATTTAGACTTTCTAAAATATAATGTAACTAGAATTTTAAAATATTAAGCTATTTTAACTGAAATTTTACAATTTTCCTTGTCGGTCTGTAAAATTTTAAGATATTTGGGGACTTCATCAAGAGATATTTCTTTCGTAACCATTGGTGTCATGTCCATTCCAGCTGCCATACAATTTATCACATTAGGAAAATTACCATGACCAGAATGACCTTGAGCTCCAACAATACGAGCTCTCCTTACTTGGAAATATTCGCCACAAACTGACATATTTTGTTCTGCTCTGGCTACAATAACTACCGTGCTATTAACAGCTTTACATTCCCATATTGCATTTTGTATATCGTTAGTTACGATGTGCGGTAATCCTGTTGCTTCGAGATATATCGCAGCACCTTCATTATCAGTGTATTCTTTTATTTTTTCAACAAAATTTTCCCTAATTGGATTAATTACATAATCAGCACCCATTTTTTGCGCTAATGAAGCTCGGCTCTCTTCGGGTTCTGAAACAATACATACTGCAGCTCCAGCGGTTTTCAGAATTTTTATTGCTGCTAGACCAATAGGACCAGCTCCCAGAATCACTACATTCTCTCCGGGTCGAATTCCACCACCTCTTTCTATAACTGCGTTATATGCTACTGAAGTTGGTTCTACTAAACTCCCTATCTTAAAAATGTCACTATACTTATTTTCTAATTTTTTTAAACTCCAACATAATTTGGCTGGAACTGCGATATATTCAGCATAAGCTCCATCTATAGAGAAACCAATTTCTTGCAATCTTTCACAATGATTAGGATAGCCATCACAGCAAGGTTTACATTCGCCACACCAAACCATTTCTTCAACAGTTACAGGTTCTCCCCTTTCATATAGTCTTCCGGTTCTTTTATTTATTGCTTGGCTTCCAACTTCAACAATTTCACCAGCAAATTCATGTCCTAGGGTTACTGGAAATGCGGTTAAACCAGGATAATAAATATATCCATCATCATATGACTGGGCCATATGGACATCAGATCCGCAGATTCCACATCTTTTTAATTTGATCAATACTTCATTTGGTTTAATTTGAGGTTTGGGTTTTTCTATTACTTCAATAACGGGATTACGCCATACTTGTGAGCCCAAGTAAGTTAATTTTCCTTGAATATCTTTAGATCCTAACTTAAATTTTGGTTTTGGGTCCCATTTAGCTTTAATTTGTACAGTTTTCATTTTACCTGCATCCACAAAAATATTTACTTAACTTATATTTGTTAGTTAAAGAAAGAAATAAATAATTTCTAGATTTTTTTAAAAAAAAAGGAAAATTATTAGATCTTGGTTATGTAATGCTACTTTTCTTTTTATCATGCAATTCAGTTAATTTTTTTCTGTTTTCTCTAAGTCTTTCTCCCTTAATTGGATAGAAATACATACCAATCAGAGAAAATGCTAAGATTAGTGCAGGGTATATTCCCATTAAAATTCGAAGGCCTAATACTACAAGTTCAGGATCTGTAGGAATTGGGTCATATGTCATCCAATCTGTAGAAGTAAAAACTAACCCTATAATCACAAAATTTAGAATCATCGATAATCTAATAAGGAAATTAAGAATAGCATAATAAAAACCAGATCTTCGTACTCCATAGGTAATTTCATCTTCATCTATGATTTCTGCAATACATTGATCATAAAAGTAAAGACCACCCCCCAATCCAAATCCCAAGAAAAACATCGCGATAAGAGCCATTTCAAAATTAATTGAATAGGCAAAAAAAATTATTGATATTAACCACACGCTAATTCCTATCATTCCACTCATCCGTGCACCATATTTAACTCTAACTCTCTCCCATAATGGAGTGGTTGCTGCAGAAACAAGAAACATAACCAAAAGCAATATCCCTATAAATTCAGGATCATCTATTCCAACAGCATGCTCGAAGAAAAGCGGAGCTAATGTCGGTAGAATATTGATTACAAGCCAAGTCCCAAGGGCAGGACCGAGAAACCATAGAAAGGATTTATGTTTGAATGTAAATTTTATTGTTTTTATGAAAGACATTGCAGATTCTGCGTCCTTTGAAATATGTTTAGGATCTTCAACACCTTTTTTGAGGATTATAAAATAAAAGATAAAGATAATTGCTGCAGCGACGATACCAACAATTATATATTGAATTTTTACGATTGGAGCATTACTAGTAAAATCATCAATGATTAAAGTAGGAAAGACCATAGCAAACATGGTTGCAATTAATACAAAAATAATTCTTATTCTTCCAGTTGCACTACGTTGTTTCATATCAACAAACATTTCAGAAAAAAGCGCATTATAATTCAGATTAAAGGATGTATATGCAATATCAAATAGTATCAATATTATGATGAAATAAATAAAAACAGACTCATTTTGTTCATAAGTAAATAAAGGAGTAAATAATAATATCATCAGAACTCCTAATGGGATTGTAGCGCCTATCATCCACGGAATCCTCCGTCCCCATCTACTTTTGGTTTTATCTGAAAGGTATCCAATTAATGGATCATTAAATGCATTCCATAGAGCCCAAATTATAAAGCCTAACGTTAGTAAATTAGTAGGTATCCTCACAACTGCGTAATAAAAAGTAAACATCAAAAATGAAAAGGTGTTTAAAGCCATATTATCTCCAACTTCTCCGCAAGCAAAGGCTAGTTTAGTACGCAGAGAAATCTCTCTAGATTCATTTTCATTCATAAAATCATTTCTCACTTCTTATAGAAATTTATTTTAAAACCATCTTTTTTTAATTTGAAATACTAAAATTAAATGTGATTATATATTTGATATTTCACTTTAAATAAATTTCGTATTTAGATGTCTTTTTCAATTTTCTAAAATTTAAATAATAAAAGCTCAAATGTGATATAATATGCTGAAAAAGTTTACAGTTGGAGTAATTGGAGCGGGTAGAATTGGAAAAATACATATTGAAAATCTATTACGTAAAATATCTGATGTTAATTTAAAAATTGTAGCTGATGTGAATATAAATAATGAATTGCGACAATGGGCAGAAGAAAATGGCATACTGAAACTCACTACAGATGCTTATGAAATTTTTAATGATCCTGAAATTGAGATAGTAGTAATTTGCTCACCTACGGATACACATGCAAATTTTATTCAGGAGGCTGCCAAAGCAAAAAAACAAGTCTTTTGTGAGAAACCTCTTGATACGGACATAAAACGAATTAAAGAAACACTATCTATTGTAAAAAAAACAGGGGTAAAACTCATGGTGGGGTTTAATCGACGTTTTGATCGTAATTTTATGAGATGCCGTGAATCAGTTGCTTCTGGTCAAATAGGAGAACCTCAAATTATTAAAATTACTTCTCGAGATCCCGCTCCTCCTCCAATAGAGTATATAAAAGTATCAGGAGGTATTTTTCTTGATATGACTATTCATGATTGGGACATGGCAAGATTCCAAGCAGGGAGTGAAGTGGAAGAAGTCTATGCAACTGGAGCTGTACTTATTGATCCTGAAATTGGGAAAGCGGGAGATATAGATACTGCTGTGGCTGTTTTAAAATTTAAAAATGGGGCAATGGGAGTAATTGATAATACTCGTCAAGCAGTGTATGGATATGATCAACGCGTTGAGGTGTTTGGTTCGAAAGGATGTGTAGTAGCGGATAATGAGGCTACTAATACTGTACGTATTTATACTGCTGAATGTACCAATATTGACAAAATCCCATATTTTTTCATGGAACGATATATGGAGTCATATTTAACTGAATTGAAAACTTTTTTTGATAATTTACGGAAAAATAAAGAACCTAAGCCAAACGGAGAAGATGGGTTACAAAATGTTCTAGTAGCATTAGCTGCTCAGAAATCATTTGAAGAGAATCGTCCTGTAAAGATTTCTGAAGTAGAAAAATATTAATATTCTGAATATATTTAAATTCATAAAAAGTTAGTAGGTTGATTAATTATCTCTTATGATTTATCTGCTTTTAAAGTTTTGATAAAGAAGATCTTTCCGCCAAATAAGAGTGTCTTTACCGTAGATACTGATGGTGACGGTAAAACTGATTCAATTCAAATAAGATTTATAAATCTACTTATACCATTTGTAATTCCTGATGAAATAGAAATTGGAGATTTCAATATTAAAAAGTTTGATCAAAATGCACTAGATCTATCTAAATATGGAGAATTTTACTTAGATGATATAAAGTTAAATTTCTCTAAAGAAAATGTAAATTTAGATACTATAAAAAATCACTTATTGGTCTATCATAAAGGAGAATCCTTTAATATAAATGATATTATAGAAGGTAAATTAAGTGGTAGAACTATTAATTTAAACGATACTCTTAGTCTCTTAATACAATTAGATGTTGAGACATTAAAGAATTTTACCAAGGGTTCACATTATTTCAAAATTGAAAGCGATTTAGTTTCAAATTTAGAGATATACTTTGAATTAGATGAAAATAATATGAATATTAAATTTGATCCTAATAATACCTAATAAAGATAATCTATAAATTACTTAATAAGAAATCTCCCTCTCCTTAAATCTCATTCTTTTCATTATGAAATAAATGGGGTTTTTATTGTTAATTTTAGATAATTTCAAGAAGGTGTTATAATGGCAGTTACAGAAATTAAGAGGAATGTAAATATCAATAGATCGAAAGTTGAATTTATATGCCCAGTATGTAAATCAAAAAAATCATTAAAAGTTCCTAATTCTGTCATTGCTGAGGCAAAACAGTTAACTACAATGTCAATAGCAAAGGGATTAGTCTGCAATCATCAATTCCAAGCTTTTGTGGATAAAAATTTTCAAGTTCGAGGGTATCAGAAAGTAGATTTTGAATTTGAAAATAGGTCAATTCATGAAAAAAAATCCGATTTTAATAACCTCAAACAAGATGATATCGAGCTTTTTGAAAATTTAATCTTGGAAGGTAATTATCTTGAATATAAACTAAAAGAAATTTCAACTAAAATACAAAATAAACTAAAAAATCAAAGATCTAATTCACATCGAAAAAATATGACTCTTGAAGATATATATAATGAATTTTGGGAATTTATAGATGAAAATAACGAAAAATTTAGGATTTTTATTAATAGAGACTCGAGAAGAAGTCAAAACCCATTAGTTTATTGATCTCAATAAAAGTGATTAAGAGAGAAATTATTATTTTTTTTCATTTAATGCATTAACTATACGATTCATACACTCTTTTAAAATAGATTGTGGACATGCTACATTTATTCGCTCAAACCCTTCTCCACCAGGGCCGAATATTTTTCCATCATCTAATGCAACTTTTGCTTTTTTCAACATAAAATTACTAAGTTCTTCATCATTCATACCTAATTTATTGCAATCTAACCAAGCTAGATAAGTCCCCTCTGGATCAATAAAATCAACATCGGGCAGTAAGTCTTGAATGAATTGTTTTAAAAATCTAAAATTTGTTTCAATATAATTCAAAACTTGATTTAACCAATCTTCTCCTTCATTGTAGGCAGCAATTAATGCAACAATACCAAAAGCATTAGGGCTCATAACACTATTCCTATTGGATATTGTATTTATGAATGACTCTCTCAATTTCTCGTCCGGGATGATTATATTAGAGGTATTTAAACCAGCAATATTAAATGTTTTACTAGGAGCGGTACACATAATCGTATTCCTCTCAAAATCTTCTGATATTGTAGAGAAGAGAGTATGTTTAAATCCCGAAAGGATCAAATCATGGTGAATTTCGTCTGAAATTACTAAAACATCATTTTCTATGCATATATCTCCAAGCCTTCTAAGTTCTTTTCCAGTCCAAACACGTCCTACAGGGTTATGAGGACTACAGAGAATAAACATCTTAGTTAATGGATCCTTAGCTTTCTCTTCAAAATCTTCGAAATCAAAAGTATATCTCTTATTCTCATAATGCAATTGATTGCTTAACAGTCTACGTCCATTATTTTCTATCGCTGTAAAAAAAGGGTAATACACTGGTGGTTGGATGATTACTTTCTCACCAACATTTGTAAAAGTTTGGACTAACATTTTAATTGCTGGAACAATTCCAGGACTAAATACTATCCACTCATTATCTGTTTTCCATTTATGTCTTCTTTTCATCCAATTTGAAACAGCATTTAAATATGTAGGAGTTTTATGCCAGCTATAACCATAAATTTCTTGCTCAGCTCTTCTTTTTAATGCATCAATAACAGGTTGAGGACATTGGAAATCCATATCCGCAACCCATAGAGGTAAAACCTCTTCAGATTTAAATTGCTCTTTAAGAAAATATTTATCCCATTTGACTGAGAAAGTACCAGAACGTTCAATAACTCTATCAAAATCATATTTCATTTTGAATCTAAGCATTTAAATTAAGAGTCTTTATTAAATATTTATTAGAAAATAGAAAGTATGTGTGCCAAGGGAGAGAATTTCTATAAAGCTCGAAAAGGGGTTTATTTTTGAACTCTCGATACCTAGATCTTCAGTCTAGTGCGTTCCTACCCGTCATCGGGAAAGTTCCAACGTCTTCTGACACCGGGCTACGCCACCTTGGCTTGGCGTTATTTAGAATTATTATTTAATAAAACATTTAAGTTTTCAAAATAACAAAATTCGTAATTTAAAAAGGAAAAAATATCATATAAAGTTTTTTCCTATGATTCCTCCACTTTTTAAAATTAATTATTAAGCTTTTTTTCAGAATGAATAGACTATAAACTTAGAAAAACAGATTTATCGAAAAATTAAGAATTATAAAATTAGATTTATAAATAATCTTAGCCTAATGAATTTTTAGAGGACTTAAATAAAAAAGTGGTATTCTGAAATTAAAACTTCAAAAATTCTTAAAATTTTATCTCTATGTACTTGTTTATTACTCATTCTAACTCCTATTGTTGTGTTTTTTATTGATTATCTATGGACTTTGACACATAGATATGATATTTATCCAGTGAGAGATGTTGAAAACATAATCATTGATGGGATTCCATTTAAGGGAGTAGAGATAAACGTTACTGTAGAATATGCCTTACCAGATACTTGTCACCAACCCTATTCTCAAGGAGCCAATATCAATAATGTATCTCGAATTGTAGATATTAATTTATGGGCAATTGAAAGAAATTATGGGCTCTGTGAATTTATTGTAACCTACTATAATTGTACTGTGCCTGTAATTTTCCCGTCAATAGGTAGTTGGATAGTGAGAGCTGTAGATCTAAATATTACTACAATAGTATTATGATAGGTGTAAATCAAAAACTTTATAATAGTTAATCTTTAAAAGGATAATTTGAAATTTGAATCTTACAGATGCTAAATATTCGATAAATTATGAAATAAATTTGAGCAAAAATATAGAGAAATGTTTCTTTATTTTTTTACATATAAGGATTAAGGCAACTAGGATAATGCCAAGTAGAAAGAATACATTATATCCTGGAATTCCCTCGACAGAGAATTCAATCATTTCAATAATTTTATAATTCTCAATGCATTCCATCAACGGATATTTATCAATATCTCCATTTATGAAGAAAGGAGTATCTCCAATTCCATCATTATTTGCATCATTTCCTGTGTAATTATCCCAATAATTGCCGAGGAAATTCGTGTAATTTTTTCCTTTATATGTGTAGATTATTTTTTTTGGCGAATTCCATATATTTGATGATTCATGAGAAAAAAGATTTCTATTATTGTCTGCGAAATTATTGATGTAAACATTATTTGCAGGACTTAAAGATACACATATTCCATACTCATTAAAATATGCAGTGTTTCCCGAAATTTCATTATTAATACTGTCAGATAAATATATCCCATATCTATTGTTATTCGCGGTGTTTCTCGTAATATAATTTCTATCACTTTCTCTTAAATAGATCCCATAACTATTATTATTTGCAGTATTTCCCGAGATATTGCTATCACGATACTTATATAAATATATCCCATTATAATTGTTGTTTGCAATATTTCCTGAAACTGTGTTATTATTACCACTTGAATATATCCCAAATTCATAGTTGTTATTTGCGGTGTTTCCTGAAACTGTGTTATTATTACCACTTGAATATATCCCAAATTCATAGTTGTTATTTGCGGTGTTTCCCGAAATATCATTATTATTACCATCAGACAAATAAATCCCATTTAAATTGTTATTATCAGCAGTATTTCCCAAGATGGTATTGTAAGTACAAGAATATAATGAAATTCCACTAGAACTGTAAGAGGTTTTTAAGCTTGATATTAATGAATCATTACAGTTAACCAATATAACTTGCCCGGCATTCGTAAAATTATTTGGCCCTAGATTTACTTCATTAATGTAATAATATACAGGTTTTCCATTTACTAGATTCGTAGCATCTAGATGAACTAAATCATAAGAAGATCCGGTTACTCCTATCCCACATTCATTCATTGTATTTCCTGAAACTGTATTATTATTACCACCTAAATATATCCCAAATTTGTAGTTGTTATTTGCGGTGTTTCCCGAAATGTCATTATTATCACTATCAGATAAATATATCCCATTTAAATGATTTATATTAGCAGTGTTTCCCGAGATTATATTATTATCGCTACTTTGTAAATATTTTCCATACTCATTGTTATTTGCGATGTTTCCTGAAATCTCGGTATTAGAACTAAACACTAAATAGATCCCATAGTTATTATTATTTGCGTTATTTCCCGAAATATTGTTATTGTTACTATTATACAAATAGATCCCATAGCTATTATTATTTGCTTTATTTCCCGAAATATTGTTATTATTACTATTATATAATCTTATCCCATACCAGGTATTATAACTAGCAGTGTTTCCCGAAACGATATTATTAATACTATTAATTAAATATATCGCATAATAATTTTTAGTTACGATATTTTCCGAAATGTTGTTTTTATCACTATAAAATAAGAGTATAGCGTCATCTCCATTATTATTTGCTGTATTTCCCGAAATGAGATTATTATTGCTATAATATAAGTATAGCCCAAAAGACGTATTGTTTGCGGAGTTTCGCGAAATGGTATTGTTATTACTATTCATTAAAGATATTCCAACATAATTAGATGAGCAATTGTTATTAATTAATTGGGAATTATTAACATGTGATAATCGGATTCCTGCATCATCACCAGAATTATAAACTGTACAATTATCAATCCTAAAGTATACATTAGAATTTTCAATCCTTATGCAATCTCCTGAACCACCCCCATCTATTACCAAATCCTTTATGATATAAGGATCTGAATAAGTGCCTGAGCCATTACATATTCCAGCAGTTTCAGCATCAGTCCAATTATTATCAATATGAATTTTTCCTGATAGTTTTGAGATTTTCAAATTTTCATTATCTGAGTTAATTTCATCACTATATTCTGAACTTTTATCACTATTTCCCGAACTAAAATTGAAATAATTGTCGATTTTTGTTGAAAAAATGAAAATAATTCCTAAAGTAATTAAAATTCTTAATTTTATTCTTACATTCGATTTCATTGTGTTTTCTTTAGAAATGTATCAGATCTAAGGAAAATTAATCAATTTTTAATATTTAATATTTGCTTTCTTTTTTCTTTGGGTAATTTTTCGCTAGCATATCTAAGAATTAAGCGAGGGAATCTTTTTTTATTACTCATTAAGTATTTGAAAATTATGTCTGAGTTATATTTTGAACATGTTTTTAGGAGCCAACCAATACCTTTTTGTATATAATCTTCTGTATATTTTAGCATTTTTTCTACTAGCTGAAATACATAATTTTCAGCAAATCCTTTATTTATCATAATAATTTTAATGAGAATTATCATTGAGGCCCTTCTAACCCAAAGATTTTCAGATTTTGACCAATTATCAATAGTTTGTTCAGCTAATTGCTGGTTATTCTTTTTTCCGAGAAAAGGACCAATAACTCTAATACAAAAGCTGTCACAAAAAGCCCATGTATCACAGTATTTAGATAACAGATGTTCAAATATATCAATGATCTCATGATCAAAATTGCTTTTAAAGTGATTGAGAAAAAATATGCCAGCAAATTTTTCCTCAAGAACATTAGAGCTAACTAAATTTTTACAAATAACTAGAGCATCCTCATAACTACATTGATATTTTATATGAATGATTTTTATAATTTTTTCAATATCAGAAATCTTATGGCCATATCCAAAAAATTTTGGATTATTAGAATTTATTATTTTATTCCTTCGAATAATCTGTTCGGAAGTTAATTTAGGAGCAGTAATTTTCAATTCTATTAGAATTTCTTGGGTTATTTCTGTGATTATAGAAATTTTTCTAACCCCTTTTTTTGTTTTATTTCATTACTTTTTTCTAGGTAAGGTTCAATAATTTTAACTATTTTAGGATTAAAGCTTTTTAGTGTGAGCAATTCATCCCTCTCATAGACATCCAATATCGATTCTTCTAGGTTATTTAGGTTCAAACCTGCCCACATTAGAGTTTTATTCGATTTACCAGTTTTTAGAGCATCTATATATTCTTTATTTAAGAGTAATTCGGATAGTTTATAATTCCACTTACGGAAATCCGAAGGAATCCAACGTTTTACTCGGATATTAACTTTGCATTTTTGACATAAATTCCATAGTTTAGTATTAAGTTTTTGAGTAAATTCAGCAGGAGGGTGCATTTGACCTTTATAAAGTTCAAGTAATGGTTTAACAATATTATTATAACTGCTATTTTTTAATTTTTTTAAAAAATATTCCGCTTGAGAATCCCTCATTGTTAAGCCAGGTGCAAATAAGATAAAATCAGCACCGGCTTCTTTAGATTTTTTTATTACACCTTCTAAATTTTCATCATTATCCTCTAAAAAGGGGATTATAGGGATGAAATATGTTCCAACTTGAACATTAGGAGCTTCATTCTTTATCTTTTTTAAAGCTTCAAGTCGTTCCGAAGGTGGAGAAGAATAAGGTTCTAAGAATTTTGCTAATTCTTCATTTGTAGTTGAAATAGAAAATCCTATAGTACACCATGTTTCGTCTGCAATTTTTTTAAGAATATCAATGTCCCGTGTAACTAGTTTTGACTTCGTAGCGATATTAATGGGAAATTTATATTTTGCTATAACTTCTAAGACTTTTCTAGTTTGCTTGATTTCTTTTTCAATTGGCTGGTAAGCATCATTTACTCCACCAGGGGCGATTACGTCAGGTAATAATGTGCGAGCTCTCTTAAGTCTTTGATCCAGTTTTTTGTCAAAATTAGTCTTTATAATCACTTCATTTTCGAAATCCTCTATGTAATATCTTTCACTTCGAGCATCACAGTATATACAGGCATGAGCACATCCTGAATAAGTATTTAAAGTATACCGCGACCAAAACCATGAATCTGGATATTTTAATTTATTTAAAACTGATTTAAACTCTTTATAAATATATTTGACCATTATAGTGATTAATATTTTAGTATTGGTCAATAATAAAATAAAGAATTTAAGATTAATGAAAGAATGTTATAATAAATTCAAAGAAAGTGAAAAAACGCCTTTTAATACAAATTTTGAAGTGATCTAATATGGAAATGGAATGTATTCAGTAGGCGTTTTTTCAACTATAATATACAAATTTGTAAATTTAATTTTTTGCCTTTTGGAATATAAAAAAAATTCATTTTTTATCAAAAAAATAATTATTCGTGAAACCATCCTTTCACGAAGATTTATTTATTTAAAAATTTTTATAAATTAAGTCTAAAAACTTCTAAATGCGCGATCCGGGATTTGAACCCGGGTCATCGGCTTGGAAGGCCGAGATCCTGACCACTAGACTAATCGCGCTTAAAAAAATTTAAAATAAAGTGTAAGATATTAAATATATCATTTCTTATAACTTTAGCTATTTTAAAGGATTCCATAAGTAAGTTCATAGTAGGATATAATTCTATTAACAGTAACCCATGCATCTAATGGGTGTTCGGATATAGATATTAAATTTTCTGAAAGAGTAAAAATGTCTTTTGAGAAGCTACTTTTTTGAAATCCTCCTACAAATGCGAAATAATTTTTTGATGTATCTTCAACAAACAGATCTTTATAACTTTCTATTAACTTGCCCTTACTTGAAAACAAAAATACTTTAGGATCTTTAAATTGAGCAATAAGTTCCTTTAGGGTTCCGTCAAAAGGAATTATTAATTTTGAATTGTTTATTGTTATACCTCGATCTATTAACATTTTAGCCATTAATCCTTTAAACCTGTTATAATTTCTCGCGATTCTGATTTCTGGAGAAAATCTGAAAATCTTATTATTTATCGTATGAATATATATAAGCAAATTTCCATTTTTGTTCAGGGGAGATCCTAATGCATTTAGTAAACAAATATGGGTAATATCTGGCCTACCTCTCTTTTCAAAATTCTTTAATTTTTTCATTGCAGAAAAATGTAAAGCAGTATCTAACAGTTGTGAAGAATAGATACTTGATGATAAATTTTTTTTTACAGCAGGATGACTCCTTATTTGTTTGGGTATTAATTCTAATCCACATTCAACCAAAATTAAAATTAATGGCATAATTTATTTCCTATTTTTAATTAAGACAACCTAATTAATTTTTTTTATTTTTTAATTTAATAAAATATCTTGTAATTTTATTACACTCAAAACAAGTCAAAGAGATATGAGAGCCTTTTCCTTTCTGTGAGTGTATTCTAATTCTGCAATTCAAACCAGGGTATAAAAAATTTTTACACTTATGACATATACGTTTTTTCCACTCAAAGGGGATTTTTATCTTAGCTCTTTGAGCATATCTTCTTGCTAAATAAGTATATCGATTAGCTAAAGTCTTGTTTTCAGGAAAAATATCATGTGCTTTTTGAAATAAATAAAGCATGCGGGAATTTGCAATCTTTTTTATAATGTATCTAGGATTTTTATTACGTTTTGTCATTTCAATTTTCTTGAAGCTACTATTAATTGAATTTTTTAATATCATATTTAGTGAGTATAATGATTTTTCCCCTGACATCTAGTAGATGAGAATTAGTTAATTTCGAGATTTTAACAGCTAAATTATTAATATTAGCTTTAGTCGCAACAGATCGCAATGCTTTAATTTTTATGATTTTATTTCTTTTTAATAATTGAAGGACATGAATAATAAACTCATTAGTTATTCCATTTTTACCTAAAATGCAATGTGGTTGTGATAATAAAGTTTTTTTAAACTCTCTTTGATAATCCATCGTTATAGAACTCAAAAAATACGAAAAATTTTTAATTTATTCTAACTTTTTAAACGTATTATATTTAATAAAGAAATTTAGAATTAAAGAATAATATGTCTATATTTGTCGTTCAACCGGAAAAACTTATTGAAGCCATAGCAGAAAAGTTAAAAGAGTATCCTGAAGTTTTACCTCCTGAAGGTTTAGAATTTTGGAAAACCGCATATTTTAAAGAATTAGCACCTCTAGACTCTGAAAAATTCTGGTATATTAGATGTGCTTCACTTCTTAGAAAAGTAAAGAAATATGGGCCTATAGGTGTAAATAAACTTAGAAAATTCTATGGTGGAAGAAATCGAAAAGGACCAGGGTTGAATCACTCTGCAAAAGGAAGTGGTAAAATTATAAGAGTAGCACTACAACAACTCGAGGATGCTAACTTAATTAACAAGATGGAAAAAGAAGGAAGGGTTGTTTCTGATGAAGGAACAAGTTTATTAGAAAGAACGGCACATAAGATTTTAAGACATTAAAACGAAAATTTCTTGGATTTTGGGATTAAAATTGGATAACGAGGAAGAATTGGAGAACCTTAGGAAAAGAAAGCTACAAGAATTAAGAAAGCAAGCAGCACAGCAACAAATAGCAGAAGCTCAACAAAAAGAGTTTGAGAATAAAAAATATCTACTGATGAGAAAGATTCTAAGCCAAGAAGGAAGGCAACGATTAGAAAATATTCGAATGGTTAAACCAGAATTTGCTGAACAAATTGAGCTTCAGTTAATTCAATTATTTCAATCGGGACAATTAAGAGGAGCAACACCATTACCTGACAATGCATTTAAAAAGTTATTAGCACAAATCTCATCTATGGATAGGAAAAAAGAGTTTAAGATCAAAAAATAATGTTTAATTTTAACAAAATATAATTGGATAGAAGATTATGGCTAGAAATAAGGACTTACCTTCAAAATTGCGAAGAAGTAAAAAATACAAACAAAGTCAAACAATTCCCAGTTGGATTACTATAAAAACAAATCGTAGAGTGAGGACTAGTCCTTATTCAAGAAGAACATGGAGGAATGCAAGACTTAAACGAGATTGATTATCAATAATTATTAAATTGATATAAAATGACAAAGAAAGAGAAAGAAATTAAATTAGATGATTTAGAAGAAGAGTTAGCAGATTCTGAAGTTGAAGAAGAAATCGAAGAGATTGAAGAATTTAGTCTAGATGAGATTTCTGAAGAAGAAGAAATTAGTGAGATTTTTGAAGAAGAGATTGAAGAAGGAGAAGAAGTAGAAGAAGTAGAAGCACCGAAAGAAGAAATTATTGATGAAAGGATTTATGTAGTTCCACTCGTAAATGCTAGAAAAGGTCCCAGAAATAAACGTGCAAAGAAAGCAGTTAGATATCTGAGAGATTATATGACACGCCATTTTAAACCAGAAACTTTAGTAATTACGCAAGAAGTTAACGAGCGTATCTGGCAACGTGGTATACAGAAACCACCACGAAAATTGAAAGTAAGGGCAACAAAAAATATTGACGGTTTAGTAGTTGTCTATTTAGGTTAAGATTTAATAAATTAAAAAAGATTTTTAATAAAAAACGCTCTTTTTAGAACATTTATGATTATTAGGAGTCAAATTTTTGGTAGGAATTTAATTGGAGTTTACTTAGTCGCCAATAATTCTTATATCCTTTATCCTCCAACCTTATTAAAACCGTTTCTTAAAAAATTCAAGACTGTTTTTGAGGAACCATTTTATCCCCTTACGATAAACAATTCTAATTTATTAGGAGTGTATATAGCTTCAAATAAATATGGTATCATAGTACCTCATATAATAAGAGAAGACGAACTTAATAATTTAAAATCATTTGTGAATGAATCAAGTCAAATTGGAGTCTTAAAATCAATTGATAATGCCTTTGGAAATTTAATCTTATGTAATGATAGAGGTGCAATAATCAGCTCCTTCTTAGAAAAGTACAAGACTGAGATTGAAGATATTTTGAATGTCGAGACTGTTGTTTTTGAGTTTGCAGATTATTATCTTCCCGGTTCTATCTCACTAGCTAATAATAGTGGTTGTTTAGTTCATCCATTATCAACCGATAATGAAATTGAGTATATTACTTCCATCCTAAAAGTTGAAGAGGTTGATGTTTCAACAGTAAATCGTGGTATACCCTATTTAAGCTCAGGGGCAATAGTCAATGATAAAAGTGGGATTTTTGGAAATGATTGCACAGGTCCAGAATTAATGAGGATTACAAGTGTATTACATTTATAGAGTGTTAGTTATATAATCAAAAAAATCTTGTAAATTGATATTTAATTCTAATATGCTTTAAAATCCCACATGAACTAAAATACAAAATTTAATATTTTTAGAAATACTATCCTTTTTTAACCGTTTTGAAACAGCGTTTTATATTACTCATGTCAGAGATTAAAATTTTCAGAGTTATTGGTAACTACAAAAAAGATCATAAAAAATATTTATTTAGAAAAGAAATTCGTGCCTTGAAAGAAAAAGACGCTCTTGAAAAATTATTAAGTCAAATTACTTCAATAGGGATATTAAGACGTCAAATTTCTATTCAAGAAGTGAAAGAAATATCTCTAGAAGAATCTCAAGATTACCTTATACGAGAATTATCAGAATAATAAATAGACTATTAAAGAATTGAAAAAAAATGGAAGCCTCTCAAGAATATCAAGAGCAATTAATAAAATTTAGATATTTAAAGGAACAGCGAGATATGTTCGAAGGACAGTTAGAAATCGTAAATGCGTCTTTAGGAAATATTATAAATACAAAAACTACCGTAGAAAATATAAAGGAAGGGGTAAATCAAAATGACGAAATTTTAGTTCCAATTGGGGGTCTCATAAATATAAAAGCATCAATTAAGGAAACAAAAAAGGTTTTATTAGCTATTACTCAAGATGTTATAATTGAGAAGGATTTAGATGGAACTATTGATTTTCTTGATAAATTAGTTGAGCAACATAATAAACAAATTCAATTCTTAAGAACGCAAATACAAAATATTGATATTAACCTCCAAGAAATTTCTCAAAATATTCAGAGAAGTTATACATAATCACAGACTTTTTTTATTAAACTCATTATAGTAAAATATGTCTTACATACTTATGGAGAAATAAATGCTCGATAAATTAAGAAACGCATTTTCATCTTTTGTTAAAAAAACATTAACAGAAAAAAAGTTAGATGAATCAATTAATGATCTAAGATTACTTCTTTTAAGTAATGATGTAGCTATTGAAACTGCTGATGAGATCTGTAGGAAAATAATTGAATCTTTTAAAGGAGAACAAATAAGTCGGTTAACATCAACCCAGAAAGCTTTATTCCAAACTTTAAGGGAAACTATAACAGATATCTTAACACCTGAAGAAGAAATTGACTTGCTTGAAGAAATTAAAAAAAAAGCTCAACCTTATGTAATCGTATTTCTTGGAGTAAATGGAACAGGAAAAACTACTACTATGGCTAAAATTGCTCATTTTTTAAAAAAAAATGGATTTTCAGTTGTAGCAGCCGCTGCCGACACGTTTAGAGCAGCAGCAATTGAACAGTTAACTTACCATATGGATAAAGTAGGAATAAGGGTGATAAAGCATGAATATAAATCTGATCCTGCCTCTGTTGCTTATGACGCCATCGAACACGCTAAAGCAAAAAAGGTTGATGTTGTTTTAGTTGATACAGCTGGAAGACAAGTTACAGATAAAAATTTGATGATAGAAATACAAAAAATATGTAGAATTGCTCAACCTGACCTTATTCTATTTATAGGAGACAGTCTAGCTGGAAACGACGCATTATTTCAAGCAAAGGAGTTTAAAAAAAATGTTGGAATTGATGCTAATATTTTAACAAAACTAGATGCTGACGCAAAAGGGGGTGCTGCTTTATCAATTTCCTTTGAGACGAAGAAACCTATAATATTTTGCGGAGTTGGGCAGGGTTATAATGACTTAATACAATTTGATCGAGATTTATTTGTATCAAATATACTTGACATTTCTTGATTTAGCGATATCTGAAAGTCTTAACAGATAACTTTTTATCTAACAGTACTTTTATCATAATGTGTCTCAATACCCAAAGTATGAAAAATATAGCAAAAGTGAAAAACAGAAAAAGCCAGGATACTACGAAAGATTTATTAATTTTTTCCAAAATTCAAAAAGGATAATAAAAGTCGCTAGTAAACCAAAAAGAAAAGATTATTTATTAGTTTTTAAGATATGTGCGATAGGGATTGTGATTTTAGGGGTTCTTTCATATATAATACAGTTAATATTTGCTATTATACCTCTTGGATGATTCATCATAAGTTAGGTTATTTTTTAATAAAACCATACTAACAGATGATCCGGTATTTTTAGATCTTCTTCTTTATTTTTAGAAGCTATGAATTTAATTTTCATATTTATTGAGAGAGAAAGAAGCCTTTTTGACAAAATACCATCAATAATTAAATACTGAGTATCTTTAAAGGCTCTGATTTTTTCAAAAATATCACCTACAGGCATATCAAATAATTTTTCGAGACTTTTATTGAATCCAATAGCAAATCCCGCTTTTACATCTTTAATAGCTTTGATTATAATATTTTCATCTTTAATTTTAAGTTTCCTTAGAATTTTCTGAAGGTTTCTTTCCAATTCAGTAGATTTTTTTTCGATTGAATCATTTTCTTTAAAATCTTTAGAAGGTTTTTTATTTTGTAAGGCTTTTATCATCTGTTTCCTTGTTAATTCTTCCACTTCTGATCCATCAGGAGCTCTAGCTACATGATCAATTTTAGCAACTTGTAAGAGTTCATTAAGAATAATCGTTCCACCACGATCTCCATCCACGAAAGCAGTTACTGATTTTTTTTGTTTAGTTAATTTTATTACCGATTTTGGAACTTGAGTTCCTTGTACAGCAATCGTATTTTTAACTCCAATTCTTAATAGATTTAGAACATCAGCTCGACCTTCTACAACAATTAATTCTGGATCATTATCCACTTCTGGACCTGCGGGAAGATTTTCTGGACCCCATGAAATAATTTCTCCAAGTTTAATGTCTGTATCAATTTGTTCTTCTATTTCACTTTGTTCAAGAGATTTTTGATCCCATTCTTTTAAAAGTTCTGCTGCTCTTTCTATTATTTGTTGTCGTTTTGTTTCACGAACATCCCGAATTTCAATAAGGGAAATTTCTGCTTCGCATGGGCCCACACGAGAAACAGTTTCAACAGTTGCCGCTAATAATGCAGTTTCTTTTCTAGTTAATGAAGATGGAATAATTATGATCCCTTCGGAAATTCCTTCTTTTGATTCATTTTCAACCTCAATTCTACCTATTCTCCCTGATTTCTGTAAATCTCTTAAATCAAGATCTAAAAGAAGACCTTCAGTTTGTCCAAAAATTGCTCCAACGATATCAGATTTCTCAACTACGCCTTTAATTATAAATTTGACTTCGATAATATATTTTGTAGTAAATTCTGATTGATTTGTAATTTTTTTCACTTCCTATTTTCTGATTTATTTAAACATTCAATAAATCAAAACTAAAGGTATACTTATAAAATAGAAGTAGAATCTAGTGTAATAATTTGGAAACAATATGAAATTACTTATTTCTAAATTAAATTTTGAATTTTTTGCCTTTTAATAAAATCTTATGAATTTTTTATAAGCTTGAATATTAACCCTACTTCTTATATTCTATTATAAGTCTGAACAATAATTTTGATTTATTGAATTGATAATATTGTTAATTAATTGTTTATTTGATTTAATACTTTGATAATATAATTTAATTGATAATAATGTTATAAGATATTACTCATTTGATTAAAATTTATAACGTATTGATATGATTGATTAATTTAATTAAGAATTTATTTAATAATATTGATAATTTTAAATATTATATACTGATAAAATCGTCCAAGATATATATTTTTTGTTAATTCATAATAAAAAAATGCTGACATCAAAATCTATGTGATTTGGGTAGTTTTTTATTTGATTTTGGTTTTTGATATAATAAATCAGATTTCACATAATAGATTCGAATCATGGAAAAAATTATAGTTCTGGGGGGAAAGGGTGGTGTAGGGAAAAGTTCTATCAGTGCTGCTACAGCATTATTAATTTCAGATTTGCTTCCCGATAAAAAAGTTCTTCTTATTTCATTTGACATGGCTCATAATCTTAGTGATTTATTTAAAGTGCAGATCGGAAATAAGTTATCTCCGTTGACAAAAAATCTTTGGGGAATTGAACCAGATGCTGATAGTTATGCTAAGAAGTACACTAAAGATTTAATAGAGAAAATGAAAACCCTTATGAAACAAATGCCTCTTGTAGGTAGAATTCCCCAAATCGAAAAATTTATAGATACAACATTTACTTCTGATTCTATTCCATTAGCACTAAAAAATGCGATGTTCTTTCAAAAAATATTGGATGCAGAAGATGTGAATACTCAAGATATTCAATTTGATATTATAGTTGCAGATTTCCCTCCAACAGCAAATATGATTACACTTTTTGAAATACCTGAAGATCAGGTAAAAGTAGTACTAAAATACTCCTTAAATTTTTATAATTCTATCAAGGGCGCAATACGAAGTGTTTCAAAAATGTGGAGGCAAATTGTTAAACCTTTTGATAACTATGAAGAAAGAAGAGAATTAGGAAAAGAAATTTTCAATATGATTGTTGAACTTGAAAAGCGTGGAGAACGAATTTCAGATCTGATTCATGATATCGGCTCACTTAGACTTGTAACTATAGCGGAAAAGCCAAGTTTTGAAGAAATCAAAAGAGCTAGAGACTTAACAAGTCGATATATTAAATTAGATGGAATTCATATTAATATGATTATACCAGAACCTGAAAATTGTGATTTCTGTACTAAGCTTAGATCACAGCAACTAAAATATACTAAAGAAATTACAAGAGAATTTAAAAAACTAAAAATTTGGGAATCAGAAAAACTGAGACAGGAGCCTATCGGATTAGATGGTTTGAGAGCTCTTGCTTATGAAGTTTATGGTGTCAATGTGACTGTGGATGATATTTTAAATCCTAAAGCATAGATTTTAAAAAAATGTAATAAAAACCTAATTTTTATATTTAAGTTAAGTTATTATTTGCTAAAACCTAGTGAGGATTCTTTAAAAAGTAGAGGCGAAGAAGAAGCTCAAGGAAGACTTGGAAAATAAAAGGAAAAGATTAGTAAATCAATTAGAAATTGCAAAGAAGAATGTTGAAAAATAAAAGATTTTTATGAATTTTTAAAAGAAATTTCAATCTCACAGCAAGGATCTCCCAAAGGGATTTTCTTCTTATGTTTTAAAATAAACTCTTTTTCTGGAAAAGCTCCCTTTAGCAAACCTCTAATACTTGCTAGAGTAACCTTATGACAAGGAATTGCATCCTGAGTCCATACTTTCTGGACCATTTTCCAAACTTCACATTCTAAAACTCTGTGAATCATTTTGCTCTCATTAATAACCTCGATTTCTGAATTCATATTCATAAGCGTATGTTGAATTTTCATTATTTTTGGCAATGTTTGAGAGAAATTACCTTTCAAATTTGTTATTGAAGCGATTTTCTTTCCCAACCTTTCAGAAAATATCTCCCATGCTTTTACATCTAAATCTGTCGCAGTCTCCAAACCGAGTTTTTCTACCGAAACCATGAACCATGCACCATCCAACCTGAGAAAAGCATATCTCATCAATTCTAGTAACTCTCTTGAATTTAATTCTATATTTTCCTTCATATTTAACACTTAATTATTATTTGAACAAGGTTTTATTATTTGTAATTATGATAATTGAACAAAAGTTAATTTAAATTTATGTACTTAGACAAATTAAGGGAATTATATAAAGAACTTGAAAAAAAGTAATAGAATATAAAAAATCTAAATAAAAATAAATTAAGTTCCTTCTTCGTAGCCGTGAATATAGTTATATTGCTCTTGAGTTAAAGTATCAATTTCTATACCCATAGATTGAAGTTTTAAATAACCTACTTTGTCATCAATTTCGGCTGGAACCTCTATAATTCCTGGCTTAAAAGAATCCTTATTATTTACAATATATTCAGACATTAATGACTGTAAGGCAAAAGACATATCCATAACTTCACTAGGGTGCCCTTCTGATAATACAAGATTAGCTAAACGCCCTTTAGCTAGAAGATAAACTTTCTTACCGCTAGGAAAAATTAGTTCTTCTACATTTTGACGAATCGGTTTGATTACTTTTGAATATTCATAGAGTTGTTTAGTTGGAATTTCAATATCAAAATGACCAAGATTTCCAAGTACAATTCCATCTTTGAATTTCTCAAATATTTCTGGCTTTGGAGGAATAACATGCTTACAACCTGTAGCTGTTAAGATAATATCAGCATAAGTTAAAGTATCTTCAATCGGTTTGACTGAAAATCCAGCAAATATGGCTTGTAATGCTTTTATTGGATCTACTTCTGTGACAGTTACGTTGGCACCTAAACCTCTTGCTCTGAGTGCCATACCTGAACTGCAATGACCATAACCAGCGATAACAACGTTCTTACCTGCAAAAAGAACATGCATTCCATAAATTGCAGAAACTATACCCTGACCAGTACCCAATTCATTATCAAACTGATTCTTACATCGAGCATCATTAACTGGGAAAAGCGGCACTTTCAAGACTCCTTGTTTATCCATCGCTTTAAATCTTTTTACTCCCGTTGTTGTTTCTTCTTGACATGCAATAATAGTTCCTGAATTTATTAGATTTTCATATTCTTGATGAGCAGTAACAATCATATCTGCTCCATCATCAATTAAGATATTTGGTTTAACATTTAAACATTGTTTTATACACCAATAGAATTCTTCGTCTGTATTACCATGCCAAGCAAAAACATTAATTCCTTCTTGTACTAATGCTGCTGCTACGTCATCTTGTGTTGATAATGGATTACTACCACATAAATAGACCTCAGCCCCACCAGCTTTAAGAGTCCGAGCCAAATTACCTGTCTCTTTTGTTATATGTAAACAACCAGCAATAATTGTTCCTTTTAATGGTTTCTCCTTCTGAAATCTTTCACGAATAACCTTTGCAGTGACAGGCATTTTACTTTCCGCAATATAAAGTGCTTCTTTTCCTTGCTGAGCTAAATTTTCATCTGCTACTTTATATTTAACCATAAAAATCACATTCTTTTTTGTAAGAATATTAATTTTAATTAATTAATAAACCTTTTTTTGGTTAAATGCAAATATTTATAAATATAATTTAACAATTAATTAATAGAAATTAAAAAATTTGCAAAATTGTATTAAAATGAGTTCCATTAATGATCTGGTAGAAGTCCAAAGATTTATAAAAAATTTAAGTGGAAAGACCAAATTTATTGTTTCTAAAAAATCCCGTACGATAGGACTCTCAAGACAAACATTTCAAAATAAACTTGATGTTTTGAGAGATCAAAAAATAATTACAAATTTCACAATCAACATTAATCCAAATATTAGGCCGAATAATTTGAAATTTGTGATGCTTGAAATTAAAACTAATCCTAAAGAACCTGAGTTAGTCAAAAAATTATTAGAAATTCCCCAATTAAGAATGTTGGATGGAATAATAGGGGATTTTTCTTTATTTGCCTTGTTTATCTTTAAATCTCCCAAAGAATATTATCAAATATTAAACACAATAGATCAAATAATGGCTAAATCTTATTTTAAAAAGTATCAAATCATTGAGACTATTAAAGTTTTTAAAACTAATGGAATTAGTTTAAGAAAATCAAAAATGACTTTTGAGGAAGAATTATTAGACCAATTAATTAGTATATCTAATGAAAATATTGAAATCGAAATTCAAGGAAAATTAGATTTAAATCAAATTGCTCAAAATAATGAGGATATTGAATATAAACCTGAAAAATTTCCAGGTCTGGTTTTGAAGATTGAAAATTCTCCTATAACAATTTTAATTTTTTCTAATGGAAAAATGGTAATTAATGGTTTAAAGAATGTTCCGAAAAAAAAAATTATAAAAAATCAAATTATTAGAAATTTGGGAAAAATTGGAGTAAAATTAGACAAAAAAAAATTTGATCCAAATTTTGAAATAGATACTATTGATTATATAATTCTAAGTATACTAAGAGATAGCCAAAATCTTAAACCAATATCCACTTATGAAATAAGTAAAATTTTTAAAGAACAACATAAAACAGAGATTTCACAATCAACTATTCATAATAGAATAAAAAGACTTGAAACACAGGGAGTAATTTTAAATTACTGCGTAAATTTTTTCCCGAAAAAGATTGGTTTTGAGGGAAAATATCTCCTTCGAATAAAACCAAAAGATCCCTCAAAATACAATGAGCTTGCGCTTAGATTGGATATGAACAATAATATCACTGATCTATTTCGAATAGGAGAACAATATGGCTTATTTGCAATTGTAAGAGTAAAAAAAATTGAAGACTATGCAGCTTTTATAAGAGATCTATATAGTTCAGAAGAAATAGAGGATACGTATACAAATTTTGTTTTAGATGAGTTAAAACCATATGTTAATTTCTTAATTTTTTAGAAAGATAATATATATCAATTAAAAATATTCTAAGTTATATTAAGAATAAAGATTAAATTTGTAATCAAATGACTAAATTCTTAATAACTTTGAGAGATTGCATAATTTAAGGTTAAAAAAATTGCTATAAAATAATAATATTTTCTAATTAAAATATGACTTATTTCTTTGAAGTTCTATCCAGTAAGATTGGTTATTCAAGAATAGGGCGAATAATTTTTTCTAAAGAACGAAAATTATTTATTACAACCCCTAACATAATTATACCTATAAAAGGCTCCTTAATGAAGCAATTTAGTTTTATTCAAGAATTTGAGAATCATGATCTATTTACAATTTCTAAAGAATTTTTCTTGAAAATTGGCTTTATAAGGGAGAAATTCATAAATACTGGATTTATATTTACTTATCCTGGTTCTCTAGAAAAATTTCAAGAAATATTAATAAAAAATAGCAATGTCTTTTCCAATGATAATATCATATCACTTATTCCATTCAATATTCCAACTACTAGTATTGGTAAAAATTTTGCTAAAAGAGAAATAGAAAATTATCTTTTTACTGTAAAAGAAATATTAAAAAATCATCAATATCTAAATTTTGGTTTAACTATAAAAATATTTGAACATTTAGATTTATTAGATCTCTATATTCCAATTATTAAGAAATTTGAAAATATAAAAATTGTCAATTTAACTGATGCTTTTGATAATTTGAACAATTATCGAAATATTTTAAAAATTATCTTTAAATTAAAACTAGAATTAGATAATAACATAGTTATAATGGCTTCTGGAAGAATAATTCCGAAGCATTATCCAATGTTAATATACTTAGGAATAGACCTTATTGATTCTTCATATTTATTGTTCTTATCTGCTGAAAATTTCTATGATACGATAGAATATTTATTACCGATCTATAAAATAAAATTTCTTCCGTGTTCATGCGTAGCCTGTAAAGGTAACTTGACTAACGTGTTAAATAATAAATATTCTTCTGAAAAGATTGATTTATTAAGCTTGCATAATCTAATAACAGCATATAATTATATGAATAAAGCCAAACAATACTTGAATTACGAAGATTTTCGAGCATTTGTTGAAAAATCTTCTTTTGATGATACTACCTTAATTTCGATGTTGAAGATTTTAGATAAAGAATATTATAATGTTATTAAATATGAGACTCCTATAAGCCAAAAAATTAAAAAAGTAAGATCCTACGGGCCAATATCATATAATAGACCAGATTTCAAGCTGTTTAGGGAACGAGCAATCAAAAATTTTGAACCTGAACCTTGGACAGCATTAATTATTTTATTACCATGCTCAGCTAAGAAACCATATTCAGAATCTAAATCTCATAAAAAGTATTACAATATTATTAGAAAATTTCCAGAATTTCCTACTTTTCAAGAATTTATTTTAACTTCTCCTCTCGGGTGCATTCCTAGACAATTAGAAAATGTTTACCCAGTTAATTCTTACGATATTTCTGTAACAGGCGAATGGGATAGTGAAGAAATAAATATTACATCAAAAATGCTTATCAAATTAATAGAAAAATATGATCCAAACATTCCTATTATTTGCCATTTAAAAAATCAATATCTAGAAATTATAAAAAGAGCCTCTTCTAAATTACCATATAATTTTATCTTCTCTGAAATCTCTGATAATACAACTTCTGTTAAATCACTCCAATCTTTAGAACGTTTAATTACAAATTTTAAGGATAAATTCCAACCTAAGAAAATCAATTTAGATGCTGAAAATTACTTAAAAACATGGACAAGGAAATTTATAAAAATCTTAGATTATCAATTTGGTATAAATGCAGGCATCAACATCATTTCCAATGGGTTAAAAACGATTCGAACAAGAATTAGTGATCAAGTTGAATTGAAGGACTTAAAAACTCAAGAAAAATTAGGAGTCTTTAAATATACAACTGGACAAATCGAATTAACTATTAATGGTCTTGAGCGGCTGTTTAAATATAATAAGTCTTTAAATTCAAATTATATTGTATTCGATGGAGATAAAGTTCAAGGAAACACATTATTTCGAGCAGGAGTGTTAGATTATAGTTTAAATCTCATTCCGAATAATCAAGTAGGGATATTAGATAAAGAAAAGAAAAAAGTTTTAGGAAGTGGAGTGTTAATTACGGGTTCTAATTTTATAAAGAATTCAAAAAGTGGGAGAATTGTAAAAATAAATGAATGGAAATAATACTCTTTTTGAGAGTAATAATGCTATTGTTGAGAAGATTTACTCTATTAGACAACAATCTTTAAAAAGGAAGCCCCAATATGGGTTAGAGGTAATTAAGCGTCCAATTGGTTTCTGGATTAAAAAAGATAGACTAATAGATGAAATTGGAAAAGAATTTACGATTATTTTACGATCAAAGGGATGCAGTTGGGGTTTAAGTGAATATGGAGGATGTTCTATGTGCGGATATTATTTAGATGCTATAAATAAAGACGTATCAACTACTATTCTTAATAATCAATTTGATATTGCCTTTAATAATAAAATAAATGAAATTAAGAAAGATTCTGATAATTATATTTTTAAAATCTACAATTCTGGAAGCTTTTTGGATGAAAATGAAATATCTCAAGAAACTAGAAAATATATCTATGAAAAAATCTCAAAAATAGAAAAAATTAAGGAGTTTGTTATAGAATCACGTTTAGAATATATAACTGTAGAAAAATTAGAAGAAATTAAAGAATTTTTCGATAAAAAATACTTAGAGATTGCTATAGGGCTTGAAACTGTAAATGATTATATTAGAAATAATTATATTAATAAAGGAATTTTATTTAGAGGGTTTTTAGATGTTTTAAACCTATTAAAAGAATACAATATTGGAGTAAGGGTTTATCTATTATTGAAACCTCCCTTCATAAATGAACAAGTAGCAATTGATGATTGTTCAACTTCTATTAAAATACTAAGGAATCTAGGCGTGAATTCAATTTCAATTAATCCATTAAATATACAAAAAGGAACACTCGTAGAATATTTATGGTTTCAAAACCGATATAGACCTCCTTGGTTTTATTCATTATTCAAATGCTTAAAAAAAGCCTTAACTCAAAAAGATTTAATAGGTATGAGAATATTATCTGATCCTTCTGGGGCTGGAACAAAAAGAGGGATCCATAATTGTTTAAAGAAAGAATGTGAGAGTTCATCAAAAAAAAGACTAAAGAACTTTGTCCTCTCTCAGGATTTGAGCAATTTAGACAAGAATGAATATGAATGTGAGTGTAAAAAAAAGTATCAATTAACTAAGAATTATTTATAGTGATTTTGTTATCTAAAGTTTATAGCTAATTTCTTTTTCGATTAATGATCTCTTAATTTACCTTTTTGTAAGAATGGGAAACAAAAACCATTATATTTAAATATTAACAACCATCTTTTATTTTAATTTTATCCACTCAGCTAGGGGATTTCTTGAAAAAGAATTGGGTCAAATTGAATCTATTCTATATTGGACAATCGGCCAAAAAGCATCAAATTTTTAGAGCGAAACAATGGAATAGTAAGTTAGAAAAAATATTCAAACAACCCCTTTTCAATGAAAAATATGAAAAAATTGGATTCATAAAAGATATTTTCGGGCCAATAGAACTTCCTTTTATTTCAATTAAAACATTACCAAATCAAATCTTTACCCCTAATGACAAATATTTCACTAAAATAGCTTAGTTTTTTAAAAGATCTTTTGTAAAAAAAGAAAATTTTTCAAAAAGGTGGGATATATTTCAAATTGGAAAGAAGTGAGAGCTGAATTGGAAGATTATGCTAATAATGAAAATGCAATTTGTACCGAATGTGGGGAAAACATATTTTTTGATGAAAATAGAGGATTAATAGTATGTGAACAATGTGGTCTAGTTCATTCTGAGAAACACATTGATCGTGGACCGGAATGGAGAGCTTTTGATGCTGATCAGAAAAAAAAGAGAACACGTACTGGAGCTCCTATGACGTATATGATACATGATAAAGGGCTTAGTACTATGATTGATTGGAAAAACCGAGATATTTTTGGAAAGGAAATACCTGCTAAATTAAGGGGCCAAATTTATAGGCTTCGTAAGTGGCAAAGCCGTATTCGTGTATCTGATGCAACCGAAAGAAATCTTACTTTTGCTTTGAGTGAACTTGATCGTATGGCTTCAAACTTGGATCTTCAGAAAAATTTGCGGGAATGTTCAGCTAAAATATATCGGGATGCTGTTGAAGCACATTTAATAAGAGGAAGAAGTATTGAGGGAGTAGCTGCTGCTAGTTTATATGCTGCTTGTAGAATGTATAAAGTCCCACGTACATTAAATGAGATTGCTGAAGTGGCCAGAGTGGATAAGAAAGAGATTGGTCGATCTTTCAGATTCATTTCAAAAGAATTAGATTTAAATTTGAATCCAACTAAGCCAATGGATTTTCTCACTAGATTTATTTCAGAATTGGAGTTGACAACTGAATGTCAAAAAATGGCAAAAATTATAATTAGGAAGGCAGAAGAACGAGGTTTAACATCTGGAAGAGGGCCCACAGGTGTATGCGCAGCAGCAATTTATGCTTCATGTATTTTAACTAATGAGCGTAGAACTCAAAGAAAAATTGCGCGTATTAGTTGTGTGACCGAAGTTACAGTTCGAAACCGCTTCAGTGAAATTGTAGAAAATCTTAACCTTGGAATAACAATAAAAAAAAATCATAAATGAAGAATTTTTAGTTTAAGAAAGAAATTTCTTATTTGTTTACAACTGATCTCAGCCTTGAAAAAGGTTTAACATTATAGTTCTGAAGAGTAAAATGCTTTTAAACTTTAAATCATCATATGAATTTTTAGATATCAACCATAATATCTTCATATTATAACAATTAATGATTGTATTCTATCATTTAGATCATATTGATAAAATTGGTGTTTTAATATTGGATAATCTTATTAATGAAAATGAGGTTAAGTATTTCTTATATAGAATAGAAAAAAACTTCCCAAATTTTGTTGCTGGGATAATAACAGATAAGCATGGCTTTCCTGTAGCATCAAAAATTTCGAAAAAGTTATGGATACTTGAGAATACTTTAGCCTTATCAGCTATTGCTAAAAATAGGGAGTTTATAGAAGACTCTAAACTAGTTCAAATCAAAAAAGACTTAGATAAGTCAAAAAATTATAAATTATTGATCTTATTAGATAAATCAAAAGAATATAAAACTCGAATGAAACCGTTGAAGAGTTTAATTAAAAGACAAAATCTTTTCTAAGAACTGACTCTGCTGAAAAGGATCTAATATTATTTTTTAATATGTGTCGTAGAAAAAATACAGAGTTTACTTAAATTTTTATATTTAAAATTTCTTCATTAACTAAAGTTGGTGTAAGGTAAAAATATAAAGATAAGTTTAAATAAGTATTTTTTAACTTTAAAGAAACTAATATAAAAGATGAACTAAATATTAGGTTGATACATATTTGAGTTATTCCGAGGATGAGCTTAAATTAAAAAAGATTTTGACTTCAATTATCAATAGTGCTCCTGGATTAAAATATGCTCTTTTAACTGATGATACAGGAATAACTATTTTAAGTCAATCTAAATTTAAATTTTCTGGTCATCATGGAATATCGGTAGAGAAAATTGGTGCTATAGGTAGTGCTGTTTTTGTTGCAGGCGAGGAACAAGGACATATTTTAGGGTATGGATCAATTAATCTTCAAATAACAGAATATCTTGAAGGTATGATTTTTTCTATGAAAGTTGGTAAAGGAGTGTTGTGTGTAGTAACAGATCAAAATGCTCAAATTGGTTTTATTAGAGTAACAATGAAAAAATGGGGCCCTATGCTTAAAACTATATTAGATAGATATTTAAAGGCTGATCAAACAGAAATTAGTAAGGAAGTAAAGGAATTATTTAAGTCCGATACTTTTGGTATGTTATAGCAAAAATTCCACTTAACAGGTTTTTTAATTTCTCTAATTCATTAAGAGAAGAAGAATAATAAAACTTATATTTTCAATATGCTATTACAATAGTGGGAAAATTATGATGGAGCATTGAGCATTATCGAGGGCTCATACGACTAAAAAATGAATATGATGCGCAAAAATATGCTTATATCCTGAATTTATTAATCAATAAATGCAAAAACTAATACGGGCTCTTTACAGAGCAAGGGTAAAACCCATCGCAATGAAAGTAGAGTCAGCAACCCAGATTTGCGACATGATTATGTCCCAACATTCAAAATGCCTGACATGAGAGAACATCTTTGATTTAAAGGGGATATTTCCTTGAGATGAAAAAGGCTGTGTTAGTGTTTCAGGCGACATAATTATTTAGAAAATAAATAGTTCGAAGTTAAGAATAGTAAAACAACCTTTAATTTGATGGAAATACATAATCACTAGATGTCTAAGGTTATTAGACTAAATTTTATTACTGTATAGATTAGATAAATTTAAAATTAAATTATTAGAAAACACTGAATTGAATTTACAATTGACTTTTTTTTATTAATGAGAAAATATTATCATATGATCCAATTAAGTTCTTTACCTTTGAATTTTCTAGTCCAGCATTGGGGCTTCCCTCAAAAATAATTTTGCCTTCATCCAAAAATAACATATATTTAGCCCAATGCTCAACAAAAAACAAATTGTGAGATGTAAAGAGTATTGTTATTTTATTCTCTCTTCTCAACTTTTCTAAAATTTTAAGATGATTGTATATTGATTTAAAGTCTAGATTCGCAAAAGGTTCATCCAAAATAAGTAATTTAGGTTTCATTACTAGCAAACCCGCTAAAGCTGCTCTTTTTTTTTGACCCCAAGAAAGGTTAAATGGTGAGTATTCTCGAAATTCTGATAAGCCTACTGCGTCTAACGCCCAGTTGACTCTTTTTTTAACTTCTTCCTCTTCAAGTCTCAAGTTTCTTGCTCCAAAACTAATATCTTCTTCAATAGTAGGTGCAAATAATTGGTTATCGGGATTTTGGAATAAAAAACCAATTGATTTTCTAATCTCCCATAATTTTTTTTTATCTCTTGTAAGCACATTTTTAAAAATCTTGACGTTTCCAGATTGAGGTTTTAGTAACCCTACTATTAATTTTAATAAAGTTGTTTTCCCTGAACCATTATTTCCAGTAAGTCCACAGATGACCTTTTCCTCTAGTTTAAATGATACATCTTGAATTTTAAACCCTGAATTATAGCTAAAGTTCAGATCTTCTACTTCTACGGCAAAATTAATGTAAATACACCCTGATAAAGTGATTTTAAATTAATAATAAAAATAAAACTAATAACCATTAATGTGAATAAAGTTAATATAACTATGTCAAGTATACTTAATCTTTTTGGAGCAAAAGTAATTTTACCAGAAAAACCCCGCATTTTTAAACTTTCATATAATTGTTCACTTCTTTCCATATTGATTACAATACTTTTTCCCATAATATAAGCATGAGTCTTTAATTTTTGCCAATATGATGTAATTTTTTTTCCTCTCATTTCTTGGGATTCTAGGATCTTTTTATTAGATCCTGCTAAGATTGGAATATAGTGTAACATTATTATTAAAGATCCTACTAAAAAAGATGGTAATCGTAATTTGGTTAAGGCATCTATAAATTCTGAGTACGTTAAAGTAGAGAAAAAAGACATAAAAATGAATAGTGATCCAAAAACTCTAAGAAAAATAAGGGAAGCCAAATATAAACCTTCTTTATAAATTATTATTGGATTTCCGATATTGACTAGATAAAATACTGACTCCCCGACATAAAATGGAATAAAGAATGTGATTAATAAAGTAAAGGGGATAACGATTTTCAATCTTGAAAGGATTTTTATAACATTTAACCGAAGTATTAAATCAATGATTAAAGTTACAAATAAAATTGTAGATATTAAATATAAATCTTCTATAACAAGAAAAGGTATTACTAGAATAAAGGGTAAAATTAAACGAATTAAGGGATTTATCTTATTTAGATATAATTTTTCATTTTCATGCCTAAATGGTAAGGTCGTTTTCAAAAATTTATCAACAGGTTGGCGTATTAAAAAGTTTATATATAACTTTAAAAAAGTAATACTTTATATTTTTCATACTCTATTAGAATATAGTAACATTTTAATTTTTTATTAAAAAAAAAAAAATAACCTTAATATTTTAAAAATGCATATACCAGATGGATTACTTGATCCTGCTACTCTAATTATCCTATGGATTATTATTATATTAATAATGATTTTTGGATATTTTAAAATGGGAAAAATTTTTGAAAAAGAGGATTCTGAGAAATTAATTCCTTACATAGGTGTCTTGGCTGCTACCATTTTTGCATTTCAGTTTGTTAATTATCCCGTTCCTGGTGGTACCTCTGGTCATTTGATTGGAGGAACCTTAGTAGCTGTTATATTAGGTCCATGGGCTTCAGTTATTATACTCTTTTTAGTATTGATTGTACAAAGCTTATTCGGAGATGGAGGTATTTTAGCATTAGGAGCAAATACCTTCAATATGGGAATAATTGGTGGAATTGTAGGATTTTATATTGTAATTTTTATAGTGAAAATTTTAAATAAAACATCTATTAAAAAGGAAATAAAAGTTACAATTGCTACATCTATTGGTTCATATATTGCTATAATCTTGGCTTCATTCGCATGTGGAATTGAATTAGGTTTTGCTGGGGCTGTTCCCCTAGGGATAGCTATCCCTGCAATGGTTTATTGGCATATTCTAATAGGTATAGGGGAAGCAATCATTTCTGCTTTAATTATATTCTATATTTATAAAGTAAAACCAGAGTTAATCACAACTGAATCATACATGAAAGAGAAAGTAATACTAATTAATATTTCAAAATACAAAAAACCAATAATTTCAATTTTAATAATAGCTGGAGGGTTATTTTTGATGATAGCAATTGGTTTTACAATAGGATTTTTATCTGATGCCCCAGACGGATTAGAACGTGTATTAATTGACCAAAATGGAGAATTATGGTTAGAGAATTTAGTGTCTCCTTGGATTCCAGTGCTCAGTTGGATAACTAGTGATTATGCCGCGGCAATTGCGGGTATTATTTTATCTATTACTTTAATGTCTTCTGCTTTCTACGTAATCATTCATTATAAGAAGAAGATTTCATTAAATCTGACCAAATAAAAAATGTTTTAATTTTTTTAAAGAAAAAAAATTTAAAAAAAATTTAATTATTACTTTATTTATTTCCAAATTTTTTGAATAATTGTACGCCTAATATTACAATTACAACGCTGACAATTGAAACAACAGCAAAATCGATTAATAAATTACTACTTAACAATGAAGCGCCACTATATATTGACTTTATAGCATCAGTAACATAATAACTAGGAAGTGCCATAGCAATAGGTCTTGTAGTACTAGTAAGCGGTATGAAAGTACCAAAAAACATCTGCGGCAGTATAAATATAAACGATAATCCGGTTGCAGTTCCAGAACTTTTCGAAATAGTTGCTGTAATGAGGCCTAATCCTACAGAACTAAGAGAAAACATAGCCATTAATAAAAAAGCAAACAAAAGTCCTCCTATATTAGTGTTGGGACTGAATCCAAAAGGTAATGCTAGAATGAACACTATAATCACTTGTAACATTGTTATAATCATATTTGAAATAACTTGGCTACTCATAAAATCTCCAGAAGTCATAGGAGTTGTATTTAATCTTCTTAATAAACCTTGTTCTCTTAAATCACTAAAAGATTGAGCAACTATCATGATTATGAATATGCATGCATATGCAAATAATCCTGGAGCCATTGCATTAAAACTCATTCCTAGTTCTGGATCACCAAAAGCAATACCAAATATTATTGTAAGTACTGCTGGAAATAAAAGCATTAGAAATAAATATGCCGGTTCAAAAATAACTCTTTTTAAATCCATTTTTAATAGTGCTATAATTCGTTGAATTTTCATTTAAAGCCCCTCCATAATCCTTCTGCCTGTAATTTTCATAAAAACCCCTTCTAGGTCATCTGTTTGATATTTTTCCATTAATTCTTTAGGTGAACCAATATCCAGTAATTCCCCATAATCTATAATAGCAACCCGATCACATAATGCTTCTGCTTCTTCTATATAATGAGTAGTTAAGAAAATTGTTTTGTTGACTTGCTTTAAGCTTCCAATAAATTCCCAAGTCTTTCTTCGAACTCGGGGATCCATTCCAACTGTGGGTTCATCTAAAAATAATATCATTGGATCATGAATTAATGCAATTATCAAATTTAGTTGACGAAGCATACCACCACTATAACCTTTAGCCTTTCGTTTACTTGCTTTTGCAAGATCTAAAGTGTTTAATAGGATTTCTGTTCTTCTATGTATCTCGTCTTTTGACATTAAGTGAAGACTACCAAAAAGACTAATATTTTCCTTACCAGAAAGATGCTTAAAAACTGCAGGTTCTTGAGGACAAACTCCAATTAATTCTTTAATATTAGGTAAATCTTCATGAATATCATAACCATTTATTAAAGCGGTTCCATCAGTAGGTTTAAGTAATCCAATCAAAATTTGAATAGTAGTTGTTTTTCCTGCACCATTTGGCCCTAAAAAACCAAACAATTCTCCAGATTTAACTTTAAATGAAATACCATCAACGGCTTTCACATCATCATAATCTTTTTTCCCTTCAAAATGTTTCTTAAGATCTCTAACTTCGATTGAGATTTCACTATTTGGATATCTTATATTTTCGGGTTTTTCATATGGTTTTGTTCTGATCTTTATTTCTTCCATTTTTTTTCACATTTTTTTTATTATTTATCTTAACTTTTAGAATATTATAAAACATTCTTAGTCCGATATTTGATATTGAATTATGAAAAATCGTATAAAATGTTAATGCTAACTTAGTCTATCAAAAAAGGAAAAAAAGTATAAGAAAATTGGGACTTTTTTAACCCACTTGGGTGAAAAATCGTACTTTGGAAAATCAGGTTATTTATAAATAATTTTTAAAATTGGTTCTTTCTTAATCATATTAGGAATTCCAGAAATTTGTTTATAAATCAAATCTTCAAATTTAATTCCCATCACTACATTAGTAATTGGAAAAAAGGGAAATTTAATATTTATGATTATTTTGATTTAGATTTAATTTCCTTCACCTTATCTTCTAAAAATGTATCAATCCAAGTTGGAAACATTTTTCCTTCAATCAATATTGTTAGATCAACCTTCTCATAGTTCTCAGATAAGAGTAAATTTTGTATTTCTTGAAGTTCTTTCATGGATTGAGCCCATATAAAAACAAATTTAAGGTTAGGTAGGTTGCTGAACGACCAGGTAATTAGAATTTTTGAACCAAATACTTTTATTAATTTTTCCTTAAATTCCTTATCATCAATAATTTTGCTGGAATCTAATTTTAAGTTTATCATTAATGGTATTATTCCTGTTTTATCAGGATACCAGTCTATTTGAAATTGAACAAGAAAATTTTCAGTTAAGCGTTCTAATCTTCTTCTTATTGTTTTTGTTGAAGCACCAACTTCAAGGGCAATATCAGAGATAGACTTCCTAGAATTTTCTTTTAATGATTTAATAATAAGATAATCTAAATCGGTAAGAGGTCTAACTTTTAATTCTTCTAAGGCAATTGGCGGCATATCTTTATCGATTCCAACAATTAAATCAGTAAGATTTCCTGTTTTACGAATAAATGACACCAAGGCGTCTAATTCACTAATATTCCTAAGGTATGCATGTATATAAAAGGCATTACCACTCCCTTGGGTAACATTATATATACATTCATTTTCTCCTAATTTATTTATCAATTGCTTTTTTTGTCTTAAATCTGAAAAACCAAATATTAAGATATTAGTTATTCCTGGAAAATTAGGGAATCCTAATTTTGCATTAAATCCTTGTATTACTTCGAGATCTACTAATGATTTTACTCTTTTATGAATAGAGTTCACACTCATATTGAACTTTTCAGCTAATTCTTTGTATGGTATCCTTGAATTAACCAATAACATTAATGAGATGGAAATATCTATTTCATCCATTTTATTATCTTACATTTTCAAATTTAGAATAGTTGGATTAAACTATTATCGATAATTAATATAATACTTTTAATTAAATTATCGTTCTTATATATAATAAATAAATTGACATTGTTATGACTATTATCTTCTTTATTTATTCTAAAACAGTAAATATTGATAAGTATAATATAAGAGATGTTCCAGGATCCTCAGGAAGATTAGATGTAATTTCACGAAGTATTTTAGCAACATTAATTGGGAATGATAGATTTGATAAAAATATTCAAATTTGGGTATTTTTAGATCGTTATGGTACTTTCATTTTTGATCCAGAATTTTTTAATTATGAAATTTTTCCGAAAAACGAATTGCGTTTTACAGATTATTTTGTTAAATTCCTTCAAGAATACCATAATAAAAGAGATCAATCTCTCAACCAGTTGAGTTCAATTAAAGATTCAAAAATGAATATAATCGAGGCGATAATTCATTTTAAAAAATTAAGATATAATCTGTATATTTTATGTGAACAAGGTCAAGATTTATTTAAACTATTAAGCGATATTCAAGAAAAAGAAAATAATATTTTTATAATAGGGAGCCAAGAAGACGAATATATATACTCAAAGGAATTATCAGCATTAAAGATTCCGATGGTAAGTATTGGAAATCAATCATATTTAGCTTCCTCAGTTATTCGATTATTGAAATTACACTTGTTAGCATTATAATAAATTTTTTATTGTAATAAAATTTTAAAAATAATAATCTAAATTATCAGATATCAGTTTTTATAAAGGAATTGAATGAGATAAAAGATACAAATAAAAGAGTTCGACAGAAGGAATTTTCAAGTAGATATATAGATCGCCCTGTAGAATTTTTAATTAGACATAATTTTACTCCTAATAAGATTTCTTATATAGGATTTATATGTACAGTTATAGGCTCGTTAGTAATTGCCACATGTGGGTTATATTTTTCAATATGGTTTTCATGGATAATCCCTGTTATTTTGGGAATAGCAGGTGCTTTTGATTTATTTGATGGAGAAGTTGCAAGAAGAACAGGAAATGAAACTCAAGCTGGAGCATTTCTTGATTCAAATTTAGATAGATTATCTGATGCTTTGCTTATTTTAGGTTTAATCTATGGAGGTTTAGTAGATTATATATTAGGTTATATTATATTGTTTTTAGTTATTATGATCTCTTATATACGTTCAAGAGCAGAAAATGAAGGTATTAATATGAGGGGAGTTGGATTTATGGAACGAGCTGAGCGAATTTTATTTATACTCTTTATTATTATTATAGAGCTTATATTCTATTTTGTTACATTACTAATTTTCAATGAACCTATTACTATTTTTGTACCATTTATAACCAGAGTTCCAGTAACCCCAATTTTTCTTATTAGTATTATAATCTATACTTTTACGTTAGTTTATACGGTTATACAAAGATTAATTTTCTCTTTTAAGATATTGAAGAACTTAAATAAAAATTTAGAGGATAATTAGTTAACTGTACAAACTACATATTTATAATTTATTTTTGTAGTTTATAGTGCTTAAAGATAAATTTTTTAAATTTTAGACTATTAAAATATTGTATAGATCTAACGAAAAACAAGAAAAAATAACATTAGCTGATTTTTATTCCAAAAAAAAGAAAAAGTGGCGGTAGAAGCGGTTCTAGCAAAGGACAGTATGCCAGAGTTCAATGTAGTAAATGTGGGAGGTTTGTTGCGAGAAGTAAAGCTAAAGCAGTAACAAGAAGGGTCTCACTGGTTGATAGCAGAATGTATACTGAATTAAAAAAGTCAGGAACTATAATTCAAACTCCAAGTAAGACAAAGTACTACTGTATTTCATGTGCCATCCACAGTCATCAAATTTCGCAACGAGACAAGAGTTTGAGGAAAGGATAACCATTTTCTTATTGTATTGTGCTATAGATTCAACTGCTTAAAGAAAGACGGAAGAGAATAATTTATTTGGACTTGATCTATTGTTGTTATTTCAATAATTGCTCGTATTAAAAATAAGTTTTTTAGTTCTTCATCAGGTTCATATATTTTTACCTTAGCAGTTGGCTTTATCTTTAAATTATAATTTTCAGCAATTCCAGTTACATTTTCACTAGTTTTCAATTTAATTCCAAGTAAACCTAGCTCATAATGAGAAACAATAAAAAGAATTTGATCTTGAGTATCTTTTAATTTTTCGAAATATACTACCTCTAAGTAATCATCTTTAAGTTCTTTCGGTAATGCTGAGAAAGGAATTGTCTTATTTTTCCCTTTAATATGTGGGAATGGAGTATAAAATAAGAGATTAAAGCTAGAAATTTTTTTAATTTGTTCGTTGTATTTTTCAACGTCTTTTATGGAGTAGGCTTTATCTAATAAAAGATCCAATTTATCGACAGCATCTTCTGCTGAATATCCGACTAAAACAGTTGCAATGTAAGATCTTTTTAACTTCTCTATTAAAATTTCGCTTTTATATGTCAATTTATAGTCAATCGATATTTCTAAAGCTTGATTATAAAGATTAGTAGCAATTTGAGAATGTCCTAAAGCTAAAAAATAATCTCCTAACTCACTAAATACTATTATAGCATCAAGAAAATTCTTATCTAAATCCATTTCTGAGATCTCTTGCATGATATTTAATGCCGTATTCCTATCCTCACCTTGAATATAAATTGCTATAGCTTTACCTATTCGACATTTTAACCTCAACTTATCATCTCCATAAATATCAGCTAATTCTTCTGTAAAATTATATTGTTTTATTGCTTCTGTATATAATCCATGGAATAGATATATCAAAGCCTTTACATAATTTAAAGTTAAACAGGTTTTATAATTATGAATTATAATCGAGAATAATGCTGCTCTTTCAAGTGAATCTATTGCAATATTAATACGGCCGAGAGAAACTAATAAAAATGCTCTTAAAAATTCCATTTTACTAATTTCAGAGCATATCAACTGTTCAACAATCTCATAATCCTTAATATTTGTTAATTGTCCTGATGCGACTTGAAGTAGAGACACTAAGAATCCATTCCCTGTTTTTAAAAACTTAACCGCATCTTTGGGAATGCTTTTTATTATCGCCTCTCGAGCGCGTTTTACATATTCTCTTGATATTTTTAAATTTTCTAGGAATTTTATAATTTCAAATATTTTTTCCTCTTCGGTTTGGGAAAGATCTTGATTTTCAATATACTTTTCAGCGATATCTATTTCCAAAGCATACTTAGATGCCCCTATTTCAAATCTGACACCAGCATCGGGATTTTCTAATTCAATATCCTGTGTTAGAATTGAAGTCTCTGTAACAGCTATTGCCTTTTCAATCAACCAAGTAATTTTTTGTTCTGCGGGATAGATTTTTGACCGTTCAATCATATAGGATAAAGTATAATTCAAACTTTTCCTCCAAAGTTCTTTGAAATATTTTCTCATCTGATTATTAGCGGTTGTTCTCTGAATTTTTAGAAGAAAACTTGAAAGAGATAAAATATTGATTTTACTTTTATATAATAAATTTGCATTTTTTGCTAGTTTAAAATCATCAGTTACAAGATGGACGGGAATTGAATTATTTTCATTCAATAATCTGTTTCCAATGCAAACGAGTGTCAGATCTGGGTCTTGGGCAGGAAATCTTACATTAAATTTACTTAAATTATCTTTAATAGCATTAATTTCTTTAGGTAATACTTTTTCTACATTTATGAAACTTTTAAGTTTATCTTTATAAGTATGTGGTGCTTTAATTTCATCAAATACGACTTGAGAGATATAATAATTGTATCCTAAGTCTTCTGCAACACTGTTTAAATTTGCTAAAATATTACGTGCTTTAATTTGCATCATACAAATAAAGAAATTAGCGTCAAATATGATCCTTTCTTTTTTAACAAGCATTAATTCTCGAAGATATTTTGTTTTCTATAGAAAATTCTTATTTAAATAAATATTAATTAGTAAAATAATAAATTCTTTTTTATTAAAATAAATGAAAATAGAAAAAGAATCCGAGATAGATTAAAATATGAATGTTAAAATTATTTCTGTGGTTGGATATTCTGGCTCTGGAAAGACTAATTTCATTACAAAAGCTATAAAATTAATAAGAAATAATTTGAATTATAATGTTGCTGTAATAAAGAATGTAAAACACCATTCTGTGGATATGAGTGGAAAAGATTCTTATAAATTTACTAACGTGGGAGCTACTTACTCTGTGATTCAAAATATTAATAGAGAGACCGCGATATTTTTCAAAAACGAAGAGAATAAATTTGATGAGCTCTTGAGTTGGTTGAAAAATGGACCTATCAAAATAAACATAGTATTTACAGAAGGATTTAGGAATTTAAATAATCCAACAGTTTTGTGCATATCTAATCTAAATGAGATTGAAAAACAATTAACTAACGATATTAAAATGGTTTCTGGAGTAATATGCTCTAAGGATTTACAAAAAGACAAAATTTTAGATTTACCAATAATAGATATAGAAAATCAATTTTCTAAATTTTTGAAAATATTCAATATTACTTAAATAATAATTTTAAAAATTATTCTACTTTTTTCCAAAAAGGAGCAAATTGTTGGCATAAAAACTTAAAGTCTTTAATAATTTGCTTATCTTTTATATTTAATAGAAAATATTCACTTAATTTTTCATATACATCAAATTCATTTGAGGGATTTTTTACAGAAATTCGGATTTTTTGAATTAAATCATTAAATGGAATGATAATCTCATGGATTAACCATTCTTCGAAAAAAGGTTGATCGGAAAATGATTGGGTATTATAGGTCACCATTATTTGTATTAATTCTTCAACTGTGTAGAAATATTTGTCAGGAATATTTATATTAAACTTTTTTAAGTCATTTTTAATCTGTTCTCTGTTCAAACTGATTATATAATCGGGCCACACATCATCAGAATAATTTATATCTTGAAATACAAAAAGTTCTAAAACTCTTAAAGCAATATTTTTACCAATATATCGACTGCGTGGATCTATAAAATTTTGAGATGCAAGATCTGGTGAGGGTCTCATAAATATTTTATCAATCAATACATAGAGAATTCTACAAATATGATCAACAATCGTATTGAATGTAAATGGTGTATTTTGTGGATCTTCAGAAAGAATTTCATTTTCTTGAGCTAAAATCTGACAAAAATTTGAATTTAAGCTCTTTAAAAATGTTTTAAAAAAGCCATAATTTAATTGAGAAATATTTTTATTGAAGATTTTTTGAAAAAAGAGATCTATATTTTTAATATTTGATAAAGCTGACAGGAAATTTAAAAATTCTTTAATATTATTAACAGAATTAGCTCCAATCACATCATTTACACTTTTATTATGTTGATTTAATGTATTCTTGAAAATTTCTGGTAAAAATAGTAATTCCCCTACTTCTAAAGCCTCGAGTCCGCTACTAAAGTAATATTTCATATATAATAAAAATAGATTTAGTTGCGACTTTGGAGAAGGTAAATTATTTGCTTGAAAGGTTGAATATAAAGTTGATTTCTTATCAAGGTAATTGAAAAAGTTAATAATAGAACTTTTTTTCTCAGTTGAATAATCGAGATTAATAAGGAATTCTTTCTTAATTATATCTATTTTTGAAAATACCGAATCTTCAACCCTAGCTCCAACAAAATTAAAAAAGTCTAATAAGGGTGAGAAGCTTTTCAGTAAAATGCATTTTTTATAGAAATAATACATTAAATCTACTAATTTTTCTTTTGAAAGAGAATACTCTTTCAAAGCAACTTGATATAATTTTTCTCTTCCTTCTAACATATTCTCGTAAAAATCTTTAGGAATACCTTTAATTTGTCTTAAGAAGTAAAATAATACCATATTGTAATAATAATTGAATATATTGTCCTTGCTATCTTTAATAGTTATCATAAAATTCAATTTTTTATTTACTTCTTCATCTTCAACATTTACTGCATCAAGTAAAACAATGATTCTTTTCTGAATTGTTTTTCTTATAACAATTCCTAAAAGGCGAACGAGAAAATAAAGATATCCTGTACTAATTGAAAATCCATATAATGCATTAACTTGGAATTCTTTAGAAAGTCTTACAAATGTATCCTCTTCATTTGGATTTAGAGTATAGTTATAAAAGAAAAATATTATTTCTTCAGATATTTTTTCTTTACTAAATAGGTTCAATGAATTTTCATCAAAACCAAAAAATACCTTTAAGAAGTTATTAAATATATCATGAAAATTTTCATAGAAAAAAGATGTAAATGTTTTTTTAATTACCCTATTTTGGTTTTTATTTTCAAATTCTTCCCATTTAAATCTGATAGCATTTTTGAATTCTTCAAATTTGGCGTTATTCTTCTCTAAAATTTCAAATAACACACTATTAATAGTCTTAATGTTAAAATCTAGTTTATTAAATTTTTCTTGAAGAGTTTCAATAATATATTTTAATTCTTTATAAGCCACGTTTGATCATATATCTAATAAGTCTATA